>JBDTCK010000114.1:0-23421 GCA_039923645.1 Rhodoferax sp.
AGGCGCCCCAGGCCCAGGCCGCCACCATGATGTGAATGTCATTGCCCTTGGGCGAGACGCCCAGCTTCTTGTCGCCGATCCAGGTCAGCGGGCGCAGGTAGCAGCTCTCGAGCTTGTTCTCGCGTACCACGGCTTTTTGCGCTTCCATGATCGCCTCCTTGCCGAAGGGAACCTTCATGCGCAGGATTTTGCAGCTGTTGAGCAGCCGCTCGGTATGGTCTTCGAGGCGGAAGATGGCCGTGCCGTTGACCGTGTTGTACGCGCGCACGCCCTCGAAAGCGCCGCAGCCATAGTGCAGGGTATGGGTCAGCACGTGAATTTTGGCGTCGCGCCAGTCCACCATTTCGCCGTCCATCCAGATTTTCCCGTCGCGATCGGCCATTGAAGAGGGTTGGGGACTCATAGGTGTTTCCTTGTCAGTGTGCGGTGCAAATCCTGCAAAAACCCGATTTTACGGGGCCGGGCCAGCGGCGCCGTCCGCCGGGGCCTCATCACCCTGCTGCGGTCGCACCAGGGTCCATGACTTCAGCTTGCCGTCCCGAAACTCGCAGGTGACGTGCGACTGCGTGCCGTCGGTCCAGCGATACAGCTCGGGCTGGCTGTCCTTGGGACTCTGGAGCGATCCCAGCGCCCGGGTCATGGCGACCACGTGCAGCAACGCCATGCGCGGCTTGAGTTTGGCGTTGAGCATGACTGCACTGCCCACATGGCCGACCGGGTGGTCGGCTGCTCTTTTGAGCACCCGAATCACGCGGTTGAAGTGCAGCAGCAGCCACATGGCGAGAGCACCCGTCGCAATCGCAACGCCCTGCCAACCAAAGGAGCGATAGGCCGCCGCGACCAGCACCACGCCGCCCACAGGAATCAGGATTCTTTGAAAATTCATCGCCCCATTTTCTCAGGGTTCCCGGCCGCCAGACTGTGTGGTAAATGCTTATGCAGAGCGCATGCTCAGGTCTGCAGGCTGCGCGCCACGTCGATGGCCTGTTCGATGCGCTCCACGGCATGAATGGTGAGTCCTTCGAAGTCCTTGGACCCTTTCTTTGGCGCATTCGCCTTGGGCACCACCGCCATGCTGAAGCCCAGTTTGGCCGCTTCGCGCAGTCGCTCCTGGCCGCGCGGCGCGGGGCGCACCTCACCCGCCAGCCCAACCTCGCCAAACGCGATGAAGCCCTTGGGCAACGGCTTGCCGCGCAGGCTCGACGTGATGGCGAGCATCACGGCCAGGTCGGCGGCCGGCTCGCTGATGCGCACGCCACCCACCGCGTTGACGAACACGTCCTGGTCCATGCAGGCGATGCCCGCGTGGCGGTGCAGCACGGCCAGCAGCATGGCCAGTCGATCCCGGTCCAGGCCCACCGACAGGCGCCGCGGGCTCGGGCCGCCGCTGTCCACCAGCGCCTGGAGTTCCACCAGCATCGGGCGCGTGCCCTCCAGCGTCACCATGACGCAGCTGCCGGGCACCGGTTCGCTGTGCTGCGAGAGAAAAATCGCGCTCGGGTTAGAGACGCCCTTGAGGCCGCGCTCGGTCATGGCAAACACGCCGATCTCGTTGACCGCGCCAAAGCGATTCTTGATGGCGCGCACGAGCCGAAAGCTCGAATGCGTGTCGCCCTCGAAATACAGCACGGTATCGACCATGTGCTCCAGCACGCGCGGCCCGGCCAGCGCGCCTTCCTTGGTGACATGGCCGACCAGCACAATGGCGACGCCCGAAGCCTTGGCGGCGCGCGTCAGGTGGGCCGCGCATTCGCGCACCTGCGCCACGGAGCCGGGGGCCGACGTGAGCTGGTCCGAGTACACCGTCTGAATGGAGTCGATGACCGCGATGTCGGGCTGCGTGGCCTCCAGCGTGGCCAGAATTCGCTCCAGCTGGATTTCGGCCAGCACCTTCACCTGCGAGTGCCCCAGGCCGAGGCGGCGCGAGCGCAGCGCCACCTGGGCGCCGCTTTCTTCGCCCGTCACGTACAGGGTGTTTTGCCCGCTGCGCTGCAGCGAATCGAGCGCCTGCAACAGCAGGGTGGATTTGCCGATGCCCGGATCGCCACCGATCAACACGACGCCCCCTTCGACCATGCCGCCGCCCAGCACACGGTCCAGCTCTTCGTGACCCGTGGGTGTGCGAGCCATGTCGACGGCATCGATGTCGCCCAGAGTGGCGACTTCGGCGGTCTTGGCCAGCGAGGCAAACCTGTTTTTGGCCGGCAGGGCGCTTTCAGCCACCGATTCGATTAGTGTGTTCCAGGCATTGCAGTGTGGACATTTGCCCAGCCACTTGGGGGTCGTTCCACCGCACTCGTTGCAGGTGTAAACGGTTTTGTCTTTGGCCATGGCGCGAATATAACTGTACAGGCAGACAGCGCGGGTTTACCCGCACCTTCTGCGCAGGAGTTTTGCTTGCGCAAATCCTGGAATCATTTAATATATTAAATAAATTCTTCTCGCCATGAGCACTTCCTTCGTTCACCGCAATTTGCCCCGACTGCTGTTGCAAGCGCGCGAGTCGGTGATGGCGCACACCCGCCCGAGCTTGCGCGCGCACGCGCTGAGCGACCAGCAATGGCGCGTACTGCGCGTGCTGGGCGAGCACGGCATGGTGGACACCGGGCGCGTGGCGCGCGAGGCCTTCATCCTCGGCCCCAGCCTGACCGGCGTGCTCGCGCGCATGGAGCGCGACGGGCTGATCCACCGCGAGCGCGATTCCGAGGACCAGCGCCGCACCGTGGTCGAAGCTACGGCGAAGGGTCTGCGACTGGTGAGCAAGCTGTCGCAGACGATCGAGACGCACTACGCATGGATGGAGAAATCCTTGGGGAAACAGAAACTGGCGCAGCTGTACGCTCTGCTCGATACCGTGATTGAACTGGAGCAACCATGAGTGACAGGACTCCTTTCATGCCGTCGGGCACTGTGTACGGCGTGCTGCTGAACTTTCGCGCCGAGCGGCAGGCGCTGGCGCCCCAGATGAACGAGCCGCCCTACAAGGCGCCGCCCAAGGCACCCATCCTGTACATCAAGCCTGCCAACACCTGGAGCGCGTCGGGCACCGCCATCGCGGTGCCCGCGAGCGTGCCGCAGGTCGAGATCGGCGCCACGATTGCCATGGTTATGGGGCAGGATGCTCAGGCGGTCAAAGCCGGTGACGCTCTCAAATACGTAGCGGGTTATGTGCTGATGAACGACCTGTCGGTTCAACATACGAGCTTCTACCGGCCGCCGGTCAAATACAAATGCCTGGACGGCTTTCTGGGCGTGGGCCCGGCCTGCGTGGCCGCGCAGGCCGCTGGCGACCCGGCGCGCTTCACCCTGGCCGTGCACGTCAACGGCGCACTCAGGCAGTCGGTGGACTTTGCAAATCTGGTGCGCAATGCGGCGCAACTGCTGGCCGATGTGAGCGACTTCATGACGCTGAACCTCGGCGATGTCTTGATGCTGGGCTGCGATGCGGGCCGGCCGCTGGCGCGCGCGGGTGACCGCATCGAGATCTCGGCGTCGGGCTTCGAGACCCTGCGCAACACCCTCGTACCGGAGGCCGCATGAAGCACGCCCGCGTCATGTGCGACGGCCGCGAACAGCACGGCACCAGCCACGACCTCAAAGGCCAACCGGATGCCGCGGTGCTACTGGACGACGGGCGCGTCATCCCCCAGCACGAGCTCACTTGGCTCACGCCGCTGACACCCACGCCGCGCCCACGCACCATCTTCGCGCTCGGCCTGAACTACGCCGATCACGCGAAGGAGCTGGCCTTCAAGGCGCCCGAGGAGCCACTGGTGTTTCTCAAGGGCGACGGCGCCCTGACCGGCCACCGTGCGTTCACGCGGCGACCGGGCGGCGTGCAATTCATGCACTATGAATGCGAGCTCACGGTGGTGGTTGGCCGCACTGCCAGGAAAGTGAAGCGCGACGACGCATACGACTTCATCGCGGGCTACACAGTCGCCAACGACTACGCCATCCGCGACTACCTGGAAAACTGGTACCGCCCGAATCTGCGCGTGAAGAACCGCGACACCTGCACTCCGCTCGGTCCCTGGCTGGTCGATGCGGCCGACGTACCCGATCCAATGGCGCTAGCGCTGCAAACCTCGGTGAATGGCAAGGTCACCCAGTCGGGCAATACGCGCGACATGATCTTCGACGTGCCTTTTTTGATCGAATACTTCAGCAGCTTCATGACGCTGCAGCCGGGCGACCTGATCCTCACCGGAACGCCGGACGGCGTGGTGGATTGCCGGCCGGGCGATGTCATCGTCACGGAAATTGAAGGCCTAGGCGCATTGATAAACACCATCGAACAAGGCACAGCATGAGAATCGACCATCTGATCAACGGCAAGCCGGTCTCTGGCCGCGACTATTTCGAAACCGTCAATCCGGCCACGCAGGATGTGCTGGCCGAAGTCGCCTCGGGCGGCGAGGCCGAGGTGCACGCGGCTGTCGCCGCCGCCAAGGCGGCGTTTCCGAAATGGGCCGGCCTGCCCGCGCCCGAGCGCGCGAAACTGGTGCGCAAGCTCGGCGACCTGATTGCCGCGCACGTGCCCGAGATCGCCCGGACAGAGACCGACGACTGCGGTCAGGTGATTGCGCAGACCGGCAAGCAGCTGATTCCGCGGGCGGCCGACAACTTCTACTACTTTGCCGAGATGTGCACGCGCGTCGATGGTCACACCTACCCGACCGCCACGCACCTGAACTACACGCTATTCCACCCCACCGGCGTGTGCGCGCTCATCAGCCCGTGGAACGTGCCTTTCATGACGGCCACCTGGAAGGTCGCGCCGTGTCTTGCCTTCGGCAACACCGCGGTTCTCAAGATGAGCGAGCTGTCGCCTTTGAGCGCCGCCCGCCTGGGCGAGCTGGCGATTGAGGCCGGCATTCCGCCCGGCGTGCTGAACATCGTGCACGGCACCGGCCGCGACGCGGGCGAGCCGCTGTGTACTCATCCGGACGTGCGCGCCATCTCGTTCACCGGCTCCACCGTCACGGGCAACCGCATCGTGCAGGCCGCCGGACTGAAGAAATTCAGCATGGAGCTCGGGGGCAAGAGCCCGTTCGTGATCTTCGACGACGCGGATCTGGACCGCGCACTCGACGCCGCCGTGTTCATGATCTTTTCCAACAACGGCGAACGCTGCACCGCGGGCAGCCGCATCCTGGTGCAGCAGTCTATCTACGCCGACTTTGCGGGGAAGTTCGCCGAACGCGCGAAGCGCATCACGGTAGGCGACCCGCTTGATGAGAAGACCATTGTGGGCCCGATGATTTCGCAGGGCCATCTGGCCAAGGTACGCAGCTACATCGAACTCGGAGCCAAGGAAGGCGCGACGCTCTTGTGCGGTGGGCTCGGCACACCGGAGTTGCCGCAGCGCGTTCAACGCGGCAACTACGTGCTGCCCACGGTGTTCGCTGATGTGCACAACCGCATGCGCATCGCGCAGGAGGAAATATTCGGCCCCGTGGCCTGCCTGATTCCATTCAAGGATGAGGCCGACGCCATTGCGCAGGCCAACGACATCCAGTATGGCCTGTCGAGTTATGTCTGGACCGAGAACCTCGGCCGCGCGCACCGCGTGGCCGCCGCTGTCGAGGCGGGCATGTGCTTCGTGAACAGCCAGAACGTGCGCGACTTGCGCCAGCCGTTCGGAGGCACCAAGGCATCAGGCACCGGCCGCGAAGGCGGCAGCTGGAGCTACGAGGTGTTCTGCGAGCCGAAGAATGTGGCGGTCTCGCTAGGCAGTCACCACATACCGCATTGGGGCGTGTGAGATCCAACGAGAACAAGGAGATTTGATTGATGAGCCCCCTTTCCCGTCGCAACCTGCTGCGCTCCGGCGCCGCGCTTGGCGCGTGGCCGTTGTTCGCCGATGCGCAGTCCCCCGCCTGGCCGGCCAAGCCCGTTCACCTGGTGGTACCCTTCCCGCCGGGCGGCACTACCGACTATGTCACGCGCCTGGTCGCCACCCAACTGGCCAAGACACTGGGCCAATCCGTCATCGTAGACAACAAGCCTGGCGCCGGCACCGTGATCGGCGTGGACTTCGTCGCCAAGTCTCCTGCGGACGGCTACAGCTTCGTCACAGTGGCCAACAGCTTTTGTGTCAACCAGACGCTGCGGCCGAAGCTGCCCTACGACACGCACAAGGACCTGCGTCCGGTGGCGCTGATGGGCATGTCGGAGCATGTGCTTGCGACCTATCCTGCCAGTGGCCTGAAATCGCTGGCCGACCTGCGCCGTGCGGCCCAAGCCAAACCCGGGACTCTCAGCTTCGCGTCCTTCGGCAACGGCACCTCGGCACACTTGGCGGGCGAGGAACTCAAGCAGCAGATGGGCATTGACATCGTGCATGTACCCTATAAGGGCCAGGGCCCGGCGCTGATCGACCTGCTGGGCGGCCAGGTGACGATGATGTTCGGCAACTGGCCCGAGTTCCGTAGCCAGATCCGCGCCGGCAAGCTGGTGGCGCTGGGTATGGCAACGAAAAAGCGCTCGCAGTATGCATCTGACATCCCCACGCTGGTCGAACAGGGTGTACCCGTCGAATCGAACTCTTGGAACGGTCTGCTGGCGCCCGCCGCCACGCCCGACACCGTAGTGCAGCACATGAACGCACAGGTCGGCCGCGCCTTGGCCGCGCCGGCCGTGGTGGAGGCATTCCACGAGGGCGGCATCGCGTCGCTGTCGGGTACGCCCGAGCAGTTCGCCGCCTTCATCGACAGCGAGATCGCCAAGTACGCCGAGGTGATCCGCAAGGGCCACATCATGCTCGATACCTGAGCTACCTAAAGGAAGAACACCATGGGCCAGCTTGCACTCGCCGCCAAAATCACCCACGTGCCCTCGCTTTACCTGAGCGAGCTGGATGGCCCGCGCAAGGGCAGCCGGCAAGCCGCCATCGACGGCCTCAAGGAAATCGGCCGGCGCTGCCGAGATCTGGGCGTGGACACCATCGTGGTGTTCGATACCCACTGGCTGGTCAATGCCAGCTACCACCTGAACTGCGCGCCGCACTTCAAAGGCGTGTACACCAGTAACGAGTTGCCACACTTCATCAGCAACATGCCCTACGAGGTCCCGGGCAACCCGGCGCTGGGCAAACTGCTGGCGCGGGTGTGCAATGAGTGGGGTGTGGAGACGCTGGCGCACGATTCCACCACGTTGGGCCCGGAGTACGGCACGCTGGTGCCGATGCGCTACATGAATGAGGACCTACACTTCAAGGCGATCTGCGTCTCGGCCCTGTGCACCAGCCACTATCTCAACGACAGCGCCCGCCTGGGCTGGGCCATGCGCCTCGCGGTGGAAGATCACTACGACGGCACCGTGGCCTTCCTCGCCAGCGGCTCGCTGTCGCACCGCTTTGCGCAGAACGGCTTGGCGCCGCAGTTCGCCGATCGCATCTGGAGCCCCTTCCTGGAGCGACTGGACCACGAGGTGGTGCAGATGTGGCAGGATGGTGAGTGGGCCGACTTCTGCGCCATGTTGCCCGAGTACGCCGCCAAGGGCCACGGCGAGGGCTTCATGCACGACACTGCCATGGTGTTGGGCGCCCTGGGCTGGTCGGCGTACGACGGCAAAGCCGAGGTGATCACCCCGTATTTTGGCTCGTCCGCCACCGGGCAAATCAACGTCATCCTTCCCGTCACGCCACAGGACGGCCGCGCGATCCCGAAGGCGCAGGCCTCCGGCGCCGAGGGTTTCCAGGCCGTCTCGCGTCTATGAGGTCAGCATGCAACACATTCACTTCACCACGCGCCGCGAACATCCAAATGATCGCGCCGTCCACTGGAATGAAATCAATCGTGCATATTTTGGCGACCTGGAGGTCGAATGCCTCAACGACGAGCCGCTGGATGCGGAGTTTTCGGTGTTTCCGGTCGGCAACGTGCGGATGTTCCGCATTGACGGGCCGGCGCATCGCATCCAGCGCAGCGCCCACTGCAGCGAAGCGCCGACAGGCGACATGTACAAGCTGGTACAGCAGCTGGAGGGGCGCGCCGACATCGTCCAGAAAGACGACAGTGCGCATTTGAAGCGTGGTGACTGGTGCCTTTACGACCCACGCGTTTCCTATTCCATCACCAATCATGAACGCACTTCGCTGCTGGTGGTGCAGATTCCACGGACCCTGCTAAAAGGCGTCAAGGTCCCTAGTCTCCATAACTGTCAGGCCCATTCAAACAGTGTCATCGGCCTGCATGCGGTGCTGGGATCATTTTTGCAGTCACTGTCTGAGCAACTGGTCACGCTGAGTGACGGGGTGGGACAGCCCTTGAGCGAAACAGTTGTAGGACTGCTGGCCTCCACACTGGCGGCTTATCAAGACGACGACACCGGGCATGCCACACTGCCAAGCGTGCTCAAGGCAAGGGTCAAGCAGTACGTGCAGACTCACCTCGGCGAGTCGGACCTGACGATCGAGCGGATCGCGCAAGACATGCGCTGCTCCAAGCGCTACTTGCACCGTGTGTTCGAGGATGACGCCTGCTCGCTGGACCGCTACATCTGGCAAGCTCGGCTACAGCGCTGCCAAGCCGCGCTGCAATCGCCAGGCGCGCTTGGCAGGTCGGTCTCAGAGGTCGCCTACAACTGGGGCTTCAACAGTAGCGCGCACTTCTGTCGCCTGTTCAAGAGCCAGTACGGAGTGTCGCCCACTATCTTCCGGCGCCAGGCGGCGCAGGCCGCCCCTGTGCCACCTGAGCGCAGTCACTGACGCTGCGCAGAATACATCAGGCTCTCTGACTCCATGGCGGCGCCATCTTGACCTGCCAGCCACCCTTCACCGGCGGATAAACCAGCTTCAGGCGCCCCTTCCACCATTGGTTGGCGGAGCTGCTGATCAGCGCGAGTCCATTTGCATCGAACTTCAGGTCGCCTTGCACGGTGCCGTTGAACTGCTTGCCCACCACGGCGTCGCGCACGACCTTCGGATCGAGGGAGCCCGTGTTCTCGATAGCCTTGAGCATCACCTGGGCGGTCGAATAGAACATACCGGCAGCGACTGTCTGTTTCTTGAACTTCTGCTCATAGCGCTCGCCCAGTTCCTTGGCACCGGGATACGGATAGTCAGACGACCAGAAGCCATCGGCAAGAATGTAGTCGGAGGCCGTGCCGAGAGCCTCGTGAAACTCCCCGGTCCAGGTACCTTTCCAGCCGTGGAAGTATGGCACGCTGAAGTTCTGCTCTTTCATCTGGCGCACCAGCGTGATCGCGTCGGTCGGGTTGCTGAACAGCAGGATGGCATCCGCACCCTTGGCCTTCATCTTGAGAATGTAGGCAGAGTAATCCTTGGCGCCCATGGCCAGCGGTTCGTTGAGCACGATGTCGACCTTGTGCTTCTTGGCCATGGCCTGGAACGCGCCGCCGAAGCCCTGGCCATCCGGAGAATCCTCCATCACGATCGCCGGCTTGGTGGGCCGCTCGTTCTTCGGCAACGACTCCCAGATATTGAACGGCACCTCGGCACCTCCGCCGGCGTCGTAGAAGCATAATGCCGACCATTTGAATTTCTTCGGCGACCACATGTGTGGCCAGAGCGTCGTGATCAGGTAAAACTTCTTGTACTTCTCTGCGGCTAGCGCGCCCGCCATGTTGAGATCACCGCCATGGGTTGAGAGCAGCAAGTCGGTCTTCTCGATCTTGATCAAGCGCTCCATCGCATCAGTCACCTTCGACGAGTCGCTCTGGTCATCAGCGACGACCAGACGCGCCGGCAACTTCTTGCCGGCTGCCTTGATAAAAATACCACCCTTCGCATTGACGTCGGCCACCGCCTGCTCATAGGCCCATTTCTCGTCGAGACCATCGGCCGCCAACGGGCCCGTCATGGAAATTGGAGCGCCGATCAGTATCTCGGTGGGCGCCGCCGCCACAGCCAGGCGGGGTAGTGTTGCAGTCGCCGCAGCACCGGCGATCATATTCAGCATTGTGCGTTTCTTCATGTCAATCTCCTTTGTTGATATCGTTGACGACTCGTTTGGCTTACTTGGACTTGGCTGGTGCCAGCCCTTCCTGCGCGTCCTGCTTGACGCCGACTCTTGCCCCTCTCATCCTGAGAATCCCATTCGGCATGAATAGCATCACCACAATGATCAGAGCGCCAGAGAAGATCGGGTGCGCGCTGGGCAGCCAGATATTGGCGGCAGAAAACACCGCCGTCATGACAAAAGCGCCGACCACTGGACCCAGGATCGTGCCGGTGCCGCCCATCACACACATCAGAATCGGATAGAGGGTCCAATTCAAGTTCAGAAACCCGCCTGGGCTGACCGAGAAGATATAGAACGCATAGAGGCTACCCGCCAAGCCGGCTAGAAAGCCGCCTATGGCGAACGCTACTACCTTGTAGAAAAGCACATTCACGCCGTTCGCGGCGGCGGCCAGTTGATCTTCGCGAATCGCCATCAGCGCCAGACCCATGCGCGAGCGCACCAAACCATAGACTAGCGCAGTCGACCCTACCGCAAACAACAGGCCCACCCAGTAGTGAGGCACGAGAGTCTGGAAGGGCTCGGATGACATCGAAATACCAAACGACCCACCCGTGGCACTCCCACCTTTGACCAGTATCACGCGAATGATTTCTCCAAAACCCAACGTACCCAGCGCGAAATAGTCTCCTGCCAGCTTGGACAGCAGGGGAGTCCCGATGAGCGCGGCGAACAGTGCGGCCACCAACCCGCTGGCGAGCATGGTGCCCGGGTTGAAATAGAAATGGCCACCATTCAGGACGGTGGTGGAGATGATGGCCGTGGCGTAGCCGCCAATGCCAAAAAAGGCGTGCTGCGCCAGGCTGATTTGCCCGGTGTAACCCGCCACCAGGTTCCAGCCCTGCGCCAGTGTGATGTTCACGAACACCAGAAACAGGAAAAAGAACAGGTAGTTGTCGGGCGCGCCGGGAATGAAAGGAACGCACGCGAATGCAAGCACCAGTACTACCCCGAGTGTCAACATGCGGTGGTTTTGCATGACTTAAACTTTCTTCAGCGCCCGTACGAACAATCCGTCCGGCCTGAACATCAGTACCAACAGAAACACGGCATAGCCGGCAGCATCACCCCACCCTGGCAGGAAAAATGACGCATAGCTCTCTATGACACCCAGCAGGATGCCACCCGCTAGCGCGCCGCCCACATTTCCCAGGCCGCCAAGGGCCAGAGCGATCAAAGCCTTTAGGCTGAGCAGAAATCCAAAATATGGATCGATAGTGATGGTGGCCGCCAGGGTGCAGCCAGCAATGCCGGCCAGACAGATGCCCAATGCGAATGCGGCCATATTGGCCTGGTGTGGCGCAATACCTACCAGCGTGGACGCCACCATGTTCTCCGAGACCGCCCGTACCGCCTTGCCAGTCATCGTCTTGCGCAGGAACAGCGTGACCATCCACGTGGCGGCGATCGCCACCAGGAAGCCGATCAGGCGCGTATAGGAGATCTGTATGCCGGCGATGTCGAAGCTGGCTGTGGAGTAGGTGGTGTTGATGGTGCGTGGATTGGGCGTCCACACTGCCGCCATCAGACTCTGCAGCATGAACATGAATCCGACCGCGATCAGCAGCGAGACATTTTTGTCTTCCAGTGCTGCGACGCGCCGGAACAGCGATTGATAAATGGCGGCCCCCACCAGCAGCGAAATCGGACATAGCAGCACCAGCGTCAGGTAGGGATCAACGCCAAGAAGCTTGAATGCCCAGTATGCCGCGTAGCCGCCGAGCACGATCACCGCTCCCTGAGCAATGAAGATGATTCGCATCGTGCCGAAGATCAGGCTCAGTCCGATCGCGGCCACGCCATACATCGCACCGAAGAGGATGCCGTTGATGAGCAACTCAACCAACAGGCGGAAGGAAAGTATGTCGAGCATGTCGTTATCCCAGGCTACCGATGTAGGCTTGACGAATCGTCGGATCCGCCAGCAGTTCGCTGCCCGTACCTTGCATCACAATTCGGCCGGTCTGCAGCACGAAGGCACGGTCGGCAATCTGGAGCGCCTGATGAATGTTCTGTTCCACCAAAAGGATGGTCATGCCGTCCTGATTCAGCGTGCGGATGAGTTTGAACATCTCTTTGACCACCAGTGGACTCAGACCCATGGACGGCTCGTCCAGAATCAGCAGGGCAGGGCAGGCCATCACGGCGCGGCCGATCGCCAGCATTTGCTGCTCGCCCCCGCTGAGCGAGCCCGCCACCTGCCCGCTCCGCTCGCGCAGACGAGGAAACAGCGTGAACACGTGCTCCAGCGATACCTGCGTACGGGAGCGTACTTTCACCGGGTAGGCTCCCAGTTCGAGGTTCTCCAAAACGGTCATTTGCGTAAACAGACCTCTCCCCTCTGGCACGTGGGACAGGCCGGCGGCGACAATCTCCTGCGGTGCGTTGCCGCCAATCGGGTTTCGCCTGAAAACGATATCTCCGCGCCGAGGTCGCAACAACCCTGAAATAGCCTTCAGCAACGTCGACTTGCCGGCACCATTGGCACCGACCAGCGACACGATAGTGCCCTCGGCGACGGAGATCGACACGTCCCACAAGACCTGCGTATCGCCGTAGGCCACATCGACGCCTTGAACCTCAAGCAGCGGGTGCACCAAGATAGGCCTCTATAACTTTTGGATTGGTCACGACTTGTGCCGGCGTGCCGTCGGCGATCATCTCACCATGGTCGAGCACGATCACACGGTCGCAAACGGTCATGATGGCATCCACTTTGTGCTCAACCCACAGCACAGAAACACCGCGTTCATCGCGAATGCGGCGAATGATTGCCATCATTCGTTCAATCTCGATCGCGTTGAGTCCAGCCATCGGCTCATCAAGCAGCACCACCGCCGGCCTGGATGCCAACGCGCGCGCTATCTCCAACAGACGCCGATCCGATAGCGTCATGTGGGCCGCAACCCGGTCCTTCTGCTGTGTCAGCCCGACGAGACTCAGCGCGTCGAGCGCGATTTGCTGCGCATCCCCTGGGCCGTGGCGATGCCCGTAGACTGCGCCCACCATAACGTTCTGCAATGCCGTCATGCGCTGGAATGTGCGCACCAGCTGGAACGTCCGGGCAATGCCGCGCCGACAGACGCGGTCCGGACGGATTCCGGTAATGCGCGCGCCCTGCAACATGACCTCCCCCGCGTTAGGGCGGTAAACCGAGGTGATCACATTGAAACAGGTCGACTTGCCGGCGCCGTTGGGCCCAATGAGCCCGACGATTTCATTTTGCAAAATGACAAAACCGACGTTGTTCAGGACACGAAGGCCGCCGAAGGCAACGCAGATACCCTCCAAACGCAAAACCACATCGCTGCCGCGTGCAAGAGAACGGTCCACCAGATCTTGATTTGCTATGGTTGTCATGACGATAGGCGCTGATTTGGAGATTCGGTCTGTCGCTCAGACCGACATGCAGACGCTTTTCATTTCGGTGTAACTCTCGACGGCCGCTCGGCCAAGGTCGCGGCCATACCCCGACTGTTTGAAGCCTCCAAGTGGAAGGTTGTTGTCCAGCATGTTGTGGGTGTTGACCCACACAGTGCCGGCCCTGAGGCGCGGCACGATGCGGTGGACGGCGGACAGGTTCTGCGACCAGACGCTCGCTGCGAGCCCGAAGGGGGTGTCGTTAGCTTGGGCAATAGCGTCCTCCACGTCGTCAAACGGCATGGCGACGAGGACCGGACCAAACACCTCTTCGCGCACGACGCGCATTGACGCGTGGGTATCGACGAACACCGTGGGCTTGACGAAGTAGCCCCCATCAAGCGCTCGGTCACCTCCTGTCAGCACGGTCGCCCCTTCGGCTTTCGCTCCCTCGATGTAACCCATGACCCTCTCGAACTGGCGTCGCGACACCACTGGCCCTAATTGGGTGCTCGCATCAAAGCCGGAACCGATCTTCATGCCTTCAGCGACTTGTGCGATGCCGTTCACCACCTTGTCAAATATCTTGCGCTGCACGTATACCCGTGAGCCCGCGGTGCACACCTGGCCCTGGTTAAAGAAGATGCCCATAGCCACGCCCAAGGCGGCCTGGTCCAGGTCCGCGTCTTCGAGCACGATGGCCGGTGACTTGCCACCCAGCTCGAGTGTTAAACGGGTCATGTTCTCCACCGCCGCATGACCGATCGCCTTGCCCACCATGGTCGAACCGGTGAAGCTCACCTTGTCGATCCCCGTGTGCTGTGTCAGGGCCGCACCGGTGGAGCTGCCACGGCCGCACACCACGTTGAGCGCGCCCGCCGGAAAGCCGGCCTCCATCACCAGCTCGGCCAGGCGCAGCGCGGTCAGCGGTGTTTCTTCCGATGGCTTGAGGACCACGGTGCAACCGGCGGCCAGAGCCGGTGCCACCTTCCACAAGGCAATGGCCAGGGGAAAATTCCACGGAACCACCGCAGCCACCACCCCGACCGGCTCGCGGCAGGTATAGGTGAAGTAGCGGGAGCCAGGCGGGAATGGAATCGAATTATCCAGTGTCTGGCCTTCCAATTTGGTGGCCCAGCCCGCCATGTAGCGCACGAACTCGGCACCGGAGCCGACATCGACCATGCGGGCAATGCCTTGCAGCTTGCCACTTTGCAAGGTTTCGATTGCACTCAGTTCGTCAGCCTGCTCCTCGATCAATGTCGACAGCCGGTACAGCAGCCTCTCGCGATCGGCCGGACGCAGACGCGACCACGCCGGGTCTTCGAAGGTGCGGCGGGCGCTTGCCACTGCCGCGTCCACGTCCGCCGCGTTGCTGTCCGGGGCCTCGGCCACCACCATTTCCGTCGCGGGGTCGACCACGGGGATGTAGACGCCGCTCGCGGGCATCACCGCCTTGCCATCAATGAAGTTGCCATGCCGACGCTGCGTCAGAAAGCCGACTTTTCCAATCTGATCCAGTGAAAGGTCTCGCGCATTCATACAAGGTTCCTGATCGTGATCGTTGGCACCAGCGGGGTGAAACAGCCCCGCCTCGGCCCGATGCTGCTGACTTTAGGCAAAAGGCGCCCCGATGGCTTGTCTGCGAGTGCCATGCGGCTTGCCTGTAGGCGCATCTCACGCCATGGCGTGCGCCACCAGCAAGGTGTCGGTGAACTGCTCGAAGCGCCGCACCTTGCCGCCTTCGAGCTGCCACACATGGACCACGCGTGCATGCATGCTCTTGCCAGTCCCACGATAGATACCGCTGTAGTCGCCTATGCCCACGATGGTGTCGCCCCCGTCTACCAGGCGCTCCAGCCTGAAGGCATAGTCATCCCATGCGGCGCCCAACGCCTTGAAGACTTTTTCGATCACCTGCTGCGCACCCACATGGGTACCGGCGCAGGGAAAGCCGGCCATTTCCGTCCATTGCACGTCATCGGCCATATCCACGAGCATTGCTGGAAGGTCCTTGCGGTCTGACGCCGCGTAATGATCGCGAATGATTTGCAGATTGTTGCGCATGAGTTTTCTTTCGTTAGAGGGTGGCGCCGGAGTGCTTCAAACCGGTGCCTGGCTGGGCGGGTAGGACGTCATCGAAGCCTTTTGCAGGAAGGCACCGGCAGGGTTGTTGGCGATCTCGCCCCGGCCGGTGACGCCGAGAAACTTCCCAGTCGATCGACCGCTTGCAAAGTCAAAGAAGAACACCGACGCCACGGGAATAAGGAATTCCCTGAAAGCGAAGATGTACTGCTCATCGTCGAACTTGTAGTAGCTCGCCAGGTCCACATCGCCGTGGCCGCGCTGCACACCCACCAGGCATTGCCAGGCATAACGCTTCGAATTCAGATAGGTGTGCTCGTACGTATGATTGGGGCTATAGGTCTGAAAGGTGCGCAGACCGATCAGGTCGCGACTTTCGTGCGGTACCAACCCACTGGCCTTGGACGCGTCATCACCAAGCGTGCCGACCCAAAAATCCTGCGGAACGCGAGGCTCCCCGGCGGCTTCGGCCGGGGTGATCACGCAGCAGCGGATGGCCAGCACACGCAGGCTCCGCGTGTTCACGATTACGGTCAAAGCCTCCTGAGGTCGGTTGGCTTGCAACAGATCGATGAAGTAGGTGTTCGCAGCCACTTCGATGGCTTCATACCAATCGGTCCCACTACCGCCGCGCCCCCCTTCTTCGCTCCAACGCAATTCGTGAGCGGAGCCGGGCTGCAGAACCAGAACGAAGTCGGGCAGGCTCAGCCGCAGCGTGCGGCCGACCAGTGCGTCCGTCGAGCGCAGGCGATTGGTGGCGATGCCTTCGGCAAAGTCATCGTAGTTCTTCCAGTCGGCGGGTCGGGCTTGTTCGGTCATTTTGGCGTCTCCTCATGCAGGGTCGGTTCGGCAAATGTCAGTGGGCAAACGCAATCGTGGGCAGGTCAACCGCGGAGGCACCGCCGTCCACCAGCAGCGATGTGCCGGTGATCATCGCGGCGCCGGGCGAGGCGAGGAAGAGCACCGACTGCGCCACGTCGTCCGGGTTGGCGGCGCGCCCCAGCGGCACGTCGCGTGTCACTAACGCGTAGGCCGCATCGAGATCGGGCAACTGGTACTTGTCCATCAAGACCTTCATCTGCTCGTCGGCCATCTCTGTACGCACCCAGCCCGGACAGATGGCGTTGACTCGAACACCTTCGCGCCCATAATCACGCGCCAGTGAGCGCGTGAGACCGATCAATGCATGTTTCATGGTCACATAGCCAACCACCTCGGGCCCCGCAAAATGGCCGGCCAGAGACGAGACGATGACGATGTTGCCCTGGCGGGTCACGAGGCTGGGCATCAACTCGCGGGCACAGACAAACGCAGTGTCCAGGTTGAGCCGTGTCGACAACGCCCAGGAAGCGTCGTCGGTGTCTCTGACGCTGCCCAGGCCATGACCCCCAGCATTGGCGACCAGAACGTCGACGCCGCCAAACGCCTGGTGTGCGGCGGCCAGCGCCTTGCGCACATCACCGGCATCCGCCGCGTCACCAGGCACCACCAGTCCACCCAGCGGCCCGGCCACGGCCTCCAGCGGCGGCGCGCGACGCCCCATCAAAACCACCTTGCCGCCAGCCGCCGCAAACTGCCGGGCCACCGCCGCGCCAATGCCCGTGCCACCGCCGGTGATGAAGGCCACCTTGCCTTGAAATGAGTTCATGTTTTCTCGTGCGCCCTAGTGTTGAAATAGAAAATCACGGTCCCGACTCAGTGCCGGCTGGAAAGGATGAATTCGGCGCAACGCTCGGCGATCATGATGACCGGAGCGTTCGTATTGCCGCTCATGATGGTGGGAATCACCGAGGCGTCACACACGCGCAAACGTGCTACGCCATGCACTCGTAATTGCGGGTCCACTACCGACTGCGCGTCGACCCCCATCTTGCAGGTGCCAACCGGGTGATATACCGTCTTGGCGCGCTGGCGTACATAGGTCTCCAGCACCTGATCCGTGACTGCATCGTCGCGACTCGGTTCCAACTCTTCACTCACGAGCTTTTTTAGCGACGGCGCACGCAAAATGCGTCGCGCCAGCTTGACACCGCGCACCAGAACGTCTACGTCGTCCTGCTCACGCAAGGCGCCCGCATCGAACAGGATTGGCGCCATCGGGTCGTTGTCGCGAAGTAGTACCGTGCCACGGGATTTGGGGTGCAGGAAACACGGGTTGATGGAGATACCGTGTCCGTCCAGGGGCGCCCGGTCCACGTCGCCTACCAACGTTGGGATAACGTGGAACTGCAAGTCGGGGCGCCCGCTGCCCACCGTGTCCACGAAGCCGCCGCTCTCAACTACGTTGGAGGTCAGCAGGCCGGTGCGAAACAACTTCCACTGGATGCCGTGTCGCAGAGCCTGGAGCCCCTTATCCTGGCCGAACAAGCTGACCGGGTGGCGCGCGCGACCATAGACAGAGACTTCCAGATGATCCTGATAGTTGCTGCCCACGCCACCCAAGTCTCGCAGCACCGGGATACCGAGCGACTGCAGGTGCTGACCGGGGCCGATACCCGAGAGTTGCAGGATCTTCGGTGTGGCCAGCGCGCCGGCGGTCAGGATAACCTCGTGTCTGGCCATCACAGTGGTCGTGCCCTCTTTCGTGCGGTATTGCACGCCGGTAACGTTCGAGCCATCGTTCAACAGCTTGAGCACATGCGCACCGGTGACCACCTCAAGAAGCGGGTTGCCGCGCACTGCGGCCAGGTACGTTGCCGCAGTGCTGCCGCGCTGGCCGTCGAATGTGGTGGTCTGGTAGAAACCTACGCCGGACTGCTGCGCGCCATTGAAATCGTGGTTATAGGCCAGGCCAGTTTCCTGCGCCGCTTTCAGGAAGGCCAGGCTCAGTGGGTGCCGAAAGGGGGTGTCGCTTACCCTTAGAGGACCGTCTGTACCGTGCAGCGGTTGCGACAGGCGTTGATTGCTCTCGGCCCGTTTGAATATCGGGAGCACGTCGCTCCAACCCCAGCCCGCGCAACCCTGGGTCGCCCAGTCGTCGTAGTCTTCTGGTGTGCCGCGGATGTAGACCATAGCGTTGAGCGAGCTGCCGCCGCCTAACATCCGGCCCTGCGGCACGGTCATCTTGCGCCCCCCCGCACCGGCCTGGGCTTCTGTCTCGTAGAGCCAACTACGGTCGGTACCGATCACCCGCACAAATGTGGCCGGCATCCGCACATACATTGAGTCATCTTTCGGACCCGCCTCGAGCATCAACACAGAGTGCCCTGCCTGCACGAGCCGATGCGTTACCACGCAGCCGGCCGAACCACCGCCCACCACCACGTAGTCGTATGTTTGTTGAGACATAAGTGCTATCTTTTGTCGTATTCGCTGTCCGCGTGAAAATTGGCCTTGAATGCGGCACCTGATTCATTCTTGAATGAAAGGAGGAGACTCGTTTGACCACCAGTGCACGCATCCTTCAACAACAGTGCGGCGTACGATACATTCGATACCGGACTTGTTATTGCCGGTAGTAAGCATGTTCTCCTCCTGTCGATTCAAAGAAGCGCTCGTTAATCGGGGATGACTGGCGCAGCGCGTGAATTGACTCGCGTCCCGGGAGCGTCCCTGCTGCTATCAACGGTGGGCTCGACGCGTTGATGGCAAGAATGATTATCAAAACTAAACTCCCTTTGGATGGGTCAATTTTCGGTCAGCGCCAACTAATTCCCATGGCATTTTGCGAATATGGCTGCACGGGCCGATAGCGCGGGTTTACCCGAATTTTCAGCGCCAAAGTTGTACTTGCATAAAATACAAAATCATTTAATATATTAAATAATTTCCTCGCACCATGAACACGTCCTTCGCGCACGGTAATCTGCCCCGGCTGCGGCCCACAGGGGCGGAACTACATATCTACGTCGGCACGCCCACAGCAACATCACTTTGGAGCTCGAGTACGGCATGCTGGTGCCGATGCGGTATATGAACAGCGACCAGCACTACAAGGTCTGGGAAAAGGGCGACTGGAAGACCTTCTGTGCCATGCTGCCGATGTACGCCGAGAAATGCTGGGGCGAAGGCGACATGCACGACACCGCGATGCTGCTGGGACTGCTGGGCTGGGACCGCTACGAGGCGCCGGTGGAAATCATCACACCGTACTTCGGCAGCTCGGGCACCGGCCAGATCAACGCCATCTTTCCCGTCACGCCGCTGGCCGACTGAGCCCAAGGAGGATCTTCATGCCCCATCTGGTCATCCTGTACACCGCCAATCTCGAGCGGGACACCGACATGACGGCGCTGTGCCGCGGCCTGGCCGACACCATGATCGAGCAGAGGGACGAGGACGGCAAGCCGGTATTTCCCATCGGCGGCACGCGCGTGCTGGCCTACCCGGCGCCGCATTACGCGGTAGCCGATGGTGGTGCGGCGGGGCGCGCCGCGGGCACACACAACCAGGGCGCCAGTGGCGACGCGGGCGACTACGCCTTCGTCTACCTGAACCTGCGCATGGGCCGCGGTCGTTCTGACGCTACAAAAAAACGGGCGGGGGATGCCCTACTGGCAAAGGCAAAGGCCCATTTAGACTCCATATTTGACAAGCGGCGATTGGGCTTGACGCTGCAAATCGACGAAGGCGCCGAAGTGTTCGATGCCAAACACAGCAACCTGCATCCCCTGTTCCGGAAATAAAAAAGAGGCTCTCAAACATGTTCTCCGACGAACTCATCACCCGACTCGCGGGCGAACTGCACCAGAGCGAAAAGACCCGGGTCCAGCTCGAGCATTTTTCCAGCCGCTTTGCCGACATGACCGTAGAAGATGGCTACGCCGTCGCGCGTGCCTGGGTGCAAATCAAGCTGGCCGAGGGTCGCGTGGTCAGGGGCCACAAGATCGGCCTGACCTCGCGCGCGATGCAGGTCTCCAGCCAGATCACCGAGCCCGACTACGGCACGCTGCTGGATGACATGTTCTTCGCTGAGGGCAGCGCTATCCCGTTTAGCCGCTTCATCGCGCCGCGCATCGAGGTCGAGCTCGCCTTTGTTTTGGCGAAGCGCCTGCGCGGGCCGAACGTCACGATTTTCGACGTGCTGGCCGCGACCGACTACGTGGTGCCGGCGATCGAGATCATCGACGCGCGCATCGAGCAGTTCAACCGCCACACCAAGGCTCCGCGCAAGGTGTTCGACACCATCTCGGACAACGCGGCGAACGCGGGCATCGTCACCGGCGGGCGCCCCGTCAAGCCTGACGCGCTGGACCTGCGCTGGGTCAGCGCCCTGCTCTACAAGAATGGCGTGATCGAGGAGTCGGGCGTGGCCGCCGCGGTGTTGAACCATCCGGCCAATGGCGTGGCCTGGCTGGCCAACAAGCTGGGCGCGTGGGGCGAGTCGCTGGAACCCGGCGAAGTGGTGCTCGGCGGCTCCTTCACCCGCCCGACTACGGCGCTGCCCGGCGACACGTTCCATGCCGATTACGGGCCGCTCGGTGCTATTGCTTTCCGTTTCGTTTAGCTCATCCACGCAGGAGTCGATATGCAAACCCCTTTGAACCCCTTCAAGCAAGCCCTGCAGAACAAGCAGACGCAGATCGGCCTGTGGGTCAGCTTGGCCGACGCCTACAGCACGGAACTGTGCGCGGGCGCCGGCTTCGACTGGCTGCTGCTCGATGGTGAACACGCGCCGAACGACGTGCGCAGCCTGCTCGCGCAATTGCAGGCGATCGCGCCCTACCCGACGCATGCGATCGCGCGGGTGCCGATGGGTCACGGTCATCTCGGCGAGATGCTGATCAAGCAGTACCTGGATATCGGCGCGCAAACGCTGCTGGTGCCGATGGTCGACACGCCCGAGCAGGCGGCCACGCTGGTACGCGCCACACGCTATCCTCCGCAAGGTATCCGCGGCATGGCTGGCGCGCGCGCCTCGGGCTGGGGTCGCAACCCGGCGTACGTGCACGAGGCGAATGCGCAGATCTGCCTGCTGGTGCAAGTCGAGACGCAAACCGCGCTCACGAACCTCGACGCGATTGCGGCCACCGACGGGGTGGACGGCGTCTTCATCGGGCCGGCCGACCTGTCGGCATCGCTGGGCCATGTCGGCAACCCGGGCCACCCGCAAGTGCAGGCAGCGATCGAGGACGCGATCCGGCGCATCACCCGGGCCGGCAAGGCCGCCGGCATCCTGAGCCCGGACGAAGCCGTGGCACGGCACTACCTGGAGCTCGGCGCCATCTTCGTCGCGGTCGGACTGGACACCAACCTGCTGGTGCGTCATACCAGTGCGCTGGCGGCCCGCTTCAAGGCCGGGCAGACTGCGCCCGCAGCGAGCCAGACCTACTGAGCTTTTTTCAGGAGAACCCTCATGAATGCCATCCTCAAACCCACCGTGCACCCCGACGAGCGCAAGGCCCGCATCGAGCTTGCCGCCTGCTACCGCATCTTTGCGATGCTGGGCTGGACCGAGATGATCTACAACCACATCACGGTGCGTCTGCCGGACAGCGTCACGGGCGGCCAGAAACAGTTCCTGATCAACCCGTTCGGCCTGCACTACAGCGAGGTCACGGCGAGCAACCTGCTCAAGATCGATCTGGCGGGCAACAAGCTCGACGACAGCCCCTGGCCGGTCAACCCCGCGGGCTTCACCTTGCACGCCGCCATCCACGGCGCGTTGCCCGACGCGCACTGCGTGATGCACACACACACCACGTCCGGCGTGGCCGTGGCCTGCACGCAGGGCGGCCTGGCGCAGAACAATTTCTATTCCGCGCAGCTCGACGAGCTGGTGGCATACCACGACTTCGAGGGCATCACCATCCACGCCGATGAGGCGCCGCGCCTGTTGCAGAGCATGGGCGACAAGCCGCTGCTGATCCTGCGGAACCATGGCCTGCTGGCCTGGGCCTCGACGTTGCCGCTGGCCTTCGTGCGGCTGTGGACACTACAGCGCGCCTGCGATATCCAGGTGACGCAGGCCGCCCTCGGCCCCGCCATCGCCGTGCCCAAGGCCGTGGCGAAAAGAACCACCTACGATTCGTTCCAGTTCGATGCGCAGTTCGGTGCCGGCCAGGACGTGCTCGATGCGCTGGTGCGGCAGGTCGACAAGATTGCCGAGGACTATAAAAACTAGAGCGCCTTGCGGTTACCCCATCTGGGTTAGAGGCACAAAACACTGACAAAATGACCAACAACGCGCTTTCCCGGGTATGCATCTACGGCGCTGGCGCCATCGGCGGCTGGATCGGTGCCGCCCTGGTCGGCGCCGGCTGCCGCGTGAGCGTGGTGGCGCGCGGCGCGACGTTGCAAGCGCTCCAGCAGCACGGGCTGCGCGTGCAGCGCGGCGACACCGTGACAACCGCGCCGGTACAGGCCAGCAGCGACCCTCATGATCTCGGCGTGCAGGACCTCGTGGTGATCGCGGTCAAGGCGCCGGCGCTGTTGGAAGTGGCGCGCCACATCAAACCCCTGATCGGCCCCGAGACAATGGTGCTGACCGCGATGAACGGCGTGCCGTGGTGGTTCTTGCAGGGCTTTGGCGGTGCCTATGCGGGCGCGCGACTGCAGTCGGTGGACGCTACCGGCGAGATCGCCGAGGCCATTCCCGCGCGCCACGTGATCGGCTGTGTGGTGCACGCCAGTTGCGCGCTGAACGGGCCGGGTTTCGTGCACCATCGTTTCGGCAATACCCTGATCGTGGGTGAACCGTCGGGCGCGGTGACCGCACGCGTGCAGCAGCTCGCCGCAATGCTGCAGCGCGCCGGCATCGAGTGCGTGATCGCCGAACAGATCCAGAAGGACACCTGGTACAAGCTGTGGGGCAACATGACGGTGAATCCGATCAGCCTGCTCACGGGCGCCACCACCGACCTCATCATGGGCGACGAGCTGGTGCGCAATTTCATCTCCAGCATCATGCTGGAGGCCCGAGAGATCGGCGCACGCATCGGTGTGCCGATTGCCGAGCGGCCCGAGGACCGGCACGCCGTGACGATGAAGCTGGGCGCGTTCAAGACCTCGATGCTGCAGGACGTGGAAGCGGGCCGCGCGGTGGAGC
>JBDTCK010000115.1:0-7916 GCA_039923645.1 Rhodoferax sp.
CCGACGCCGATGAAATACACGGGCACGGGGCGCTCCTGCGCAATCGCGGCCAGCACGCCGCCCTTGGCCGTACCGTCGAGCTTGGTCACGATCAGGCCGGTCAATTTCAGCGCATCGTCAAACGCGCGCACCTGGGCCAGCGCGTTCTGCCCTGTGTTGCCGTCAATCACCAGCAGAACTTCGTGGGGGGCCGTGGCGTCGGCCTTCTGCACCACGCGCCGGATCTTGCGCAATTCTTCCATCAGATGCAGCTGGGTCGGCAGGCGCCCCGCCGTGTCCACCAGCACCACGTCGCGCCCGCGCGCCTTGCCCGCGCTCACCGCGTCGAAGCTCACGGCGGCCGGGTCGCCACCCTCCTGGCTGATGATCTCCACTGTATTGCGGTCGGCCCATACGCCCAACTGCTCACGCGCGGCGGCACGGAAGGTGTCGGCGGCGGCCAGCAGTACCGACGCCCCGGCGCTGGACAAGTGCTTGGTGAGCTTGCCGATCGAGGTGGTTTTGCCCGCGCCGTTGACGCCGGCGACCATGATCACGGTCGGCTTGTGCTCGCCGATGACCAGGGATTTTTCAAGCGGCCGCAGCAACTGGGTCAGCACCTCGGTCAGGATGTTCTTGACGGCCACGGGGTGCGTCACGCCACCTTCCTTGACGCGGCGCCTGACCTCGCCCAGCAGGTACTGCGTGGCCTGGACTCCGGTGTCTGCCATCAGCAGCGCGGCCTCGAGGTCGTCATACAGCGCCTCGTCGATCTGCGCGCCGGTGAACACCGTGGAGATGCTGGAGCCGGTCTTGCGCAGGCCCGCCTTGAGTTTGTCGAGCCATTTGGCGCGCTCGGGCGCCGCCGCCGCCACCGCATCCGGCAGCGCGATGCCGATCGGCGTGACCAGTGCGCTGCCGATCAGCGAGCCCGGCGCAGCGGGGCCAGGGGTCGCAGCGCGGGGTATCGCGGGACCCGGGGCTGGTGCAGGCTGGGTCGGCACCGCGGTGGGAACTGGCGTGGTGGCTGGAGCCAGAGGTTTTTTCTTGAAAAAGCTGAACATTAGGTGGTTCGTAGAATCACAGCATTCTATGAAACGCCTCCTGCCCCTGCTTTGCCTGCTGGCCGCCTTGACCGCCAGCGCCCAGACGGCGCCTCCCCCGGCACCATCCTCCCCACTTCTGGAGCAACCCGCGGCGCTCGTTCAAGCGACGCAGTTCAAGCTCGACAACGGCTTGACGGTGATCGTCAAGCCCGATCGGCGCGCCCCCACGGCGGTGCAGATGCTGTGGGTGCGTGTGGGCTCCATCGACGAGGTCGATGGCACCTCGGGCGTGGCGCATGCGCTGGAACACATGATGTTCAAGGGCACGCCCAGCGTGAAACCCGGCGACTTTTCGCGCCGCGTGGCCGCGCTGGGCGGGCAGGAAAATGCCTTTACCGGGAGGGACAACACTGGCTATTACCAGCAGATCCCCGCCAGCCGGCTGGAGCAGGTGATGAAGCTGGAGGCCGACCGTTTCGCGCACAACCAGTGGCCCGACGAGGAGTTCAAAAAGGAAATCGAGGTGGTGAAGGAAGAGCGTCGCATGCGTACCGATGACTCGCCACGCGCGCGCCTATATGAGGCATTGAACGCGGCGGTTTTCGAAGCCTCGCCGTACCACCGCCCGGTGGTGGGATGGATGAGCGACCTCGACGCCATGACGGCGGACGACGTGCGCGACTTCTACCACCGCTGGTATGTGCCCGCGAATGCCGTCCTCGTGGTGGCGGGCGATGTGGAGGTGTCCCAGGTGCGGCACCTAGCAGAAAAATACTACGGCGGCATCCCGGCGCGCCAAGTGCCGGTGCGCAAACCGCGCCTGGAACCGCTGCAGGTCGGGCTGCGCCAGATATATTACAAGGCTCCCGCCGAGCAGTCGTATGTGGCGCTGGCGTTCAAGGTGCCGCAGCTGCAGACGCTGGACGGCAGCAACGACGCGTTTGCCATGACGGTGATGGCGGCCGTGCTCGATGGCTACAGCGGGGCCCGGCTGGACCGGGCGCTGACGCAGGGCCCGGACCGGATCGCCGACAGTGTGGGCGCTTCCTGCGGCCTGGTGGGGCGTGGCCCTCAGCTGTGCATCCTCGACGGCGTGCCGGCGCAGGGCAAGACCACGGCGCAGGTCGAGGCAGCGCTGCGTGCACAGGTTGTCAAGGTTGCGCTGGAAGGCGTGAGTGAGGCCGAGTTGAACCGGGTCAAGACACAATGGATCGCGGGCCGGGTGTATCAGCGGGATTCGCTGATGAGCCAGGCCCGCGAACTGGGCAGCAACTGGGTGCAGGGTCAGCCGCTGGACGCTGACGAGCGCATCATCGCGCGCCTGCGCGCCGTCACGGCCGATCAGGTGAAGGCGGTAGCCGGCAAATACTTCGGCGATGACCAGCTCACCGTGGGGGTGCTGCTGCCGCAGCCGCTGGACAAGCAGCGCCAACCGCGCACGCCCATGCCTGGCATGCGCGACGACGGAGCACCGTCATGATGACCCCAAAAAATATAGCTGTCTTCGTACTATTGACAGGGGCTTCAGCCCTGTTTTGTTCAAATTCTGCACTGGCAGCCCTCCCCATCGAACATTGGACCCAGCCCAGTGGCGCGCAGGTTTACCTGGCACAGAGTCCGGGCATCCCGATGCTCGATGTGGAGATCGACTTCGATGCGGGCGGACGCCGCGACCCCCCCGGCAAGGCGGGCCTGGCCAGCGTGACGGCCGACATGACCTCTGCGGGGGTGCTGGCCCGGGGCCCTGATCCCGCACTCGACGAGAACGCGCTGAGCGAAGCCTGGGCCGATCTCGGGGCCGGGTTTGATGGCAGCGCCGGCAACGACCGCATGAGCTTTTCGCTGCGCTCGCTGACCTATCCGGATTTGCTGGGCCCTGCCGTGCAGCTCGCGGCGCGCCAGTTGGGCGAGCCGGCCTTTCCGCAGGCGGTGTGGGAGCGTAACCGCCAACGCCTTGGCGCTTCCCTCAAGGAGGCGCTGACCCGGCCCGGAACCGTCGCAGGCCGCGCCTTTAGCGCCGCTGTGTACGGCAACCATCCGTACGGTTATGAGATGACGCAGGAAACGCTGGCGCACATCGAAGTGGCCGACATGCGGACCATGTACGCCGGCCTGATCCAGCCCTGTCGCGCCAAGGTGAGCCTGGTCGGCGCCGTCACGCGAGCGCAAGCGGATGCGCTGGTGACGACGCTGCTCTCGCGACTGCCGGCCACTACTTCGTGCGCGCCGCTGCCAACCATTGCCGAAGTACCGCCGCTGGCCAAGGCGCAGTACATCCGCATTCCGTTTGATGCGGCGCAGGCCCAGGTGCTGATCGGCCAACCCGGCTTCAAGCGCGCCGACCCGGACTATTTCGCGCTGACGGTGGGCAACTACATCCTGGGCGGTGGTGGCTTTGTGTCGCGCCTGTCCAGTGAGGTACGGCAAAAGCGCGCCCTGAGCTACAGCGTGTACAGCTACTTTGCGCCGGGCCTGCATGCGGGCGCTTTCGTGGTGGGCCTGCAAACCCGGCCGGATCAGGCCGACGAGGCCGTTCAGGTGGCGCGCAGTGTGCTGGCGCGCTTTGTCGCCGAAGGCCCGACCGAGGCCGAACTCAAGGCCGCCAAGGACAACCTGATCGGTGGCTTTGCGCTGCGCATCGACAGCAATCGCAAGTTGCTGGGCAACATCGCAAATATCGCCTGGAACAATCTGCCGCTGGATTATCTCGACACATGGACCCACCAGGTGCAAAAGGTGACCGTGGCCGACATCAAAGCGGCGATTGCGCGTACGCTGCAGCCCGACAGGATGGTGACCGTGGTGCTGGGAGGCGCGAAGTGAACAAGGCCCACTCAGGTGAAGTTCGCCTGATTGGCGGCCAGTGGAAGCGCACGCGACTGCCGGTCGCCAGCAAGCCCGGGTTGCGCCCGACGCCCGACCGCGTGCGCGAGACGCTGTTCAACTGGCTCGGGCAGGACTTGACCGGGCGCCAGTGCATCGATGTCTTCGCCGGTACCGGGGCGCTCGGCTTCGAGGCCGCTTCGCGTGGTGCTGCACAGGTGCGTCTCATTGAGCAGGACGGCGCGCTGGTGGCGCAGCTCAAGGTCGTGCAGCTCAAGCTGCAGGCCAGCGCAACGCAGATCGAACGCGGTGATGGCATTGCTGCTCTCAGGCAACTGGCCCCTGGCAGCGTGGATGTGGTGTTCCTTGATCCGCCGTTTGACTCGGACCTGTTCGAGGCCGCACTGCAAGCCGCCGCCCGCGCCGTGGCGGCTGCCGGCTATGTGTATCTTGAAGCTCCCTCGGCCTGGAGAGGCGACCGACTGGCGGCTTTTGGTCTGGCCTTGCATCGCCATCTGAAGGCAGGGGCTGTGCACGCCCACTTGCTCAAACCCCTTGCGTTGGCGGTTTAAGGCGCGCCGTGGGATGCGCGCCATTGCGGCGACTGCATAATGAGGCGCACAGAGATTGCAGCTGCAGTGCCGTGCCATCAAAGCGAGGAGAAGCGCACCATGTCCCTGACCGTGACGGCCGTTTACCCCGGCACCTTTGACCCCATCACGCTGGGGCATGAAGACGTGGTGCGTCGGGCCACCCAGCTGTTCGATCGCGTCATCGTTGCCGTGGCCGCGGGGCATCACAAGAAGGCCCTGTTCAGTCTGGACGAACGCATCGCCATGGCGCGCGCTGCGGTCGAGCCCTACCCGCAGGTGACGGTCGAGAGTTTCTCCGGGCTGCTGCGCGACTTCGTGGTCGCACGTGGCGGCAAGGCCATGGTGCGCGGTTTGCGTGCGGTGACCGATTTCGACTACGAGTTCCAGCTCGCCGGCATGAACCGCACTCTGATGCCCCACGTGGAGACGGTGTTCCTTACCCCCAGCGACAAGTACCAGTTCGTTTCCAGCACCTTCGTGCGCGAGATTGCCTCGTTGGGCGGCGAGGTGAACAACTTCGTCTCGCCCCTGGTACTGGAGCGCCTGATGGCCAAGGTGCGTGGCGCGCCGCAAGAGTGAGGCGCGGCGACTCGCGGGATTACGAACCCGTACGACACTAAGCAGCGGACCCCCGACATGAAGCCATCCAGACAAGTTTAAAAACCGGAGAATGAACAATGAAGATTTTGCTGCCTGTGGACGGGTCCGAGGTGTCGCTCAAGGCGGTCCGTTTTGCGATCGATCTGATTCAAAAAGGCCTGCAGGCCGACGTGGTTCTGGCCAACGTGCAAGACCCTGTGTCACTGTACGAGATGGTGATGGCGCCAGACCCGAAAGTGCTTGAGAGCGTCAGCGAAGGGGCCGGCAACTACCTGCTCGAAGGCGCCCAGGCGCTGCTCAAACAGGCCGGCGTGGTTCATGAGTGCGAGGTCGCGTCGGGTGATCCGGGCCACACCATCGTCGATATCGTCGAGCGTTACGGCTGCGACATGGTGGTGATGGGCTCGCACGGCAAGGGCAGTTTGCGCAGCGCGCTGTTGGGCTCGGTGTCGCAGGCCGTGCTGCACGCGGCCAAGGTGCCGGTCACGATCGTCAAACGAGACGAGGAAGCTGCAATTGACGAATGAACTCGTTGTCATCCACCATGACTGATACGGATTTGCGTTCAAAAGTACGAATCCGTTCGCACTGAGCTTGTCGAAGTGCCAGTGCAGGCTTCGCCAGGCTTGGCCCGACCGGTTCTAGATGATCAAACGCCATTCGGAATCAGGCCGCCGGGGGTTCGGGCCAGGCGAGCTGCGGACCGCGAATCAGCTCGAAGGCGCGCGCAACCTGCAGGACCCCCAGATCGTCAAAGCGCCGGCCGGCTATTTGCAGGCCAATCGGCAGGCCACCCGCGCTATAGCCACAATTGATCGACGCAGCGGGTTGTTCCGACATGTTGTAGGGCACCGTGAAGCCGATGTGTTCGAGTGGGCGCAGCGGATCGTTGGTGGGCGAGGGGTCTTCGGCGGGCGCCGGCATGTTGGGTGACACGGGCGAGATCACGTAGTCGTATTGCGCGCAGGCGGCGACGCAAGCAACCCGCGTCGCATGGAACTGACTGAAGGCGCGAAACACATGTTCGCCGTCGAAGCCTGCGGCGCTCTCGGCCCATTGCAGGATGTAGGGCAGAACCTTGGCGCGCTGAGCCGGCGCCAGCGCGTTCAGGTCGTTCAGTGAGCGCATGCGCCACAGGTGGTCCATGCCGTCCAGCATGGCCTGCGACATGAAGGGCACCATGAGTTCGACGGTCGCGCCGGCCTGTTCGAACAGGCGCGCCGCATGCTCCACCGCCGCCCGGATCTCGGGCTCGACTGGCAGACCGCAACCGGCCTCCAGCAGCAGACCGATGCGCATGCCGCGCAGGCGCCCCGCTGCCTCATCGACAGACGACCACGCGATGTCCTGCGCGGGCAGACTCATGCTGTCGCGCGCGTCGGGTTGGGCCAGCACCTGCATCATCAGCGCAGCATCTTGCACGGTGCGCGTCATCGGCCCCGCTGCCCGGCCCGTGTAGGGTGGATCGATCGGAACGCGGCCCAGGCTGGGCTTGAGCGAGAAGATGCCGCACCAGGCCGCCGGCAGGCGCAGCGACCCACCGATGTCGGTGCCGACGTGCAGCGGCCCGTAGCCGGCCGCAGCTGCGGCACCGGCACCAGCACTGGAGCCGCCCGGCGTCCTGTGCAGGTCCCACGGGTTGCGCGCCAGCGCATGGAAAGTCGACAGCCCCGAGGAGAGCATCCCGTAGTCGGGCATGGTGGTCTTGCTCACGATCATGGCACCGGCTTCGCGCAGGCGTGCGGCTGGTGGTGCGTCGGCGCTGGCAGCGACCAGCTCGACGGCGGCCGTGCCCAACGGCACCGGGTCACCGCGGGTGGCGATGTTGTCCTTGATGGTGACGGGCACGCCGTCGAGTGCGCCAAAGGGCTCACCGCGCTGCCAGCGGGCCTCGGATGCGCGCGCCTGCGTCAGCGCGATCTCGGGGCGTAGCAGGTAGGTGGCGTGCAAGTGCGGTTCCCAGCGCTCGATGCGCGCCAGCACGGCCTGCGCAACTTCGACCGGAGACAGGCTGCGGTTGTGGTACGCCCGGCCAAGCTCCAGCGCAGACAGGTCGTAAAGCTCGGTCACGTCAGTCCCTTGCAACTTGTTCACGCCCAGCTCATGGCTGCCAGGTCATTGCAGAAAATCGGCATGTCCTTCCACAGGCCCTTCACGCCTTTCCTGGCAATCGTCGGAAATTGCGGTTGGTAGAGGAAGTCGTTGACCGCGTCGACCGCCAGCATCTTTTGTGCGTCGCTCATTAGCTTGTCGCGCTCGCCGCTACCGGCGGTGGCCTTGATCTTGTCGTAGAGCGTATTGAAGGCCTTCGAGTCGTAGCCCCAGTAGTAGTTGGGGTTGGTGTAGTTGCCAAGATCGAAGGGTTCGACGTGCGAGACGATCGTCAGGTCGAAGTTGTGCGGGCCACCAAAGGTCGCACTCAACCACTGTGCCCACTCGACGTTCTGCACCTTGACGGTGATGCCGACCTTGGCCAGCTCGGACACGATCACTTCACCGCCCTGGCGCGCGTAGGCGGGAGGCGGCAGCGTCATCGTCAGTTCAAGCGGCAGCTTGACACCGGCTTCCGCCAGCAGCCTCTTCGCCTTCGCGGGGTCGTACGGGTTGATGCTGGTTGTGTCGACGTAGCCGGGCGCGCCGGGCACGTAATGACTGCCGATCGGCACCCCAAAACCGTCGGCGCCGCCCTCGATGACCGCCTTGCGATCGACTGCCGCGAGAATCGCGCGGCGCACGCGCACGTCGTCCAGCGGCTTGTGCCTGTTGTTGATCGCCATGATCGTCTTGGCGCGCGTGCCGCCGATGATGACCTCAAACCGCGGATTACCCCGGAACTGGGGTACGTCGCGCGTGCTGATGCGCGGGAACGCGTCGA
>JBDTCK010000116.1:0-16487 GCA_039923645.1 Rhodoferax sp.
GTCTTCTCGGCCAGGTAGATCAGGATCGCGCCGGTTTCAAACAGCGCCAGCGGCTGATCGCCGGGGCCGTGGGGGTCGATGATGGCGGGGATCTTGTTGTTCGGGTTCAGCGAGAGAAATTCTGGCGACATCTGATCCTGCGTCGCAAAGTTGACCAGATGCGACTCGTACGGCAGGCCCGTCTCCTCCAGCATGATCGACACCTTGACGCCATTGGGCGTGGGCAGCGAGTAGAGCTGGAGCCGATCGGGATGCTGGGCGGGCCATTTTTTCGTGATCGGAAAGTCGGAGAGATTGGGCATGGGGTCCTTTGGAGGTCGCGCGCGAGTGCGCAAACAGGACGGATTCTGGCCGAAAAGCCGCGCTTGCTGTTCCAGTGCGCATCGCCGCCATCGTCAATTGCGCCCCGCGCATCAATCGTTTCGAAATTTGCACTTCCTCCAGCGCGCTCAATCCATGACACTGTGCCGTCATGAAGCCGCTTGGCAGCGGCACCGACATGGAGAGATCAACATGCCCCTTGATGACATCGACCTGACCGCGTGGATGGGCCGCCAGGAGACGGTGCTGGACACCATCGGCCCGACCCCGGTCGTGGCCTTGACCGCAACGTTGGACCACCCCGCAACGCACGTGGCGCAGGGCGCCGCATTGCCGCCGTTATGGCACTGGCTGTACTTCCTGCCGATGCACCGGCAGTCCGAGATCGGGCCCGACGGCCACGCCCGCCGCGGCGGCTTCCTGCCCCCCGTGCCGCTGCCACGGCGCATGTGGGCCGGCAGCCAGTTCGAGTTCCGCACGCCGGTGCGGGTGGGCGACCGGGTGAAGCGCACCTCGACCATTGAGGACGTCATCAGCAAGAACGGGCGCACCGGCAAGCTGGTGTTCGTCAAAGTGCGCCACGAGTTGCACTGCAACGAGGGCAACGCGCCTGCGCTGGTCGAGTTTCATGACATCGTGTACCGCGAGGCTCAGGGCCCGAGCGATGTGGCGCCGCCGCCGCAAGTCGCACTGCAGGGCGCCCCTTGGCGCCGCGAGATCGTGCCCGACGACGTGCTGCTGTTTCGTTATTCGGCGCTCACGTTCAACGGCCATCGCATCCACTACGACCGGCGCTACGTGACGCAGGTTGAGGGTTATCCGGGTCTGGTTGTGCACGGCCCGTTGATCGCCACGCTGTTGATGGATCTGCTGCGGCGCCAGCTGCCTGAGGCGGAAGTCGCGAGCTTTCGCTTCAAGGCGATTCGGCCGACCTTTGATATCAACAAGTTCCACGTGAATGGCCAGCCACACGCCGACGGCAAGACTATCCACCTGTGGGCGTCAGACCATGAGGGCTGGCTGACGATGGACGCCACCGCCGTGCTGCGCTGATCACCCCTCACATCAAGGATACCCCCCATGCAGCCGCTCAAAGGCTTGACCGTCGTTACGCTAGAACACGCGATTGCGGCGCCGTTCGCCACGCGCCAGCTGGCAGACCTGGGTGCCCGCGTCATCAAGATCGAGCGGCCGGGCTCGGGTGACTTCGCGCGTGGATACGACGAGCGGGTGCGCGGCATGGCCTCGCACTTCGTCTGGACAAACCGGTCCAAGGAAAGTCTGACCCTTGACGTGAAGCATCCCGAGGCTGCCAAGGTCCTGCAACGGCTGGTGCTCGAGAAGGCGGATGTCGTTGTGCAGAATCTGGCACCCGGCGCTGCGGCGAGGCTCGGCATCGGCTACGAGCGGTTGTCCGCGGCCAAACCGGGTTTGATCGTGTGCGATATCTCGGGATATGGCGACGATCCGGTCAACCCGGGTCCGTATCGCGACAAGAAAGCATACGACTTGCTGATTCAAAGCGAGGCAGGCTTTGTGTCGGTCACCGGCACAGCCGATGAGCCGTGCAAGGCCGGCCCGTCCATCGCCGACATCGCGGCCGGCATGTACGCCTACACCAACATCCTCGCGGCGTTGTTGCAGCGCCAGCAGACTGGCCGGGGGCAGCGTATCGACATCTCGATGCTGGAGTCGCTTGCCGAGTGGACCAGCTACCCGCTCTACTACGCGTTCGAAGGCGCGGCGCCACCCCCGCGCACCGGCGCCAGCCACGCCACCATCTATCCCTACGGGCCATTCCCCGCCGGTGATGGGGGCACCGTGATGCTGGGACTGCAGAACGAGCGTGAATGGGCAGCCTTTTGCACCAAGGTGCTGCAGCAGCCGCAACTGGCCACCGACCCGCGCTTTGGCAGCAACTCGCGGCGTGTGGCCGAGCGCGCGGCGCTGCGTGAGCTGATCGTGCGCGCGTTCGCGCCTTACAGCGCGGCCCAGGTGGTGGAGCGGCTGGAGCAGGCGCAGATCGCCAACGCCCGTGTCAACACCATGCAGGAAGTCTGGGCGCATCCGCAGCTGCAAGCTCGCGGCCGCTGGACCGAAGTGGGCTCGCCCAAAGGGCCGTTGCCCGCCATGCTGCCGCCAGGCACCTGGAACGACGGGCCCCGGATGGACCCGGTGCCCGCGCTCGGCGAGCACACCGACGCGATCCTGAGCGAATTGGGCTACGACAGCGCGGAAATTGTTGCGCTGCATGCCACCAATGCGGTCTGACGGGCCCCGCCAATGACCACACCCATGACGCACACGCGCACCTACCTGTTCGTGCCCGGTACCCGGCCTGAGCGATTTGCCAAGGCACTGGCCAGCGGCGCCGATGCCGTGGTGCTGGACCTGGAAGATGCGGTCGCGGCAGCCGACAAGGCTGCAGCCCGCGACATCATTGCGAACTGGTTGCGCTCCGCCACGCCGGGCGATTGCGCGCGAATTGTAGTGAGGGTCAACGACGCGACGTCGACCTGGTTCGAGGGCGACTTGAAGGCGCTGCGGGACGCGGGTGCCACCCAGATTCTTTTGCCGAAGGCGGAGCACGCGCACCAGATCGAAGCTGTACGCGGCACCTTGCCGGGCGCCACGGTACTGGCATTGATCGAGAGCGCACGCGGTGTGGCCAATGTCGAGCTTGTGGCGGAGGCACCGGGGGTGTCGCGGCTGGTGTTCGGCACGCTGGACTTCGCGCTTGACCTTGACATGGACATCACCACCGACGCCACAGGCCTGGGCTATGCCGCCGCACGCATTGCGATTGCTTCGCGCGTGGCGGGACTGGCCTCGCCTGTGGCCGGCGTAACACCCCAGATAGACGACGAGGCGCGGCTGCTCGCCGACCTGGCCGCTGCGCGGCATCAGGGCTTCGGTGCCAAGCTGTGCATCCATCCCCGGCAGGTCGCGCCGATCCATCGCGCACTGCGGCCCGACGCCCAAGCTCTGGAGTGGGCCCGCCGGGTGCTTGCGGCAGATGCGGCATCGCCCGGTGCCGCCCGACTCGACGGACGCATGGTCGATCGCCCCGTGGTGTTGCAGGCGCTGCGCACCCTGAGCCTGAACCAGGACTGACTCCCAATTCCACCCTCCGAAAGAGAGAGAACATGGCCTCCAGCATCATCGATTCCAGCATCTTCCAGGGCATCTTCAGCAGTGATGCCATGGGCCGCGTGTGGTCTGACGAAAACCGGACCCAGAAATACCTGGACATCGAATCGGCGCTCGCGCGGGTGCAAGGTCGACTCGGCTTGATCCCGCAGGAGGCGGCGCAAGAAATCGTCGGTCACTGCCACCTCGACCAGATCGACATGGGCAAACTGCGCCAGCAAACCGAGCGCATTGGCTACCCGGTCCTGGGCGTTGTCTCGCAACTCAACGCACTGTGCCGTGACAAGCTGGGTGAGTACTGCCACTGGGGCGCGACCACTCAGGACATCACCGACACCGCCACTGTGTTGCAGATCCGCGAAGCGCTGGCGCTGATCGACACCGATCTGGCCGCCATCTCGAAAGCGATGGCGGAGCTGGCACGCAAGCACCGGCTGACGCCAATGATTGGCCGCAGCAACCTGCAACAGGCCATTCCCATCACCTTCGGCTACAAGATGGCCGGATTGCTGGCTGCCATCGAACGGCATCGCACCCGTCTTGAGCAACTGCGTCCGCGCGTGCTGGTGGGCGAGTTCGCCGGCGCTGCCGGCACGCTCGCGTCGCTGTCCACCGGCGCGATGGAGACGCAAGCGGGCCTGTGCGCCGAGTTGGGTCTGGCCCAGCCGGACATCGCGTGGCATACGGTCCGCGACAACATTGCAGAGGTCGGCGCTTTTCTGGGCTTGGTTGGCGGCACGCTGGGCAAGCTGTCGATGGACGTCAAACTCATGATGCAGACCGAGGTGGGCGAGGTGCAGGAGCCTTACTACCACGGTCGCGGCAGTAGCAGCACCATGCCGCAAAAGCGCAATCCGATCAGCAGCGCCTACATCCATGGAGCCATCAGCGTGCTGCGCCAGCACGCCGCCGCCCTCATGGATGCCATGGTTGCCGACCACGAACGCTCCACCGGCCCCTGGCAAATCGAATGGATCGTGCTGCCCGAGGCTTTTTGCCTGCTGGCAGGCGCGCTGAAGCAATCGCGCGTGATCGTGGAAGGCCTCGAGGTGGACGCTGTCGCGATGCGTCGCAACATTGACATGACGGGGGGGTTGGTGATGTCTGAGGCCGTGATGATGGGCCTGGGCAACTACATCGGGCGCGAGTACGCTCACGACCTGGTGTACGACCTTTGCCGCGTCGCCATGAAAGAGAACAGGCCCCTGCTCGACCTGCTGTGCGAGCATCCGGAAATCAACCGCCACCTGGACCGCGCTGCGCTGGCCAGACTGTGCGATCCGGCCAACTACCTTGGCCAGTCCGGTGTGATGGTGGATCGGGTTTTGAGCAAGCTGCGCTGACCGGCGCGAGTTGCGCTGCGTAATTTATTAGCCGACGCGCCGGGCATCAACGCCTGATCAGCTCGTCTATATCGATAACTATGGCTCCGAATCAGCACAAGTATTCCTGGCTTGGTGACCTCAGACTCAGTCGCCCCCGAGTTGAAGGCCGTTGGGCAGCCGTTTCTCGATTTCGAACTTGAGCAGGGCAGCACAGCGAAACACACCGTGTGCGAACTTGCCATACGGCATCATCAAAAAAAATGCCATCACCAGGCCCAGGTGCACAGCCAGCAGTAGCGCCATGACAGCCGCATCGCGCCACACCAGCAAAGCCAGGCCTGTCAGGCCGACCATGAACAGCAGTGCGATGAAACCACGGTCCATCGGCTTTTGCGCCGCATCGCCGTGCTGCGGGTCGCGCCGCAGGTTGAGCCACAACAGGCCCGGTGGTCCAATCAACAGGCCGATGCCCCCGGCCGTGCCCAGCAGCACCGGCAGGCTTATTAGAGAATATGGCGCATCCGAATTCAGCAGATAGTGGTAGAGCGTCGCCACGCTGGTCGAGGCAAAGCACAGCATGAAACCGTAGAAGGTGAAGTGATGGAATCGCCGGCGCCAGAGGGTGAAACGGTCGTCCGCGTTGTTGCAGCCCTCACCGTGTCCGCCGCCGAGATATTTGAGGCGCAGCACGTCCAAACTAGCCTCGACCGCCGCCGCGGGTTGTACGCTGGTCGTGCTTGCCGCCCGGGCATCGGCCGGCGACACATCACGCCAGAAGCGCGTGACCCCGATGCCCAGTGCCAGCACCGAATATCCGAATACCGCGCCGAACATCAGCACGAGCATGTTGTGCGGAAAGATCGCATAGAAATTGCCGGCCAGTGGGCCCGGAAACAGAGTGCCCTTGATCAGCAGCGTGAGCACGAGAAGCAGCGCCAGCCCCAACCCTGTCACGACGGACAAAACCAGGCCATTGCGCTGGTACAGCGTGCCAAGAGCGGACGGCCATGCATAGTCGGTATAGGTTCGCGCACGCACTTTGGCCATGGCCTGCGGCACATTGACGGCAAACTCGTGCGGCGCCGCGTACTGGCAGGAATGCAGGCAGGCGCCGCAGCTATGGCACAGATTGGCAAGGTAGTGAATGTCAGCCTTAGCGAACTCCAGCAAGCGCGTCATGGCCGGGAACACCGCGCAAAACCCTTCGCAGTAGCGGCAGGCATTGCAGATTTGCATGATCCGGTCGACCTCGCTCTCTTGCGTGCTCAGCAACGGCAGTGGCAGCGCCGATGCGCCCCCGGCCAACGCCTGGGCTTCGCGGGTCAGGGCTTCAAGCTGCTGCACGTTGAGCTCCTTGCTTTTTGATGGCTATTGCAGCCGCCGCGGCCGAGGTGCCGGCAATGCGGCCGAAAGCGGTGCCGATCGACATGCCGACCCCCGCCGTGTAGCCCTTGCCGAGTACGTTGCCGGCCATCATTTCACCGGCGACGAACAGGTTCTCGCTCGATTGGCCGCCGAAGTGCACGGCCGCATGATCGTCAACCTTCAGACCCAGATAGGTGAACGTGATGCCTGGCTTGAGCGCGTAGCCGTAAAACGGAGCCGTGTCGATGGGCCGCGCCCAGTGGGTTTTGGCTGGCGACAGGCCCACGGTATGGCAATCGTCGAGGGCGGTGTGATCGAAGGTGCCGACGCGGCAGGCGGCGTTGTACGCGTGGATGGTTCTGACAAAAATCTCCTCGGACAGACCCAGCTTGCGCGCGAGTTCTGGCAGCGTGTTGGCGGTGGTGCCGGGGAAAACCGGGGGCATGAAGCGGCCGATGGCCTTGGCGTCGATGATGGAATAGCCAATCTGGCCGGGTTGCTGCGCGACCAACCGGCCCCAGATGGCATAGCGCTTGGGCCAGAAGTCCTCGCCTTCATCGTAGAAGCGCTCGGCCTCCCGGTTCAACACCACGCCCAGCGACACGCAGTCGATGCGGGTGCAGATGCCCCCGTCGTACAGCGGCGCCCGCGCATCGATGGCCACCATGTGGCCCTGCGACGGGTCGCCGATGCTGTCGGCGCCGGCGTCGATCATGTATTTGAGCAGCACGCCTTGGTTGAAGCGCGTGCCTCGAATGAGGAAATTGTCCGTTGGCCATTCGCCGCGCTCGTTCTGGCCCCAGGCCTCGCGCAGCCATTCGCGATTGGACTCGAAGCCCCCGGCCGCCAGCACACAGGCCTTGGCCTCGATACGCTCAGCGCCAATGCGGGCCGCAACGAACCGCCCACCCTTCAACTCGATGGCGTCCACCGGTGCGTCATAGCGGATCTGCACACCGAGATTTTCAGCACTGCGGTAATAGGCATTCAACAGCGCCTTGCCGCCACCCATGAAAAAGGCATTGGTGCGCGCTACATGCAGCGCGCCCGATAACGCTGGCTGGAAATGCACACCGTGCTCTTTCATCCATGGGCGGCAGGTAGACGACGCACGGATAACGAGCCGGGCAAACTTCTCGTCCGTGAGACCGCCGGTGACCTTCAGCAGATCTTGCCAGTATTCCTCCTCGGGATAAGAATCAGTTAGTACGTCTTGCGGAGCATCATGCATGCAGCGCAGGTTGCGTGTGTGCTGCGAATTGCCGCCGCGCCATTCGCGCGGGGCAGACTCCAGCAGCAGCACGCTGGCGCCAGCTTCGCTCGCCATGAGCGCGGCGCACAGTGCGGCGTTACCGCCGCCGATGACCAGTACATCGATCATTGAAACAATTTGCCCATCGGCCCCAGTTGATTGTATTTCCGGCACTCGAACGAGCCTCGACGATGAGGATGTCGGTCTGAAAGCCGGGGTGTCCTGCTCGGGCTACACCCGCCCGGTGCGTCAACCTGTCAACGCTGCTTCAGGACCGGCTCGACGGCCACCGCTTCGAGCGATCTGCCTGTCGTGTTGGTTCCGAACACGCCGATTACCAGCGACACAACCAGCCAGCACGCGCCAATGTAAACGAAGACCGTCAGATAGCCCGCTGACATAAAGATCGCGCTGATGATGAAGGGCCCGATCACATTTGCCAGCCGGCCCACGCCATACGCCAACCCCATGGCGGACGATCTGACTTCCGTGGGGAACAGTTCTGGCGTGTAGGTATAGAGACCCACGGCCATGCCTTGAATGCACAGCACCACCAGCGCACCAAACAGCAGGATGAAAACCGGCGCCTGAGACATGCCGAATGCCACGCCGAAAATGGCAATAAGCACGCCATCGATGGTGATATACCAACGCCGCTCGAAACGTTCGACAAGGTCGGACGCAATGAGGGAGCCGAGTGGATGGCACACGGCGATGGTTGCCGTGTAGCTCAGCGCGTGCACCACCGAGAACCCGTGCTTGACTAGCAAGGTAGGCACCCAGGACATGAAACCATAAAACCCGAGCGTCTGGAAGATCCAGGCGGCCAGCATGGTCAGGGTTCGTTGACGCTCCTGGACGGAAAACAGAGCGAAAAAGGAACCCGGGCGCAGGCCAGTGCCCGGCACTGGCGGCCGGACCACCGACGGCACTTCCGTCAAAGGGCCATGCTCTGCCCGCGCAGCAGCTTCGAGTTGACCAACGATCTCCTCAGCTTTGGCGAGGTTGTTCTGGCGCAAGTACCACCGCGGCGATTCCTTCATACGCACGGCCATGAACAGGGCCAGCAGCCCCATGCCACCCCACACGAACACAAGCCGCCAGCCCCATGGATACAAGGGCACGAAATACCGCGCAAACCAGGCCGTCGCTGGAATACCGATCAGGCCAATCGTGACAATTCGCCCCATGTACTTGCCGCGGACATTGGCAGGAAAAAATTCACTCACGTAGGTGTTGGCGATAACCGTCATACCGGACAGACCGACCCCCGTCAGGAAGCGGAAAACCGCCAGCGACGTTACATCCCAGGACACCGCGTTCAGCATCGAGAACACAGCATAGAAACTGATGCACAGAATGATCCCGCGCTTGCGCCCAAAGTTGTCGCCCAACCAGCCGCCGCCCACGGCTCCGATGAACATGCCGCCGAAACTGGCAGACGTGATCAGCGCGACGGCGTCAACCGGAAGATGCCAGGCCTTCATCAAGCCAGGTGCCGCAAACGCGAATGTGTTGAGGTCGGCAAGTTCGAAAAAGTAGGCAAAGGCCAGGGCGAAGATCGCGACGCGGTGTATGGAGGTGATCGGCAGTCGATCCATCCTTGCGGTGATGTTGGACATTTGTCTCCTTTTAATGCGGCGGGGCAAACCATGCCGGTTTCATTCATCGGTGCTGATCTTCCGCCGACGTCTTCAATTGATTCTGGTGGAGTTCTCCCCGTTAAGAAAGTGCATCTTTTGCAAGCATTGATGCATGAGGCACAAGAAAGGGGGTCGCGCGTCCAAATCCCGGTGGCACCGCACCGGATGAAGGGCCTACCGCGTCAAGAAGGAAAGAATTCGTAGAGCTGCTGCGCCGCCGGCGACAAGGAACGGCCCTTGCGCCGAATCAGGCCGATCTTGCGAGTAACGACGGGATCGACCAACGGTATGCCAACCAGCAATGGATGGTCGCCAACCGGCATCGCCATCGCCGGCACAGCGGCCACACCGAGACCTGCCTCAACCAGGCCCAGCATCGTTGTCACATGCTGCGTCTCGTACATGATCTGCGGAAGGCCCGGCACACCGGACAGAGCCTGATCCAGCAACAGGCGATTGCCGGAAACCTTACTCACGGAAATGTAGTCGTACCGGGAGAGATCGGCCCAGGACACACGCCGCTTGCCGGCGAGCTCGTGGTCGCGCCGGCAAGCGGCGACGAAGCGCTCCTTCAGTAGCAGCTTGAACTCGATATCGGCCTCCTGTGCACCAATGAAATTGATCCCGAAATCGGCTTCACCGCCCGATACGGCCGCGAGCACCTCGTTGGCACTCGCATCGATCACCATGACCCGAATCTTCGGGTAGCGTTCGTGGTACCGCGAAATCACATGCGACAGGAAGTAGTAGACGGTCGATGGCACACATGCGATGGTGACTTTGCCCATGCGGGTTCCAGCCACCTCGCGGATGCCCAGCAAGGTGTTGTCCAGGTCGTCAAGCAACTGCCGCACCTTTCGGTCGAATTCACGGCCTACAGCTGTGAGGCTGACGCTGCGGGTGCTGCGCTCCAGCAGCCGCACACCCAGCGCCTCCTCGAGTTTTTCGATGCGCCGGCTGAAGGCAGGCTGCGAGACGTGCAGGGCATCCGCCGCCTTGCGAAAGCTGCTGAGCTCGGCCACGGCGCGAAAGGCCTGCAGATCGTTGAGATTGAAATTGATCGCCATGACCTGCGGCTCCCAAGGGTGGATTGGCGATAGACAGTGTGCATCAATCGCACCCAAATATGCAATTAACGGCCGGCCCGGTGTGATCCATCATGCGGCCCATGAACCGAATCATTCCTTGTGTGCTGATGCGCGCCGGCACCTCCCGAGGGCCGTTCTTCCTGCGTGAGTGGCTGCCTCAAAATGACATCGAACGCGACGAGGCATTGATCGGCGCCATCGGCGCGTCAGACCTGCTGCAGCTCGATGGTGTGGGCGGCGGCAGCACGTTGAACAGCAAGGTCGCGATCGTGTCGCGCTCGCGCGAACCCGGCTGCGACGTGGACTACCTGTTTGCCCAGGTCGGTGTCGGCCAGCGTTCGGTGGACACCCGGCCCAACTGTGGAAACATGCTGGCGGGAGTGGCCCCGTTCGCCATAGAGCAGGGACTGGTGACGGCAACCGGCGCCGAAACCACCGTGCGGGTATTCAACGTCAACACACGCTCGCGCATCGACGTCACGGTCTTGACCCCCGGTGGCCAGGTGACCTACGAAGGCGAAGCGCGCATCGATGGTGTTGCCGGCACCGCTGCGCCCATCCGGCTGAACTTTCTGGATGCCTGGGGCACCGTCACGGGGTCGGTATTCCCGACCGGTCTGCGAATTGACTTGATCGACGGCACGGCGGTGTCCTGTATCGACGCAGCGATGCCGCTGATGATCGTGCGCGCACGTGACCTTGGCGTGACCGGCCGAGAGTCTCCCATTGAGCTGGACGCCAACACCGCCCTGCTGGAACGGCTGGAGCGCCTTCGGCGCACCGCCGGCGCGATGATGGGATTGGGCGACGTGAGCCAGAGTGTGATTCCCAAGCCAGTGCTGGTCGGTGCCGGTGATACCACGCACAGCCTGACATCGCGGTATTTCACGCCGCGGCGCTGCCACGCCTCTCATGCCGCGACCGGAGCCATTGGCGTTGCGACGGCCTTTGCGCTGCCCGGTACGGTGGCCAGTTGCGCCAGCGACATGGTTGGGGTGAACAACGTTGCGGTGCTGCATCCGCAGGGGCGCATCGAGGTGGAGGTCGAGGTGCGGGGGCAAGGCCCCGAGGCCTCGGTCCAGCGCGCTGCGCTGTTGCGCACGGCCCGCAAGATCCTGCAAGGCGAACTGCACCTGCCGCGTTATGTATTCTCGCAAGCGGCCGGCGCCACGGCGACGGAGAAGCCGTCCATCACCATCGTGGTGCCGACGGCGGCCGGCGGCGGCAACGATGCCATGGCCCGCACCATCGCTGCGGGGCTGGCGCCGCTTCTGGGACAGGCTGTGACGGTCGACAACCGGCCAGGAGCGAACGGATCCATCGCCAGCGAGTACGTGGCCCGCGCGGCACCCGACGGTCGCACGCTGATGCTGGGCTACATCGGCACGCACGCGATGAATCCGGCGCTGCAAACGCTGGCCTACCACCCTCTGAAGGACTTCGAACCGATCGGCCTCGTGGGCACCTCGCCAACCTTGCTCGTCGCCAATATCGGCGTGCCGGTGAATGACGTAGCGGACCTGGTGCGCCAATTGCGGGCTAACCCCGGCCAGTATTGCTACGCGACGGCCGGCAACGGAACCGCACCGCATTTCGCCGCCGAACTGTTCAAGATGCACACGGCTACAGCCATGCTGGGGGTGGGGCACGCGGGTGCCGCCCCAGGCATAGAGGACACGATTGCGGGCCGGACGCAGTTCATGTTTCCCAGCTTTTTTACCGCCGCCCCGCATATCCGCGCAGGGCGGCTGCGTGCGCTGGCGGTCGCCGGCCCGCGACGCGTGCCCAGTCTGCCGGACGTACCGACGCTCAGCGAAGCAGGCGTCGATGGTGTTGACGTGACGCAGTGGTACGCGCTATTTGCGCCCGCTGGGACATCGCCCGAGATCGTTGAGCGAATCAGCCTCGCGCTGACCGAGGTGCTCACCGACGTTCACAACATCCGCCGCATCGAGGACCACGGCGCAGACGTAAGGACCAGTACGCCCGCGACGTTGCGGACGCTGGTGGAGAGCGAGCTGGCGAAGTGGCGCGGTGTCGTGAAGGAGGCTGGCCTGCGTGTGAGCTGATGGCGCAGTCGCCGCCGGTCGTGGGGACCGAGCGGACAGGACAAGCCAATTGGGGGCAGCCTGCCGCAGGCGACCATTGCCTGTGTCTGCGATCCGCTCGCACCGGCGTAACATGACCGGCAACGCGCCACACCGGGCCGTCATGTCATCGAGGCGCCGCCTTCAAACGCACCGCGCCCCACTCAAGAGGAGACTTCGAGAATGCGCATTGCCATCATGGGCTCTGGAGGGGTTGGCGCCTACGTCGGCGCGCGGCTACAGGCCGCGAGTGAGGATGTGAGCTTCATCGCGCGCGGCGCCCATCTGCAGGCGCTGCAGAAAAGCGGCTTGCGCATTGAAACGCCCGAGCACGCGCTGCACCTGGAGCAGGTCTCGGCCACCGACGACCCCGCCCGCGTCGGGCCGGTGGACCTCGTGATCTTCGCCGTCAAGCTGTGGGACACCGAATCCGCCGCGCGCGCCATGGCGCCGCTGGTCGGTCCGCAAACGCGCGTCGTGACGCTGCAAAACGGCATCGACAGTGTTGCGCTCATCGCGGGTGCGCTGCCCGGCGCCCGGGTGCTGGGCGGGGTGATCTATGTCTCGGCAGTGATCGAGCGCCCCGGCGTGATCCGCAGCCCGGGTGGCATGAACCGCATCGTGGTGGACGCGGCCGGAGGCGATCCGGTCATTGCCGCGTTCTGTGCGGCCTGCGAGCGCGCCACCGGGCTCGATGCCACGGCCACCGAGGCCATTGGCGTTGCGATCTGGGAGAAGTTCGTCACGCTGGCCGCTATCGCGGGTGCCACGTCTCTCTTGCGCGCACGCATCGGGCAGATCATGGGAAATCCTGAAACGCGGTTTTTCCAGCGCCAGCTGATCGACGAAGGCGTGGCGGTGGGCCGGGCCACGGGTCAGACTCTGCGCGCCGATCTGGCCGACGACGTGATGAGCAGACTGGCGGCCCTGCCGGCCTCGTTCCGGTCGTCCATGTCCGAAGACCTGGAGCGCGGCAAGCCGCTGGAGCTGCAATGGCTCTCAGGCCGCGTGCATGGCCTGGGGCTGCAACACGGCGTGCCGACACCGGCGCACAGCGCCGTGTACCGCGCACTCGTCTTGTACGAGCACGGCGCACCGCCGTAGCCGGATCTCGCTTGGTAACTTGCCAAGCCGCGTCAAGGTGCTTTTGACGACGGTTTCAGTTCAGCCTTGCACTCCTGTAGGCGGCGCGGCTTGTGATAAACGCAATGAACGCGACGAGGCAGGCAATGGGCACGACGATGGCCATGGCCACGCCCAGGCCGCCGTGTTTCCCTGCCATGGATTGGCCCAGCAGCGCGACGGTTGGCGGGGCCAGCCCCAGCGCGACGAGATTGAGCAAAGCGGTGTAGATCGCCGTCACCCGACCCAGCACCGAACCGTGAACGATTTCCTGCAGGGCACCGGGCGCCACGCCCCAGACGAAGCTGGAGAAAAACACCACGATGGCTGCCGCTGCATACGTGGTCCCAACATGGCTGGACAGCCCCAAAACGACAGCCGGTATGGCGGTGCAGGCAGCAGCGAGAGCGCCGACCAGAAATTTCCCGTCGTAGCGCCCGGCCTTCTCCATACGGTCGGCGATCAGGCCCCCGAAAACGGTGCCGAGCGGCCCGGCAATGAGCGCGATCAGCCCCAATCGGGCACCCACCATTGCGGGCGTCCAACCGTATTCGCGAATGAACAAGGTCGGCAACCAGGCGGTAGCGCCGTAAGACGCAAAAGCCATCGCGGTAAAGCCGATGAAGTGGGCCGTCAGGGCCCGGGGGTGGGCACGAAAGGCGGTCATGAATCCGGGGACTTTGCCCGTGGTACCTCCGGCTCCGGCACCGCGCAGGTGAATGCGGGGCGGCTCGCGCATGAACAGCGTGGCAATGGTCAGGGGGATGCCCAGTGACCCTGCGGCGATCAGCACGACTTGCCAGGGATGCAGGGGGCCGAGCAAGGGTAAGGTGACGGTTTGTCCGTTCAGCCGGTGCAGGATGAGCCCACCGCCGATGAGCGCGGTCGCGGCGCCGAAGTAGATACCCGACGCAAAGACGCCGAGCGCGCGACCGCGCGCTGCGGGTGGAAAGTAGTCGGCAATCAGTGAAGTGGCACTGGGCAAAATGGTGGCCTCTCCTGCGCCAACCCCGACCCGCGCCAGAAAGAATGGCGTGAAGCCGCGGCTCAGGCCGGCGAGGCAAGTCATCAAGCTCCAGACGCCAACCCCAGCGGTGACGATGCGGCGGCGATTGAAGCGATCGACGGCCCAGGCGATCGGAAAGCCAAAAACAGAATAGAAAATGGCGAAGGCTGTTCCCTGCAATAGCCCCATTTCGACATCGGACAGTCCCAGATCATGTTCGATTGGAACCACCAGCAAGGACACGATGTTGCGGTCGACGAAGGCGAAGGTGTAACCGAGAAACAGGATGGCGCACGCAAAAACCGCCTGACCTCGGGGTGGAAACTGGTACCCGGGGGACGATGGGACCGGGACGGAGGTGGACGGCGCACTCATTGCCGCGCCATTTCCGCATTGCCAATGGCGGCGCCGTCGAGCTCCTGCTGCGGCTGCAGCAGCACAGTGACCTTGAAGAGACGCCCGGTAAATTCGAACGGCGCCGCGTAGTGCGAAACGGCGCTTGCGCGGTCGCGGCCGATGTCGAGTCCGGACCACGAGATGAGTGAGTTGAAGCCGGCCTTGAAAACGATCTCACCCGCCGGATCGCCGTCAATCAGCAGTGTGCCGCGGCGGCTCGACGGCACGACCACGCGGCCGATATGGGGCCGCGGCGGCGTCAGTGTCATCGGCCCGAGCTCCATGTGGAACCCGAGCCGATGGCGCCCGGCCGTTACGGCAACGGTCGAGCGCACGATCTGGTGCATGCCGCCGACGTTGAGGTCGTGCACCAAGTGGCCATCCTGTAAATACAGGCTGTAGCCTGAGGTGGCATCGCCGTGCGCGATCAACACGCCCTCAAAGCCGGTCTCGGGCAGCAGCACCTCGGCCTCGATCGTATAGCTGCGCGCACGCACATCCGGCGCGACGTCGGTAGGCAGGTGCCCCATGCCGGCGTGAAAGACGAACTGCGAACGGGCGCCCTGGACGCGGCGCGCGTTCTCGGCAAAGCGCGCACCGAAGCGCTCGTCCAGCGGCAGCACCTGATTGCGTTCGGCCTCGCCCCACCACAGCGCCTGCATCGCGGCGAGGCGTTCGGGCTGCGCCTGGGCCAGGTCATGGTTCTCGGCAAAGTCCTGCGCCAGGTGGTACAGCTCCCAGCGGTCCGCATCGAAGGGCGTACCCGGCGGATGAAAGGCGACGGCCTTCCAGCCGTCGTGCCACAGGCCGCGGTGGCCGAACATCTCGAAGTACTGCGGCCCGGCGCGGGCCGGCGCCTGCGCGTCGGCCAGGCTCGCGCGGAAACTCTCGCCGCTGATCGGCAGCTGGGCGACGCCGCCGATCTGCTTGGGCGGCGCCACGCCGCACAGGTCAAGCAGCGTGGGCAGCAGGTCGCTCGCGTGGCAGAACGGATGGCGCAGCTCGCCGCGCGCGCTGATGCCCTTGGGCCACGCCAGCACCAGCGGGTCGCGGATGCCGCCGCCGTGGGTGTTTTGCTTGTAACGCTTGAGCGGCGTATTGGCCGCCATGGCCCAGCCGTGCGGAAAGTTCGAATGGGTATCGGGCCCGCCGATGTCGTTGATGCGGCGCAGCTTCTCGGCCATGTCTTCGGGGCGCAGGTTGTACGGGCCCATGGCATTGACGAAGCCCAGCGGGCCGCCTTCCTGGCTGGCGCCGTTGTCGGACAGCACCAGCACCAGCGTGTCGTCGGCGACGCCGCTGTCTTGCAGGAACTGCATCAGGCGGCCGATCTGCGCATCGGCATGCTCGAGCATGGCCGCATAGGCTGACTGCAGGCGCGTGAAGAGGCGGCGCTGGGGTTCTTCCAGCGTGTTCCAGGGCGGCACGCCATCGTTGCGCGGTGGCAGTGCGGTGTTGGGCGGCACGATGCCGAGCGTCTTCTGGCGCGCCAAGCGCTGGGCGCGTTCCTGGTCCCAGCCGTGCGCGAACTGGCCGTCGTACGCGCGAATCAACGCCTGCGGCGCCTGGTGCGGCGCATGGCAGGCGCCAAACGCGAGCCACAGCAGCCAGGGTGAGTCCGGCGCGTCGGCCTGGTGATCGGCCAGCATGCGGATCGATTCATCGACCAGGTCGGCGCTCAGGTGGTAGCCGCTGGCGAACGTGCCGGGTGCATCGACGTGGGTGTTGTCGC
>JBDTCK010000117.1:0-2874 GCA_039923645.1 Rhodoferax sp.
GTGCCGCAGGGCATTGGCGCGGATTTGATTGCCACGCTGTCGGGCTTTACCCGCGAGGACGTGGACGCCTTTGCCATGGAAAGCCAGCAGCGCGCCGCCAAGGCACGCGATGGCGGGCTGTTTGCGCGCTCGGTCGTGCCAGTGAAGGACGCGCTGGGCCAGGTCATTCTGGACGCGGATGAATTCATCAAGCCGCGCACCACCATGGAAGGTCTGGCGGGGCTGCGCCTGGCGTTTGACCAGCTTGGCGCGATGGGCTTCGACCAGGTGGCGCTCACGCGGTATCCGCAGGTGGAACGCATTCACCATGTGCACCACGCCGGCAATTCGTCGGGCATCGTGGACGGCGCGGCGGCGGTGCTGGTCGGCTCCGAGGCCGCGGGCAAGACGCACGGCTTCACGCCGCGCGCGCGCATCGTGGCGGCAGCGCTGAGCGGCGCCGACCCGACCATCATGCTGACCGGCCCGATGCCAGCCGCGCGCAAGGCGCTGGCCAAGGCCGGCATGACGATTGACCAGATCGACCTGTTCGAGGTGAACGAGGCGTTTGCCGCCGTGCCCATGAAGTTCATGCAGGAGATGAAGGTACCGCACGAGAAGGTCAACGTGAACGGCGGCGCCATCGCCATGGGCCACCCGCTGGGCGCCACGGGCGCCATGATCCTGAACACGCTGATCGACGAGCTGCACCGGCGCAAGCTGCGCTACGGGCTGGCCACGCTGTGCGTGGGCGGCGGCATGGGGATTGCCACCATTGTCGAGCGGATTTGAAGCCTTTTCGACCTCTAGCCCTTATGGGTCGATGGCAAGAAGCTACTACTTTCATAGTAAACGGACGTCCATGAAAACCATTCGATACGAACTCGCCGACGGCATCGCCACCCTCACCTTCGACGAGCCGGGCTCGCCCGTGAACACCATGTGCCAGCAATGGCAGCAGGACATGACCGAAGTCACCGCGCAGGTGGTGAAGGACAAGGACGCGATCAAAGGCATCGTCCTGGCCTCAGCCAAGACCACCTTTTTTGCCGGCGCCGACCTCAAGGGCACGATGCGGCTCAAGCCCGAAGACGCGAACAAGGTGTTTACCGAGATCCAGCAGCTCAAAAAGAACTTCCGCACGCTGGAGACCCTGGGCAAGCCGGTGGTGGCCTGCATCAACGGCGCAGCGCTGGGCGGCGGCTGGGAAGTGGCACTGGCCGCGCACCACCGGATTGCGGTGGACGACAAGAAGATCCAGCTCGGCTTGCCCGAAATCACGCTCGGGCTGATCCCCGGCGCCAGCGGCATCACCAAGATGACGCGACTGCTCGGCCTGCTGGGCGCGCAGCCCTACATTCTGGAGAGCAAGCTGTTCGGCCCGCGCGAGGCGCTGGACCTGGGCTTGGTGCACGAGCTGGTGAGCGACGCCACGCAACTGCGCAAGAAGGCGCTGGCCTGGATTGCCGCCAATCCCACGGCACAGCAGCCGTGGGACGCGAAGGACTACAAGATCCCCGGTGGTACACCGGCCAACCCCAAGATCGCCGGTGCGCTGACGGTGGCGCCGGCGATGCTGAACAAGACCACGCGCGGCCTGTACCCTGCCCCGCAATTCGCGCTGGACGCCATGGCGGAGGGCGCGCAGGTGGACTTCGACACCGCACTGCGCATCGAGAGCCGCTACCTGGCGCGGCTGATCGTGAGCCCTGTCGCAAAGAACATGATCAACACGTTCTTCTTCAACCTGAACGCGATCAAGAGCGGGCAGTCGCGGCCCAAGGACATCGCGCGCTACAAGCCGGCCAAGGTCGGCATCCTGGGCGCCGGCATGATGGGCGCGGGCATCGCCTATGTACAGGCGAGCCGGGGCATCGCCACGATGCTGAAAGACGTGAGCCTAGACAAGGCCGAGCATGGCAAGGCCTATAGCGTCAAGCTGACGCAGCCGCGCGTCGAAAAGGGCCGCATGAGCCCGTATGACCAGAAGGCGCTGCTGGACCGCATCACGCCCACCGGTCAGGCGGGTGACTTGAAAGGTTGCGATCTGATCATCGAGGCGGTTTTCGAACAACGCGATTTGAAGGGCAAGGTCACGCAGGAGGCTGAGCCCATGCTGGCACCCGGCGGCTTTTTTGCTACCAACACCTCCACACTGCCAATCTCGGGCCTGGCCAAGGCCAGCGCCAAGCCGGAGAAATTTATCGGCATCCACTTCTTCAGCCCGGTGGACAAGATGAAGCTGGTGGAGATCATTCGCGGCAAGCAGACCGACGAGGAGACCGTGGCGCGAGCCTTCGACTATGTGCAGTCGCTCGGCAAGATCCCGATCGTGGTGAACGATTCGCGCGGTTTCTACACCAGCCGCACCTTCGGCACCTTCGTGATGGAAGGCGCGGCGATGCTGGATGAAGGCATTCCGGCCCCGGTGATCGAGAACGCCGGCATCCAGTGCGGCATGCCGGTCGGCCCGCTCGCGGTGCTGGACGAGACCGCGCTGTCACTGAGCGTGCATGTGCTGGACCAGACCCGCGCGGATTACCGTGCCGAGGGCAAGACCTACATCGCGACTCCCGGCGAACTGTTGGTGGAGCGCATGGTCAAGCAGTACCAGCGCCCCGGGCGCGCGGGCGGCGGTGGTTTTTATGACTACCCCACCGAGAAGGGTGTGCGCAAGAGCCTGTGGCCACAGCTCAAAACCCTGTTCGAGAAGCCCGCCACGGAATGGAACATCGAGGACGTCAAGGACCGCCTGCTGTACCGCCAGGCCGTCGAGACCGCGCGCTGCCTGTCCGAGAACGTGCTGACCACGGTGTTCGAGGCCAACGTCGGCTCCATCTTCGGCATCGGTTTTCCGGCCTGGACCGGCGGGGCCATGCAGTTCATCTACAGCAT
>JBDTCK010000118.1:0-19980 GCA_039923645.1 Rhodoferax sp.
GGGCCGCTTTTTTGCTGATTTCCCGCCAGAACCTAGGGTTCATGCGGGTTTCAAGACTGGTGGCCTGGGGCGGAATCGAACCACCGACACAAGGATTTTCAATCCTCTGCTCTACCGACTGAGCTACCGGGCCAGAGCCGGCGATTATAGCAGGCGCTCAGCGTGTCTTTTCGGATGCCGGCGTCACGCCGCGCTGCGTTTACCGCGTGACAAGTCCACGCCCAGTTGCTTGAGCTTGCGGTACAGGTGGGTGCGCTCAAGGCCGGTTTTCTCGGCCACGCGGGTCATGGAGCCACCCTCCTTGGCCAGGTGGAATTCAAAGTACGACTTCTCGAACTCATCACGGGCATCGCGCAGCGGTTTGTCAAGCTCGAAACTCTGGCAGCCTTGCGGGCCTGTATCGACCACCGTCGGTAGCGGAGCTCCGCCAGTCTTGGCAAGCTCCACCGCAAGGTCGGCCGGTACGGGCGCAAGAGCCACCGCCGGCTTGCGCGGAAGATTGCGAGCCAGCCCCGCCTCGACCGCCTTGAGCAGCTTTTGCAGGGTAATGGGTTTTTCCAGAAATGCCTGTGCGCCGATCCTGGTGGCCTCGACGGCGGTATCGATCGTCGCGTGACCGCTCATCATGATGACGGGCATGGTAAGCAACCCGCCGATGGACCATTCCTTGAGCAGGGTCACGCCATCGGTATCAGGCATCCAGATGTCCAGCAGCACCAGGTCGGGTCGGCTGCGCGCACGCGCCATGCGGGCTTGCGCCGCATTTTCGGCGAGCTCGACGTTGTGGCCTTCATCGTTGAGAATTTCGGAGAGTAGATCGCGAATACCCAATTCGTCGTCGACCACCAGTATGTTTGCCATGATTGCAGCGTAGTCCCTCAATGTTGACGGCGCAACAGGACTACCCCGGCGCCGTGCTGTCTATGGCGAATGATAACGACACTTGCGCACCCTCGATGACTCCATCAACCACGCGGTTCGAGAGGTCGACGCGCGCGCCATGCTCATCGGCGATTTTCTTCACTACCGCGAGCCCCAGCCCGGTGCCCTTCGCCTTGGTCGTGACATAGGGCTCGAAGGCCCGATTGAGGATGTGCTCTGGAAATCCGGGGCCGTTGTCGCGCACTGTCAGGCGCACGCGCTGGGCCGGCTCCAGCCATTGCGTGAGGATGGTCACGCGCGCGGCGTGCTGGTGGTCCGCGTTGGCCTGCGTGGCGTCCTGCGCGTTTTGCAGCAGGTTGTGCACCACCTGTCTGATTTGCTGGCTGTCGGCGCGGATCAGCGGGCAGGCGGCGTCCAGTTCGACGTGGACCGGCGCGGGGGCATGCTCGCTCTCGTACAAATGGACCACGTCACCGATCAGGGCATTGAGGTCGAGCGGACGCAGTTCGGCAGCGGGCAGTCGCGCGTAGTCGCGGAACTCATTGACCAGCCGCTTCATGGCATCGACCTGGTCCACGATGGTCTTGACGGATTTGGCCAGCAGCGCCTGTTCGGGCGCAGCGATCTTGCCCGTCAGTTTCATCTCCAGCCGCTCGGCCGAGAGCTGGATCGGCGTCAGTGGATTCTTGATCTCATGGGCCAGCCGGCGCGCCACCTCGCCCCACGCCTGGGCCCGCTGGGCGGACACGATCTCCGAAATGTCATCAAACACCAAAAGCCGCGATGCGCCCGGCAACTCCGCACCTCTAGCTACCAAAGTAATAGTATTTTGCGGTGACCCAGGTTGCGCGGCATTGAGCTCGAAAGACTGCTGCCAGTGGTCCACACCATGCTCCATGCGCCCGCGCAGGAATGTGTCGAAATGCGCCTGCACGCCACGCGCCAAGTCTTCCAGACCGGCCATTTCGGCCAGCGGCCGACCCTCGTACGCTGCCAGTGGCGCCCGCAGGATGCGTGTCGCCCCGGGATTGGAAGACTGGATGACACCGTGGGCGTCGAGCACGATGACGCCGGCGGTCAGGTTGTCCAGAATGGTCTGCAGGTTGGCGCGCGAGGCATCAACCTGATCCATGCTGCGGTTCACCGCGGCGCGCGCATCGGCGAGTTGCTGCGTCATTTGCGCGAATGAGCGCGTCAGGCCACCGAGCTCGTCCTTGCCCTGTAACGCCGCCTTGGGCGTGAGGTCGCCGGCGGCCACCTGGCGCACGCCTTCAGCCAACACCAGCAAGGGCCGCGCAAGTTGATTGCCCAGTAGCACTGCGAGTAGCACGGCGCCAAACATCGCAAGAAACAGACTCAATGTGAGAGTGCCGATGTACATGCGGCGCAGGCCATCGCGTGCGATCGCACGCTCCTGGTACTCGCGGTTGGCGGCCTGCACGGCGATCGCATTGGCCACCAGAGCGGGCGGCAGAATCTGCGTCACCTGCAGAAAGCGCGGCTCGGCCAACAGGCCCATGCTCGAGGAGTTGACCAGCGCAATGGCCTTGATGCGGGCCGTGGTGACGGTGGCCGAGCCAGCGTCCTCGAGTCCCTCGACTTGGGACACCACACGCTGATTGCGGGCATTGCGCAGCTGCTGGCTGCCAGGGCGCTCGGGGTTGAGATCGAAGCGCGACTGGCCGACACCCGCAATCAGGCGACCGCTGGCGTCCCACAGCACCACATCACTGGCCGCCAGCTGGTCGCGAATGCGCTCCAGCGTCAGGCCGGCCGTGGCGTTGGGGACATCGGCGAGCTGGCTGGTCGCGGCGCGCGTCTTGCTGGCCAGGTCGTTGCTCAGGGTATCCAGGGTGGCGCGCCCCAGGCCCACCCCGGCATCCAGCGCGCTCTCCACCTTGACGTCGAACCAGCTCTCGATCGAGCGCGACACGAACTGGTAGGAGACGACGTAAATCAGCAGACCGGGCACAAACCCGACCAGCGCGAAAATCGCAGCCAGCTTGACCAGCAGCCGGCTGCCGAACCGGCCGCGCCGCAGACGCAGTGCGAGCCGGATCGCCATCCAGCCGATCACCGCCAGCAACAGGGCGGCGACGACAACGTTGACGACGAACAGGCGCCCGTAGTTGCGCTCGTACAGGTCGCGGTTGTTGGTGGCCTGTGTCAGCAGGAACAGCAGTACCAGCCCGATCGCGACCATGGCGGCCGCGCCGACGAGGACCGCCCAGCGAAACGCGCGGGACTTTCGCCTGAGCAGTCGATCAGCCTGGTCCGGCTGACCCAGCACCTTGTTCACTTGGCATTCTCCAGCATCAAGCGCTGGTTGCGGCTGGCGGAAATGGTCCAGTCCGCCTGCCCGACGGCACCAATCTGGAACGGCCGGGGCAGTTGCGACACATCGAGCCGGAACCGGAACTCCACGTTGTAGCGCGCATCAGCGTCGATGTCCGATGCCTCGGCAATTTTCCAGTGTGAGATGCGCTGCACGGCCGCCAGCGCATCGGCCAGCGAATCGAAGTTCTGGTTCAGCGTCACGCCCAGCCCGACATTGGTAATGACATTGGGCGATACGTTCAGGCGCCAGCCACGCGTCAGTGGCTGGTAGGCCAGCCGCATGTGGCGCGCGACGCTGGCGACGCGCTTGTCATACCAGTACCAGCGGTCGCGCAGAACATCGGCCTCGGCGACAAAAAACATGGGAATGCCCTTGAGCAGCGCGTCCTCGACGATGGCGGAAAGCTCAAACTTGACCCCCGTTGTCAGATACACGCCATCGGCATCGGCCTCCAGTCGCAACGAGCCAACCTCGGCAGGGGCATTTTCGGCATGGGCCTGCATCAGGGGCGCCAGCGCGAGGAACGCGCAAGCCAGCAGCGCGGCCAGGTCAAGCCGCACGTTTTTCAAGCAACGCGTAAAAAAAACCGTCGTGATCACCTGACCGATTGTCCGGGACGCCATCGCTGTTTGCCCCGATTTGAGGGATTAAATGGCCGGGCGACGGCCGTAATGCGGAATCGGTGTTGTTTGTAACAAACGTTTGTATCTGGTCGTATCCTTCGGCCTTGAAAACCGAGCAAGTGCAGTAAAGCAGGCGCCCTCCAGGCTTGAGCAGCGGCCACAGGGCCGCCAGCAGCGCCGCCTGCAGTGTGGCCAGTCGGGCGATATCGCTCTCGCGGCGCAGCCAGCGCACATCCGGATGTCGGCGCACGATACCCGAAGCGGTGCAGGGCGCGTCCAGCAAGATGGCGTCGAACGGCTCGCTCTGACATTGCTGCGGCCACCAGCTTTGCGGGCTCATGGCGTCGGCGGCAACCACACTCGCCTGCAAACCGAGGCGCCGCAGGTTCTGGTGGATGCGCTCACAGCGCGCCGGGTCGATGTCCAGCGCCGTCACGCGGGCATCAAGCAACTCCAGCAAGTGCGCAGTCTTGCCGCCAGGCGCCGAGCAGGCGTCCAGGATGTGCAGTCCCGGCCTGCTCTTCCAGCCTGCCAGCAGTAACGGTGCGGCCCGCTGCGCCGCCGCGTCCTGCACCGACACCAGGCCTTGCACGAAGCCCGGGATGGCACCGACCGGCATCGCCTTGTGCAATACCACCGCGCTCTCTCCGGCCTGCGTTGCTACTATATTCGCAGCTGATAGCGTATGCAGATACTCGGCTGTAGCCACTTTTCTATTATTAACCCGCAATGTCAGTGGCGCGTGCGTGTTGTTCGCCCGCAGGATCTGCTGCCAGTTCGCGGGGTGGTCTTTCTGCAGTCTCGCGATCCACCAGCGAGGATGGTTCCAGACTGCCACGGGATCGCTGTCGGTTGCCGTCACCAGCGCCGCGCGCTCGCGCAGAAAGCGGCGCAGGCAGGCATTGATGAAGTTGGCTTGCTGGCGCGTGTCGGGGTGGCGCTTGGCGGCCTCCACCGTCTGATCGACCAGGGTGAAGGCGTCATACGGCGCGCCTTCTTCGCGCCACGCCAGCGCGAGCGCACTGCACAGGAGGGCATCGGCCTGCGCCGGCGGCGCGCGTTTGGCAAGTTGCTGGCGCAACGCCTGCGCCCGGCCGAGCCAGCGCAGCACATGAAACACCAGCGCCTGAACCCCGGGGCGCAAGCCGGGTTCAACGCCATCCATCGCCGCAGTCCCCGACCTGCCTGCACGAATGGCAACCAAAACCATAGCTACTGCATTGAGTTGGCGCCACAGGGGAAGCGGCTTGTCAGGTGGGTCGGCTCTCACGTCAGCGTGTCCGCCCAGATGTTGTGCGCCCAACTGGAGGCATAGACGCCTTCGCGCACGGATGGGCGCTCACTCAGGCCGCCGGCGCCGGGCACAGACAGGTAGGTTTGCCCCGCCGGGGCGTACGCGTGCACGCTGGCCACGTGCACCGCGCGCCGGTTGTCCACGAAGCTGTAGCAGGTGTTGGTGAGCATGGGCGCCGGGTTGACCTCCCAGCCTGCGAGTTGCGCGACGATGGCCGCTGCCGCCACCTTCGCCTGGCTGTTCGCCATGTGACCGCTCTTGGGCATGAGGGGTGCTATCTGGATCGAGTCACCGAGCACGAAGACGTCGGCCGCTGCGGTGGACTCGAAGGTCAGAAAGTGCACGCCGCACCAGTGCTGGTTGGCCTGGTTGTTCAACCCCGCCTGTACCGCAATGGCGCCCGCGCGCATGGGCGGCAGGACATTAATGACGTCGGCGCGCACGTCATCCTGCACCTCGAACTTGATCAGCCCGCCACGGGCATCGACTGCGGTGGTGTTGTATTGGGGTCGGTACTCGACCATACCTTTGTAGAGTCCGGTCCAAGCGGCCTTGAACAGCGCCCCCTTGGAGGTGACGTCCGGATTCGCATCGAGAATCAACACCTTGGCGCGCGGCTTGGCCTGCTTGAAATACCAGGCCACCTGGCAGGCCCGCTCGTAGGGGCCGGGCGGGCAGCGGTAGGGCGCCTCGGGGATGGTGATGGCAAACACCCCACCGTCAGGCATGGCCTGCAACTGACGGCGCAGCGCGGCGGTCTCGGCACCCGCCTTCCAGGCATGCAGGATCCGGCCCGATGCATGCGCCGCCGGCAGGCCCTCGATGGCGTCGTACAGGTACTCCACGCCAGGCGACACCACCAGCTTGTCGTAGGCGATGGTGGAGCCGCCGACCAGCGTCACCGTTTTGCGCGCGGTATCGATGGTGTTGGCGCGGTCGTGCACCACGGTGACGCCGTGGCGGCGCCGCAGCGTGTCGTAAGGCCTCGTGATGTCCGCCATCTGCCAACTGCCGCCCAGCACGAGGTTGGACATGGGGCAGGACACAAAGGCGGCGTCCGGCTCGATCAGCACCACCTCGATCCTGTGGTTCGAGAACAGCCGCACATACCGGGCCGCAGCAGCGCCGCCATAGCCGCCGCCAATGACGACCACCTTCGCCCTGGACGGCACGGCGGTTGCGGCGCAGCCGGCCAGGGCGGTCAGGCCGACGGTGGTGGATTGCAAAAAGGAACGGCGTTGCATCGGTTTGTGTGTCTACGGCGTCTGGCTGGCAAAGTAACGGGCGATCTGTTCAATCTGCGCATCGCTGTAGCCCTTGCTGATCTGCTGCATCACGGTGGCGGGACTAGCTTCCGATTTGAACTCGCTCATCCGGCGCACCAACTCCTGCGTGGGCCTGCCGGCCAGCACGGACACGCCGGGCCCGGCCTCGGCCCGGCCATACGTGCCATGGCACGCAGCGCAGGTTGCGGCCAGGCTCCGCGGATAGAGCGCCTGCTGATCTTGTGCCGCCATGACGGCGGCGCTGCCGGCCAGCACAACGGCGCCTGCCGCCCACCTGAATTTCATGCCTGTGCCTCCTGGTTACTACTCTTGGACCCGCCCGGCTTCCCAGTATCCCTGTTCTACAAAGGCCGCGCGGCCTTGAAGCCGAATGCCCGGGCCAGCAACAGCGTGGGGAACTGGGCAATGGCGGCGTTATAGCGCGTCACGGCCAGGTTGAAGGTGTCGCCGGCGGCGCGCGCGTGCAGCGTTGCCTGCTCCCACTGGCTCTGCACGGCCACGGGCAGAAGGACTCCGGCCGGATCATCCTGCGCTGCCAACTGCATGCGCTGCCAGGTGGCGTCGAGGACGCCGCTGGCGGCCACCAGCGCGGCGACGGCCCGCGCGTCCAGCGGGTGCGCCCGCGCCGCGGCCAGCGACGCCGCAAACTGTGCTGCCGCACTGCGCAGGCTGACCCATAGCAGGGCCGTTTCGTCCAGCAACTCGCCCGGTTGGGTCAGCAAAGACGCGTTCATGGAGGCAGGCAGGCACGACTGCAGCAGCGCGAGTTGCACGAGCAGACGCGCATCGAGCAAACCGAAGGCCTGGCGTGTGGCCGAGCGCAGCCGCACCAGACGATTGTGGGCGCCGACGCACCAGAACAGCAGCACCCCGGCCGCGATCCACAGCACAAAAGACGACACCATCTTTCATACCTCCGGCCGCCTGATGGCGGCGGTTCAATTCCGAATGAAAATAAAAATGCGCCTCGAGCCCTTTATTATTGGGCGCGAGGCGCTATTCCTTCAATAGCGCGGTCGCGATTTAATCGGCAGCCGCCCCTTCGCTGGTTTCGGTGGCCGGCGCGGGCTCGGACAGGCTGGCCAGCTCCGCCGCCTCGGCGTCGGCGATGGCGCGGCGCTCGGCCTCGTCCATCTGGTCCTTGGCCTTGCGCGCCTGGTGGTACGCCATGCCGGTGCCTGCAGGAATCAGGCGCCCGACGATGACGTTCTCCTTCAGGCCACGCAGCTCATCGCGCTTGCCCATGATGGCAGCTTCGGTCAGCACGCGCGTCGTTTCCTGGAACGAGGCGGCGCTGATGAAGCTGTCCGTGGACAGCGAGGCCTTGGTGATGCCCAGCAGCAGGTTGGTGAAGGTCGCGGGAATCTTGCCGTCAGCGCGCAAGGCATCGTTGGTGTTGAGTATCTCGCTGCGCTCGACCTGCTCGCCGGCAATGTAGTTGGCATCGCCCACGTTGTCGACCACGACGCGGCGCAGCATCTGGCGCACGATCACCTCGATGTGCTTGTCGTTGATCTTCACGCCCTGCAGCCGGTACACGTCCTGCACTTCATCGACGATGTAGCGCGCCAGCTCTTCGGAGCCCAGCAGGCGCAGGATGTCCTGCGGATCGGCCGGGCCGTCCACCACGGACTCGCCCTTGTTGACCACCTGGCCTTCGTGCACCAGAATGTTCTTTTCCTTGGGCACCAGTTCTTCGTGCACGCCGCCTTCGGGGTCGGTGATCTGCAGACGGATCTTGCCCTTTGTCTCCTTGCCGAACGACACGGTGCCGGTCATCTCGGCCAGCACGCCCTTGTCCTTGGGCGAACGGGCTTCGAACAGCTCGGCTACGCGCGGCAGACCGCCCGTGATGTCGCGCGTCTTCTGGCCTTCGACCGGAATGCGTGCCAGCACCTCGCCGGGGCCCACGTCCTGGCCGTCGCGCACCTGCACCAGCGCTCCCACCTGGAAGCCGATGGTCACCGAGTGATCGGTGCCCGGGATCTTGACTTCGTTGCCACTGGCATCGATCAGCTTGACCTGGGGCCGCACGACCTTGGCCGCGCCACGGCGTTTCGGGTCGATCACCACCATGGTGGACAGGCCGGTCACTTCATCGACCTGCTTGGCCACCGTCAGGCCTTCTTCGACGTTTTCGAACTTCGCCTGTCCCGCAAACTCGGTAATGACCGGGCGCGTCAGCGGGTCCCAGTTGGCCAGGATGGCGCCGGCCTTGATCGCCTGGTCGGCTTTTACCGTCAGTGTGGCGCCATACGGCACCTTGTGGCGCTCACGTTCGCGGCCATGCTCGTCATGAATGACGATCTCGCCGGAGCGCGCGATCACCACCAGCTCGCCCCGGCTGTTGGTCACATAGCGCATGGTGGCGTTGAAGCCGATCACGCCGTTGGACTTGGCTTCCACGCTGGAGGCAATCGCTGCACGCGAGGCCGCACCGCCGATGTGGAAGGTGCGCATGGTCAACTGCGTGCCGGGCTCACCGATCGACTGCGCGGCAATCACACCGACCGCCTCGCCAAGGTTGATCAGGCCGCCACGGCCCAGGTCGCGGCCATAGCATTTGGCGCAAATGCCAAAGCGCGTCTCGCAGGTCAGCGCGGTGCGCACCTTGACCTCGTCGACGCCGACCGCGGTCAGCTCATCGATGATGTCCTCGTCGAGCATGGAACCCGCATTGACCAGTACCGAGTGGTTCTCCGGATGCAGCACATCCTCGGCCGCGGTGCGCCCGAGGATACGGTCGCGCAACGACTCAATCACCTCGCCGCCTTCGACAATGGCACGCATCAGCGAGCCGTTGTGCGTACCGCAGTCGTCCTCGGTCACTACCAGATCCTGTGTCACGTCGACCAGGCGGCGTGTCAGGTAGCCAGAGTTGGCCGTCTTCAGTGCCGTGTCCGCCAGGCCCTTGCGGGCACCGTGGGTGGAGATGAAGTACTGCAGTACGTTCAGGCCTTCGCGGAAGTTCGCCGTGATCGGAGTCTCGATGATGGAGCCGTCGGGCTTGGCCATCAGGCCGCGCATGCCGGCCAGCTGACGAATCTGCGCCGCAGAACCGCGTGCACCGGAGTCAGCCATCATGTAGATGGAATTGAACGACTCCTGATCCACTTCGTTGCCGTGCCGGTCAATGGTCCTTTGCTTGGCCAGCTGGGCCATCATGACCTTGGAGACCTCGTCGCCGGCCTTGCCCCAGATGTCCACCACCTTGTTGTAGCGCTCGCCGGAGGTCACGAGGCCGGACACATATTGTTGCTCGATCTCTTTGACTTCCTTCTCGGCGCGCTCGATGATGGCCGGCTTTTCCTTGGGCACCAGCATGTCGTCGATGGAGATCGAGATGCCGGCCTTGGTCGCCAGCCGGAAGCCGTTCTGCAACAGCTTGTCGGCAAAAACCACAGTCTCTTTCAACCCGCACTTGCGGAACGAGACGTTGATGAGCTTGGAGATTTCTTTCTTTTTCAACGCCTTGTTGATGTTGGAGAAAGGCAGGCCCTTGGGCAGAATCTCGGACAGCAGTGCGCGCCCGGCCGTGGTTTCCCACAGCTGGGTCGAGGACACGAACTCACCGGTCTCCTTGTCCTTGGTGTATTCGGTCAGCCGCACATTGATCTTGGCAGTCAGATCGACCTCGCCCGCGTCAAAGGCGCGCTGGACCTCACCGATGTCGGAGAAGATCAGGCCTTCGCCCTTGGCGTTGATGCGCTCGCGAGTGGTGTAGTACAGGCCCAGCACCACGTCTTGCGACGGGACGATGGAGGGCTCGCCGTTGGCCGGGAACAACACGTTGTTGGAGGCCAGCATCAGCGTGCGCGCCTCCATCTGTGCTTCCACCGACAGCGGTACGTGCACGGCCATCTGGTCGCCGTCGAAGTCGGCGTTGAAGGCGGCGCAAACCAGTGGGTGCAGCTGGATCGCCTTGCCTTCGATCAGGATCGGCTCGAACGCCTGGATGCCCAAACGGTGCAGAGTCGGCGCGCGGTTCAGCATGATGGGGTGCTCTTTGATCACCTCTTCCAGGATGTCCCACACCACTGGCGTGCCAGATTCGACTTCCTTCTTGGCCGCCTTGATGGTGGTCGCGATGCCCATGGCTTCCAGGCGCGAGAAGATGAACGGCTTGAACAGTTCCAGCGCCATCAGCTTCGGCAGGCCGCACTGATGCAGCTTGAGCGTCGGGCCCACGGTAATGACCGAACGGCCCGAGTAGTCGACGCGCTTGCCCAGCAGGTTCTGGCGAAAACGACCGCTCTTGCCTTTGATCATGTCGGCCAGCGACTTGAGCGCACGCTTGTTGGCGCCGGTCATGGCCTTGCCCCGGCGGCCGTTGTCCAGCAGCGAATCGACAGCTTCCTGCAACATGCGCTTTTCGTTGCGCGCGATGATTTCCGGCGCCTTCAGCTCCAGCAGACGGCGCAGGCGGCTGTTGCGGTTGATGACGCGGCGATACAGGTCGTTCAGGTCGGAGGTCGCAAAGCGGCCACCGTCCAGCGGCACCAGCGGACGCAGATCGGGTGGCAGCACGGGCAGTACGTCCAGCACCATCCACTCGGGCTTGATGCCCGACTTTCGGAAGGCTTCCATCACCTTGAGTCGCTTGGCGTTCTTCTTGACCTTGACCTCGGAGCCCGTCAGGTCGCCGCGCAGCTTCTCGATCTCGACCTCCAGGTCGATGGCCTGCAGCAGGTCCTTGATGCCCTCGGCGCCCATTTTGGCGATGAACTCGTCGCCGTATTCCTTGCGCTTGGCGTCAAAATCGTCCTCGGACATGATGCTGAACTTCTTCAGCGGGGTCATGCCGGGGTCAGTCACCACGTAGGCTTCGAAGTACAGCACGCGTTCGATGTCGCGCAGCGTCATGTCGAGTACCAGGCCCAGACGGCTGGGCAGCGACTTCAGGAACCAGATGTGGGCGCACGGCGCGGCCAGGTCGATGTGACCCATGCGCTCGCGCCTCACCTTGGTCTGCGTGACTTCAACGCCGCACTTCTCGCAGATCACACCGCGGTGCTTGAGGCGCTTGTACTTGCCGCACAGGCACTCATAGTCCTTGATGGGCCCGAAGATCTTGGCGCAGAACAGGCCGTCCCGCTCGGGTTTGAAGGTACGGTAGTTGATCGTCTCAGGCTTCTTGACTTCGCCGAAAGACCACGAACGGATCTTTTCGGGCGACGCCATGCCGATCCTGATGGCATCGAAATGCTCATCGGGCGTGAATTGCTTGAACAGGTCGAGTAGTGATTTCATATGACTCTTGCCCTTTCAATTAAGAACGTTCGAGTTCAATGTCGATGCCCAGGGAACGGATTTCCTTGACCAGGACGTTGAACGATTCCGGCATACCGGCTTCAATAGCGTGCTCGCCCTTGACAATGCTCTCGTACACCTTGGTACGGCCCTGCACGTCGTCGGACTTCACGGTGAGCATTTCCTGCAGCGTGTAGGCAGCGCCGTAGGCTTCCAGCGCCCACACTTCCATCTCGCCGAAACGCTGGCCACCAAACTGGGCCTTGCCACCCAACGGCTGCTGGGTGACCAGGCTGTACGGACCGGTCGAGCGCGCGTGCATCTTGTCGTCCACCAGGTGGTGCAACTTCAGGAAATGCATGTAGCCGATCGTCGTCGGGCGCTCGAACGCGTCGCCGGTACGGCCGTCATAAAGATGGGCCTGGGTGCGCGTTGCCGTTAGCCCCTTGCGTTTGACGATTTCTTCGGGATACGCGAGTTGGAGCATGGTTCGGATCTCTTCCTCGGATGCGCCATCAAATACCGGCGTTGCAAAAGGAACACCGCCCGACAGATTGCCGGCCATCTCCAGCACTTGCTCATCTGACAACTTGGACAGGTCTTCCTTGCGGCCGGTGCTGTTGTACAGGGTGTCCATAAACTGGCGCAGTTCAGCCACCTTGGCCTCGGCCTGCAGCATGTCGCCGATGCGCCGGCCAATGCCCTTGCCGGCCCAGCCCAGATGCACCTCGAGCACCTGGCCCACGTTCATGCGCGATGGCACGCCCAGCGGGTTCAGCACAACGTCGCACGGCGTGCCATCCAGCATGTAAGGCATGTCTTCGATCGGCACGATCTTGGACACGACACCCTTGTTGCCGTGCCGGCCTGCCATCTTGTCGCCAGGTTGCAGGCGGCGTTTGACGGCCAGGTAGACCTTGACCATCTTGAGCACACCCGCGGGCAATTCGTCGCCTTGCGTGAGCTTCTTGCGTTTTTCTTCGAAAGCCAGATCAAAACTGTGGCGGGTCTGCTCCAGCGAGTTCTTCAGACTCTCCAGTTGTGCAGCGACATCGTCCTCGGCCGGACGAATATCGAACCAGTGGAACTTTTCCACCGAGGCGAGATAAGCCTTGTCGATCTTCGTGCCTTTGGCGAGTTTTTGCGGACCCCCATTGGCCGCCTTGCCATTGAGAAGTTTCTCGATGCGGTCGAATGCGTCGGCCTCCACGATGCGCAGCTGGTCGTTCAAGTCCAGCCGGAAACGCTTGAGTTCATCGTCGATGATCTGCTGGGCGCGCTTGTCGCGCACGATGCCTTCGCGCGTGAACACCTGTACATCGATCACCGTGCCCTGCGAGCCCTGATCGACGCGCAGCGATGTGTCCTTGACGTCGCTGGCCTTCTCTCCAAAGATCGCGCGTAGCAGCTTTTCTTCCGGCGTGAGCGTAGTCTCACCCTTGGGCGTGACCTTGCCGACCAGCGTGTCGCCTGGCATGACTTCGGCGCCGACATAGATGATGCCCGATTCGTCCAGCCGGTTCAGCTGCTGTTCACTCAGGTTGGGGATATCCCTCGTGATTTCCTCGGCGCCCAGCTTGGTGTCGCGCGCCATGACCACGAGCTCCTCGATGTGGATCGAGGTGTAGCGGTCTTCGGCTACCACGCGCTCGCTGATCAGGATCGAGTCCTCGAAGTTGTAGCCGTTCCAGGGCATGAACGCGATCAGCATGTTCTGGCCGATCGCGATCTCGCCCAGGTCGGTTGAGGCACCGTCGGCAATCACGTCACCCTTGGCCAGCCTCTCGCCCTTCTTCACGATGGGACGCTGGTGAATGTTGGTGTTCTGGTTGGAGCGCTGGTACTTGATCAGGTTGTAGATGTCCACACCCACTTCGCCGGCTTGTGCCTCCGCGTCGTTGACACGGATCACGATACGGGTCGCGTCCACATAGTCCACCACGCCGCCGCGGGTCGCCGTCACTACCGTGCCGGAATCCACCGCCGCCACACGTTCGATGCCGGTGCCGACCAGCGGCTTTTCCGGACGCAACACAGGGACGGCCTGACGCGACATGTTGGCGCCCATCAGCGCGCGGTTGGCGTCATCGTGCTCGAGGAACGGCACCAGCGATGCGGCGACCGACACGATCTGCGCCGGCGACACGTCCATGTACTGGACGCGCTCGGGGCTGCACAGGATCGATTCGCCGGCTTCCCGCGCAGACACCAGATCGCCCGTAAGGCGACCGTCCTTGTCCAGCGTCGCATTGGCCTGGGCGATCACGTACTTGCCTTCCTCGATGGCCGACAGGTAGTCGATCTGCATCGTGACTTTGTTGTCGGCCACACGACGGTACGGCGTCTCGATGAAGCCGTATTCGTTGAGGCGCGCATACAGCGCCAGAGAATTGATCAGGCCGATGTTCGGGCCTTCAGGCGTTTCAATCGGGCAGACACGCCCGTAGTGCGTGACGTGCACGTCGCGCACTTCGAAACCGGCGCGCTCGCGCGTCAAGCCGCCCGGGCCGAGAGCCGAGACGCGGCGCTTGTGCGTGATTTCCGCCAGCGGGTTGGTCTGGTCCATGAACTGCGACAGCTGCGACGCACCGAAGAACTCCTTCAGCGCGGCCGATATCGGCTTGCTGTTGATCAGGTCGTGCGGCATCAGGGGTTCCTGCTCGGCCTGACCCAGCCGTTCCTTCACGGCCTTTTCAATCCGCGCCAAGCCGGTGCGGTACTGGTTCTCGGCCAGTTCACCGACGCAGCGCACGCGGCGGTTGCCCAGGTGGTCGATGTCGTCAACCTCGCCGCGGCCGTTGCGCAGATCCACCAGGATCTTGACCACGGCGAGGATGTCCTCGTTGGTCAGCACCATCGGGCCGGTCGATTCGGGGCGGCCCATCTTGGCATTGAACTTCATGCGCCCCACGCGCGACAGATCGTACGTGTCGGGGTTGTAGAACAAGCGCTGGAACAGAGCCTGCACCGCGTCTTCCGTCGGCGGCTCGCCGGGGCGCATCATGCGATAGATCGCCACGCGCGCGGCAAACTCATCCACCGTCTCGTCGATACGCAACGTCTGCGAGATGTAAGGACCCTGATCGAGCTCATTGGTGTAGATGCATTGCAACTCCTGCACGCCGGCGACGCGCAATTTCTTGAGCAGGGCTTCGGTCAGCTCGTCGTTGGCTTTGGCAATGATCTCGCCGGTATCGCCGTCCACAATATTGCGTGCAACAATGCGGCCCACCAGGAAATCTTCGGGGACGCTGATGTGCGTGGTGCTGGACTGCTCCAATTCGCGGGTGTGGCGTGCCGTGACGCGCTTGTCCTTGGCGACCACCACCTTGCCGGATTTGTCGGTGATGTCGAAACGGGCAACTTCGCCACGTAGCCGCTCGGCCACGAATTCCATCTGTGCGCCGCTGTCCATCAGGCGGAAGTTGTCGTTGACGAAGAAATTCGCCAGGATCGACTCGGGATTCAGGCCGATCGCCTTGAGCAGAATCGTGACCGGCATCTTGCGACGGCGGTCCACCCGGAAATACAGCATGTCCTTCGGGTCGAACTCGAAATCCAGCCAGGAGCCGCGATAAGGGATGATGCGGGCCGAGAACAGCAGTTTGCCCGAGCTGTGCGTCTTGCCCTTGTCGTGCTCGAAAAACACGCCCGGCGAGCGGTGCAGTTGTGACACGATCACGCGCTCGGTGCCGTTGATGATGAACGAGCCCTTGTCGGTCATGAGCGGCACTTCGCCCATGTAGACTTCCTGCTCTTTCACCTCTTTGACGACCTTGGACTGCGACGTCGAAGATTCACGGTCATAAATGATGAGCTGCACCTTGGCACGAACCGCCGAGGCAAATGTCAGCCCGCGGGTCTGGCATTCACGCACGTCGAACGCCGGCTTGGCCAGGTTGTATTCGAGATATTTCATCTCGACAAACCCGTTGTGCGAGACGATCGGGAAGGCCGCCGTGAAGGCGGCCTGCAAGCCTTCGATGGTGCGCTTTTGTGGCGCCACGTCGGCTTGCAGGAACGCGGTGTAGGCGTCCTTTTGCATTTGCAGCAGATAGGGAACTTCCAGCACGCTGTCGCGGCTGCCAAAACTTTTGCGAATCCGCTTGCGTTCGGTATATGAATAGGCCATGAGATCTCCGGGCTATGAGGTCCTTGGCGACTGTCGCGTTGAGCGCTTAAACCAGCTGGGGGCAGAGCGGCACCATGGGCCAGTCCTTCCCCAAACTCTCAACATTCTTGGTGGTTGGCCACTACCAACCATTGGCGGACGGTGATGCATTGCACATCACCCGAACCAAGGCATCTTCTGCAGTCGAAGCCAGAAGACACTAAAAAGCGACGTTGAGTCGTTGCTTTTTGGTGCGCTCTGTGAGCGGCGCGACAAGCGCGAAAGGCTGGAGGCCCTTTCAGGCGCTCCAGCCTTGGACACGGATCGATTACTTGAGTTCGACCTTGGCGCCAGCGTCTTCCAGTTTCTTCTTGGCGGCTTCGGCGTCGGCCTTGGCAATGCCTTCCTTGACGGCCTTCGGAGCGCCGTCCACCAGATCCTTGGCTTCTTTCAGACCCAGGCCGGTAATTTCACGTACAGCCTTGATGACCTGCACCTTGTTGGCGCCGGTTTCAAGCAACATGACGTTGAACTCGGTCTGCTCTTCAGCCACGGCAGCAGCCGCACCGCCGGCGGCAGCCGGTGCCGACATGGCGGCAGCGCTCACGCCAAACTTCTCTTCGATGGCTTTCACCAGCTCGTTGAGTTCCATGACCGTCATGCTGTCCAGCGCGGTCAAAAATGCGTCTTTATCGAATGCCATTTTGATTTCCTACTAATATTGGTTCAAGCTGCGGCGGCTTCGACTGCCGGAGCAGCCTGGCCTTCGCCACGTTTTTCCGCCAGCGCGGCCAGCACACGGGCCGTCCGCGAGATCGGGGATTGCATCAAGCCCAGCAATTGCGCCAGCAAGACTTCCTTGGAGGGAATGCTGGCCAATTGCTTCACGCCGTTGACGTCCAGGACTTTTCCGCTCAATGCACCGCCGCGAATCACCAGCTTGTCGTTGGTTTTCGCGAACTCGGCCACCACTTTCGCGGCAGCCACAGCATCGACAGAGAAGCCATAGATCAGCGGACCGGTCATCTGGTCGGACACCACCTCAAATGCGCTTCCGGCCACAGCACGGCGAGCCAGGGTGTTTTTCAACACACTCAGGGTCACACCGTTGCTGCGCGCACTCGAGCGCAATTTGGTCATGTCAGCGACCGTGATGCCACGGTACTCCGCCATCACGAGCGTTTGAGCTTTTGCGGCGAGGCTGGTCACATCACTGATGACCGCTTCTTTCTCACTGCGATTAAGACTCAAGGTCTACTCCTTCAAAATGTGTTGTCAGCCACCAGTGGCCGGGCAACACGCCTCATTGCAGCGACCAACTGTTTCAGAAATCTCTCAATTCCATCTGCAGCGGGACCGCCATCTGCGTTGGCCCTCTCGAATTAAGTGCAACCAGTTTGCACGCCAACGGTCTTGGATGGCCTGCAGCGGTCTTTCAACCCCTGCAGCCCACCACACCGGGCCACCCTTTCGGGCGACCCGAATTTCCTGCGATTACGCCGAAATGGTCTGCGTGTCCACACGGACACCCACACCCATCGTTGACGAAACCGCGATCTTCTTCAAATAGACGCCCTTACTGGCGGCCGGCTTGGCCTTGGCCAAGGCATCCACCAGCGCCGCCAGGTTGCCCTGCAGCTTGTCGGTATCGAACGAACGCCGGCCAATGGTCGAATGCACAATGCCGGCCTTGTCGACGCGAAACTGAACCTGACCAGCCTTCGCATTCTTCACGGCCGTGGCGACATCGGGCGTCACGGTGCCGACCTTCGGATTGGGCATCAGGCCACGTGGACCCAGAATCTGGCCCAACGCGCCGACCACGCGCATGGCGTCGGGCGCGGCAATCACCACGTCGAACGGCATGTTGCCGGCCTTGACCATGGCCGCAAGGTCGTCCATGCCGACGATGTCAGCACCGGCAGCCTTGGCTTCTTCCGCCTTGGCACCCTGGGCAAACACGGCCACGCGCTTGGTCTTGCCGGTGCCATTGGGCAACACGACGGCGCCGCGTACCACCTGATCCGACTTCTTGGCATCGATGCCGAGCTGCACCGCAACGTCGATGGATTCATCGAACTTGGCGGTGGCGCATTCCTTGATGATGGCCAGCGCATCGACCAGCGGATACAGCTTGTTGCTGTCCACCTTGCCGGTGTAGGTCTTTTCACGTTTTGTGAGCTTGGTCATTTACACGCCCTCCACAATCACACCCATGGACCGGGCAGAGCCGGCGATGGTGCGAACAGCGGCGTCCAGATCGGCGGCCGTCATGTCCTTCATCTTGGTCTTGGCGATCTCTTCGAGCTGGGCGCGCGTGATCTTGCCAACCTTGTCGCTTTGCGGGCGCGCAGAGCCCTTGTCGATCTTGACGGCCTTCTTGATCAAAATCGTCGACGGCGGCGTCTTGATGATGAAGGTGAAGCTCTTGTCTGCAAAAGCAGTGATGACCACCGGCAGAGGCAGGCCCGGCTCCACGCCCTGGGTCTGCGCGTTGAACGCCTTGCAGAACTCCATGATGTTCAGGCCGCGCTGGCCCAGTGCCGGCCCGATGGGCGGCGACGGATTGGCTTTACCAGCTGGCACTTGCAGCTTGACAAAACCGACGATTTTTTTCGCCATGATTTTCTCCTTGCGGGTACTGACGCCGCGCTCCAGCACTTGCGCTGTGGCCTCGGCTCCCCGGGGTTAACGACTCTTTCTGCTCTGGCTTCTGCGCCGAGTCGGGAAGCGCAGAATCTCTCTCAATCGGCCGGGATCAGAGCACGAGTTTTGCTTTGGAAAATCGCGGTCTGACCCACAAAGTCTCAGGTCGTTCAGGTTTTTTCAATCTGGCCGAACTCCAGCTCCACCGGTGTGGCCCGGCCGAAAATAGTGACCGACACGCGAACCTTGCTCTTCTCGTAATTGACGTCTTCCACCGATCCATTGAAGTCCGTGAACGGGCCTTCCTTGACGCGAACATATTCGCCCACCTCGAATTCGACCTTGTGGCGCGGTTTCTCGGTGCCTTCCTGCATCTGGTTGACGATCTTCTGGACCTCTTCCTCGGAAATCGGGGCCGGACGATTCTTCGCACCGCCCACAAAACCCGTGACCTTGTTGGTGTGCTTCACCAGGTGCCAGCTTTCGTCGTCCATCACCATTTCAACAAAAACGTAGCCCGGGAACAGGCGGCGCTCGGTGGTCTTCTTCTGGCCGTTCTTGACTTCGACCACCTCCTCGGTCGGCACCAGAATGCGGCCAAACTTGGCTTGCATGGCACTGCGGTTGATGCGCTCGAGAATATTGCGCTCCACAGCCTTTTCCATACCAGAATAGGCATGCACGATATACCAGTGCATGTCAGGGTTCGTCGGTGCGGCAAAGGCCTCTGCGGCCGGGGTTTCCACAATATCAGTCATTACTTTTTCCACCCCAGAATCAGGTCATACAGCGCCCACTCGAGAGTCTTGTCCGTCAGCCAGAGGAAGAGCGCCATGATCACGACAAAAGCGAATACGTAGGCCGTCATTTGCACCGCCTCCTTGCGCGTTGGCCAGACCACTTTCTTGACCTCGCGCCAGGAGTCGCGGCCGAAGGCCATGAATTGCCGGCCGGCCTCGGAAACCAGAAACATCACGACGGCCGCAGCCAGGCAGATCAACAGTCCAGCCCACTGTGCGACCCCGCCCTGCTTGCCCAGCAGGTAGTACGCCACCACCGCACCAACGACCAAAACCACCGCAATGGCGAGCTTGGCCTTATCGGCGACGGTACTAACGGTTTCAACTTGTGACGTGGCCATTTTTGGCTTGTTCCTGCTGGTTCAGCTACTTCAAATTCAGGGCGCCTTTGTGGAGACGCCGAAGCCCGTCAGGTCATGGCGGGCTTTTTTCCACCCCTTGAGGGGGTGGCAGGGGCGGAAGGAATCGAACCATCAACCTTCGGTTTTGGAGACCGACGCTCTGCCAATTGAGCTACGCCCCTACAACAAATCCCTTACGCGATAATTTTTGCCACGACCCCGGCGCCCACGGTTTTGCCGCCCTCGCGGATAGCAAAGCGCAGGCCCTCTTCCATGGCAATCGGGTTGATCAGCTTGACCGTGATCGTCACGTTGTCCCCGGGCATGACCATTTCCTTGTCCGTGGGCAGCTCGATCGCCCCCGTGACGTCCGTGGTGCGAAAGTAGAACTGCGGGCGGTAGTTGTTGA
>JBDTCK010000119.1:0-15113 GCA_039923645.1 Rhodoferax sp.
CGATGACGACCTTCATGTCGGGGAAGTCAGCCGCGACGTCGTCAAGGTGAATCGGTTCCGAGTACTTGAGCCGCAGTCCGCCGCCGCCGGGCATGCCGCTGCCGATGCCGGAATGACCGCTGTGGAATATCGCCGGCAGTCCATATTCGGCAATTACTTCGTACAACGGATAAGCCATGCGGTCGTTGGCGTAGAAGCCTTGCACGGTCGGATGAAACTTGAAGCCGCGTACGCCGCACTCCTCGATCAGCCGCCGCGCCTCGCGCGCGCCCATCTTGCCCTTGTGCGGATCGATGCTGCCGAACGCGATCATGATGTCGCTGTTCTTCAGCGCCGCCTCGGCAATCTCCTCGTTGGGGATGCGGCGCCGGCCCATCTGCGTCTCGGCATCGACGGTGAAGTTGACAAAGCCGATTTTCTTTTCCCGGTAATAGGCTATTGTTTCATCCATGGTCGGACGTCGGCTGGAGCGGAAGTATTTGTCGGCCGCGCGGTCGTACTCCTCGCCGTAGTTGTCGAAGGGGTTGCGGCATGACACTTCGAGGTGGGTGTGGGTGTCGATGGCAATGAGATTTTTGTAGTCCATGTCGGTCTCCTGAAGTTCGCTGAATACCTGGGTAAACCCTTAGAAAAAGCCATCAATCACGGCTTGATTTAATTATATTTCATAATCATAATTCGGCATCGAAAGAAAGTCCATCATGAGCCAAAAAGACCTGCTGCTTGACATCCGCGGCGCCGACAACGAAGTCGCCGTGATCCGCCTCGCGCGGGCTGCCAAACGCAACGCCTTGGGCGATGCCCTGATTCTGGCCCTGCGCGACGTTTTTGAAAACCTGCCAAACACGGTACGCGCGGCAGTGATCGATGGCGAAGGCGAGCATTTTTGCGCGGGACTGGACCTGTCCGAGCTCAAGGAGCGCGATGCCGGCCAGGGCCTGCACCACTCGCGCATGTGGCACGCCGCGCTGGAGCGCGTGCAGTACGGCCCGGTGCCCGTCGTCGCGGCACTGCATGGCGCGGTCGTCGGCGGCGGACTGGAGTTGGCTAGCGCCTGTCATATCCGCGTGGCCGACGACACCACTTTTTATGCGCTACCCGAAGGCTCGCGCGGTATCTTCGTGGGCGGGGGCGGCTCGGTGCGCATCCCCAAGCTGATCGGCGTGGCGCGCATGACCGACATGATGTTGACCGGGCGCGTTTACAACGCCGCAGACGGCGAACGCATCGGTCTGGCCCAGTACCTGGTACCTGCCGGTACGGCGTTCGACAAGGCCTTTGAGCTGGCGCAGCGCGTAGCGCAAAACGCGCCATTGACCAACTATGCGCTGATGCATGCGCTGCCGCGCATTGCGGAGCAGCCGGCCGACCACGGCTTCCTGACCGAGGGGCTGATGGCCGCCATCGCGCAGAGCGCGCCCGAGGCCAAGAGCCGCGTGCGTGACTTCCTCGAAGGCCGCGCCGCCAAAGTCAAGAGAGACTGAATCTCCAAGGAGTCCATCCATGAACGAGACAAAATCCACGGCGAGCCCGCATTACCGTCCCCTGAAATTCGGCGTCACACGCGTCGTTTTGCGCGACGGCAAAGATGGCGTGCGCTACCTCGAGGCCGAACAACCTTTGAGCGACTACGCGGTGCGCATCACCGATCGTCTGCTGCACTGGGCCCAGACCACGCCAGAGCGCACTTTCCTGGCGCGGCGGGTCAAAAATCCGGGCGGCAGCACGGGCGAGTGGCGTCACATCAGCTACCTCGAGGCACTGGCCAGCGCGCGGTCCATAGCGCAAGCGCTGCTGGATCGCGGCCTGAGCGCCGAGCGTCCGGTGGTGATCCTGAGCGAGAACAGCCTGGAGCACGCACTGCTGGCGCTCGGCTGCCTGGTGGCCGGCATCCCCTACTGCCCGGCCTCGCCCGCCTACAGCGTGGTTAGCCAGGACTACGAAAAACTGCGCCACATCCTGAAGACGCTGACCCCCGGACTGGTGTTTGCCAGTGACAGCGCACGCTATGGTCGCGCCATCCAGGCCAGCGTGGGCACCGATGTTGAAGTGGTCTTGCACGAAGGCTCGCTGGACTCCCGCTCGACCACTCCCTTTGCCGCGCTGGTCGCGACCCAGGCGACAAAGCAGGTCGATGCGGCCCTGCAAGCCACGGGGCCGGACACCATCACCAAATTCCTGTTCACCTCGGGCTCGACCAAGCTGCCCAAGGCGGTCATCAACACGCACCGCATGTGGTGCGCCAACCAGCAGCAGTTGCGCCAGTCGATTCCTGCGCTGGCTGACGAGCCCCCGGTGCTGATCGACTGGTTGCCCTGGAACCATACCTTCGGCGGCAACCACAACGTGGGACTCACCCTGTACAACGGCGGCACGCTCTATATCGACGACGGCAAGCCGACGCCGGCACTGATGCAGGAGACATTGCGCAACCTGCGCGAGATTGCGCCCACCGTGTACTTCAACGTGCCGACCGGGTTCGAGGCGATTGCCAGCGCCATGCAGTCCGACGCGCAGTTGCGCAAGACCCTGCTGTCGCGCGTGAAGATGTTCTTCTATGCAGGCGCCGGGCTGGCGCAGCCGGTCTGGGACAGCCTGCATGCCACGCAGGAGGCCGAGATCGGCGAGCGCATCGTGATGGGGACCGGCCTGGGCATGACCGAGTCCTCCCCGTTCGCACTGTTCGTGACGAGCCCGAATGTGAAAGCCGGAGACATCGGCGTGCCGACACCGGGCATGCAGCTCAAGCTGATGCCGGTGGACGGCAAGACCGAGGTGCGCTACCGCGGCCCGAACATCACACCGGGCTACTGGCGTGCGAGCGAGGCCACTGCCGAGGCGTTCGACGAAGAAGGATTTTTCTGCACTGGCGACGCGGTCCAGTGGATCGACGCGAACGACATCCACCAGGGCCTGAAGTTCGATGGGCGCATCGCCGAGGACTTCAAGCTCGCCACCGGCACCTTTGTGAATGTCGGACCGCTGCGTGCGAAGATCATCGCGGCGGGCGCACCCTATATCCAGGATGTGGTACTGACCGGTATCAACCTCAAGGAAATCGGTGCCATGGTGTTCCCGACGGCCGCCGTGAAGAACTTGAGCGGGCTGGGCGCCGACGCATCGATGGCCGAGGTGCTGGCCAGCGCAGCGGTGCTCGCGCACTTCCGCCGCGTCTTCACCGAGTTGGCGCGGCAGTCCACGGGCAGCGCGAACCGTATCGCGCGCATCATTTTGCTCGCGGAGCCGCCCTCCATCGACAAGGGCGAAGTGACCGACAAGGGCTCGATCAACCAGCGCGCCGTGCTCAAGCACCGCGATGCGCTGGTGCAAGCGCTGCATGACGGTACGGCCGACCATATTCTCCAACCCGGCGAAGCTTGAATAAAGGCGCTTGCATGATCGGCAAGGTGTTTCTCTGCCACCTCGGCCGCCGTTCAGGATTTTCAAGAGAAACGTGGGTTTAACCCTTATCCAATCTTCAGTTATAGCTACTACATTTATAGTCATTCGGGAGTCTTTACCATGAACATTCAAGGACATGCCGCGCTCGTCACCGGCGGCGGCTCCGGCCTCGGCGAGGCCACTGCGCGCGAACTGGCCCGCCTCGGTGCGAAAGTCGCCGTGCTCGATGTGAACCTGGCGAACGCCGAAAGGGTCGCTGCGGAGATTGGCGGCATCGCCTGCCAGTGCGACATCACCAACACCGAGAGCCTGCAGGCCGCCATCGCGAAGGCCGCCGCGGCGCACGGCCCGGCGCGCGTGCTGATGAACATCGCGGGCATCGGCGCGGCCAAGCGCGTCGTTGCCAAGGACGGTTCGCCGGCTCCGCTGGAAGACTTCGCGAAAGTCATCAACGTGAACCTGATCGGCACTTACAACGCGAGTCGCCTGTTTGCCGCCGAATGCGCCAAGCTCAGCCCACTCGATGATGGCGAGCGCGGCGTGATGATGTTCACGGCGTCCGTGGCCGCATTCGACGGCCAGGTCGGCCAGCAGGCCTACAGCGCCTCCAAGGGCGGCCTGGTCGGCATGACGCTGCCGATGGCGCGCGATCTGGCGCAGCACGGCATCCGCGTCTGCACCATCGCGCCCGGCCTGTTCGCTACGCCGCTCATGAAGCAGTTGCCCGAGGCGGTGCAGGCTTCGCTCGCCGCGAGCATCCCGTTCCCGCCGCGCCTGGGCAAGCCATCGGAATTTGCCGAACTCGCCTGCCACATCGTCAGCAACGGGCACCTGAACGGCGAAGTGATCCGGCTGGACGGCGCACTGCGCATGTCGCCGCGCTGACTCGAAGGCTGCGCGGCATGAGCAAAACCACGGTGTATGAAGTGAAGGTGCAGTTCGGCGACTGCGACCCGGCGGGCATCGTGTTTTTTCCCAACTTCTCGAAGTGGATGGACGCCTCGTCGCTGCACTTCTTCATGGAATGTGGCGTGCCACCGTGGCGCGAGCTGATCAAGACTACCGGCATCGTCGGCACACCGCTGCTCGAGATCCACACCAAGTTCCTGCGCCCCGCAACCTACGGCGAGACCCTGCAGATCCACACCAGCGTCGAGGAATGGCGCGACAAGGTTTTCATCCAGAAGCATCAGGTGAAGCGCGGCGCGGACCTGCTGTGCGAAGGCCGCGAGACGCGTGCCTTCGTGATCCATCCGCCCGGCGAGCCCAACCGCATCAAGGCCATACCGATCCCCAGCGACATTCGCGCGCTGTGCAGCTGATTTTTCCTTTACCTCAACCACTGGAGACCTCCCGATGAAGAAAATCAAAACCCTCGTTGCCGCTGCTGCCCTGCTGCTTGCCAGCGGCGCATATGCCGACGTCACGATCGGCGTGAGCCTGTCGCTTACCGGCCCGGCCTCGGGCCTGGGAATCCCCGTGAAGAACGAGATCGCCTTGTGGCCCAAGACCATCGATGGTCAAAAGCTCAATGTGATCGTGCTCGACGATGCCTCCGATCCGACCCAGGGGGTCAAGAATGCACGCCGTTTCGTAACCCAGGACAATGCCGATGTGATCGTCGGCTCGGTTGCCACGCCAGTCGCCATTCCCATGGCAGCGGTCGCTGCCGAAGCGGACACGGTACAACTGGCCCTGTCACCCGCGGCGCTGCCGCCCGGCAAGGACCATTGGACCTTTCGCCTGCCTCAGTCGACCGCCGTGATGTCCTACGCGATGGTGGCCCACATGAAGAAGATGGGCGTCAAGACGGTCGGCTTCCTCGGCTACACCGACGCTTACGGCGAGGACTGGCTCAAGAGCTTTACCGCCGAGGCCGCCAAGAATGGCATCAAGGTCGTGGCGACCGAGCGCTTTGCGCGGTCCGACACGAGCGTGACGGGGCAGGCGCTCAAGCTGACCTCGGCCAATCCGGATGCGATCCTGGTGGTGGCCTCGGGCAGCGGCGCCGCCATGCCCGAAATGGCTGTGGTCGAGCGCGGTTACAAGGGCAAGATCTACCAGACCCACGCCGCGGTCACACGTGACTTGATGCGCATCGGCGGCAAGGATGTGGAAGGCACCTACGTGGTGTCCGGGCCGGCCGCGCTGGCAGAGCAATTGCCGGTCAGCAACGCGTCCCGGGATCTGTCGATCGACTTCGTGCAAAAGTACGAGAAGGTCTACGGTCCGCAATCGCGCAACCAGTTCGCCGCGCACGCGTATGACACCCTGCTGCTGCTCCAGAAGGTGATCCCGGTCGCGCTGAAGAAGGCGCAACCCGGCACCAAGGAGTTCCGCGCGGCCATTCGTGACGCTCTGGAGACCATGGGGCGCACGCCCGTGTCGCAGGGTGTGCTGGATTACACGGCGCAAGACCACTGGGGTTTCACCAACGAAACAGGGGTGATGGTCAAGGTCGTCAATGGGGAATTCAAGGTCGAGTGACCTTTTCCCTGCTACTTGAGGACCTGATCCGTGGACACTTCCATCGCGAGCATTCTGCTGCTCGACGGCCTCACCACCGGGGCCATCTATGCCCTGCTGGGCCTGGCTATCGTGCTGGTTTTTCTGGTGACGCGGATCATCTTCATCCCGCAGGGCGAATTTGTCGCCTACGGTGCGTTAACCCTGGCTGTGCTGCAAACCGGCAAGGTGCCGGGCACAGTGTGGTTGCTGATCATCCTGGCGGGCGTGGCTGGAGCAATGGACGCGACGGCCGCCTGGCAACGCCATCGGCAAGCGGGCGCCGCCCTGATGGCCGGCGCGCGCACCCTGGTGCTGCCGCTGGTGGTCGCGGCCGTCACCGCCTGGGCCGCGCCCCGGCACTTCCCCATGGTGGTGCAGGCCCTGTTGACGATTTGCATCGTCACCTCGTTCGGCACGTTGATTTACCGTGTCGCCTTCCAGTCGCTGGCCGATGCCAGCACGCTGGTGCTGTTGATCGTGTCGGTGGGGGTGCACTTCGCCATGACGGGCCTGGCGTTGCTATTCTTCGGCGCCGAGGGGTTTCGCAACCCGTCGTTCTGGGATGTGCGCTACCAGCTGGGGGCCGTGGCGCTGAACGGACAGACCATCATCATCGGCGCGGTCTCGCTGGTGTTGATTGTCATGCTGTGGCTGTTCTTCGAGCGCACGCTCTACGGCAAGGCGCTGCGCGCCACTGCCGTGAACCGGCTTGGCGCACGATTGATGGGCATTTCTGCGCACAAGGCCGGCCAGTTGACGCTGGCCATGGCCGCGCTGATCGGTGCCCTGTCGGGGCTCCTGATCGGCCCCACGACCACCGTATTCTTTGACTCGGGCTTCCTGATCGGTCTGAAGGGCTTTGTCGCTGCCGTGATCGGCGGCCTGGCGAGCTACCCGGCCACCGCGATTGGCGCCCTGTTCGTCGGCATTGTGGAGTCGTTTGGCTCGTTCTGGGCCAGCTCGTTCAAGGAGGTGATCGTCTTCACACTGATCCTGCCCATCCTGCTCTGGCTCTCCCTGACCGACAAACACGCCGGAGAGGATCACTGATGCGCTGGGCCCACAAACTCCAGCCACTGGCGCTGGTCGTCGTCGTCATCGGGCTCGCGTGGCTGCCGCTGCCGGACTTCTGGATCACGCAGCTCAACTACATCGGCCTGTACAGCATGGTGGTGCTGGGCCTGGTGCTGCTCACCGGCATCGGCGGATTGACGTCTTTTGGCCAGGCTGCCTTTGTCGGCATCGGCGCCTATACCACCGCCTACCTGACGATCAACACCGGCATGTCGCCCTGGTTCACGGTTTTCATCGGCCTGGGCATCACGGCCATCAGCGCGCTGGTAATCGGCTGGATCACGCTGCGCATGTCGGGCCACTACCTGCCACTGGCCACCATCGCGTGGGGCCTGGCCCTGTATTACCTGATGGGCAACCTGGACGCGCTGGGCAAATACGATGGCCTGCTCGGCGTGCCCGGCATCACGCTGGCCGGCTGGGACCTGAGCCGGGGCCGGCCGTTTTTCCTGCTGACCTGGGCGCTGCTGCTGCTGGCCGCGTTCTCGCTGATCAACCTGCTCGACTCGCGCGCGGGCCGTGCCATCCGCTCGCTGCGTACCGGTGCGCAGATGGCCGAGGCCATGGGCGTGAATACGTTGCGCTACAAGATCGGCATCTTCCTGATCGCCGCTCTTTTCGCAAGTGTCTCCGGCTGGCTTTTCGCGCACTATCAGGGCACCGTCAATCCGTCGCCATTCGGTATCAAGTGGGGCATCGAGTACCTGTTCATGGCGGTGCTGGGCGGTGCCGGCTTTGTCTGGGGCGCGGTCACGGGCGCGGCGTTGACCAAGCTGCTGGAAGACCAGCTGCAGGTGCTGCTGCCGCAACTGTTCGGCACCAGCGGCAGCTACGAGACCATCGTGTTCGGCATCGTGCTGGTGCTGGTGCTCAAGTACCTGCCCGACGGCCTCTGGTCCTTTGTGGCACGGCGACTGCCCCACAAGCCACGCCCGAACGACTGGGCCAGCGCTGCGCCGCTTGACGCGCGCGGCAAGCCCGCGCCGGGCGACCTGGTACTGGACGTGCGTGCCGTGCGCAAGGAATTCGGCGGGTTGACGGCCGTCAACGACATCAGCTTTTCGGTCCGCGCCGGCCAGATCGTCGGCCTGATCGGCCCCAATGGCGCAGGCAAGTCCACCACATTCAACCTGATCACCGGCGTGCTCGGGCTCACCTCGGGGGAGGTGCGCTTTCGCGGCGGCGTGGTCAGCGGCCTGCCCTCGCGCGAGATCGCTCGGCGCGGCGTGTCGCGCACTTTCCAGCACGTCAAGATGATTCCCGACATGACAGTGCTCGAAAACGTCGCACTGGGGGGCCACCTGCGCGGCAAGCGCGGCGCACTGTCCGCGATGCTGCGGCTGGACCGCGCTGAAGAGCAACGCCTGTTGCGGGAAGCCGCGCAGCAACTGCAGCGCGTGGGCATGGGCGACAGCCTGCACGAGCTGGCCGGCAACCTGGCCATGGGACCGCAGCGCCTGCTGGAGATCGCGCGCGCCCTGTGCAGCGACCCGGCGCTGCTGCTGCTCGACGAGCCGGCCGCGGGACTGCGCCACAAGGAGAAGCAGGCACTGGCCGGCGTGCTGCGCCAGCTGCGCTCGGAGGGCATGAGCATCCTGCTGGTGGAGCATGACATGGACCTGGTGATGGACGTGACCGACCATATCGTGGTGATGGAATTCGGCACTCACCTGATGGAGGGCACACCGGCCGAAGTCCAGCAAAGCCCGAAGGTGCGCGCCGCCTACCTCGGCACCGAACATTGAGGAGCCCAGCCCCATGACCACACCCCTCCTCAAAGTCACGGACTTGCATGCCGGCTACGGCCGGGCCGAAGTCCTGCACGGCATCGACCTGCAGGCCGCGCCAGGCAGCGTGATCACCGTGATCGGCCCGAATGGGGCCGGCAAGTCCACCTTGCTGAACGCCCTGATGGGTATCCTGCCGTCGCGCGGGCGAATCGAATTCCAGGGCCAGCCGCTGGAACAGCTTTCGCTCGAAGAGCGCGTGATGCTCGGCATCGCGCTGGTGCCGGAAAAGCGCGAACTGTTCGGCACCATGCCGGTACAGGACAACCTCGTGCTGGGCGGGTTCCGCCAGATGCGCCTGCGCAACCCGAAGTGGCGCGATCAACTCGAAGAGGTCTACACGCTGTTCCCGCGCCTGAAGGAGCGGCGTCTGCAACTGGCCGGTACGCTGTCGGGCGGCGAGCGCCAGATGCTGGCAGTGGCACGCGCCCTGATGTCGCGCCCCACGCTCTTGATGCTTGACGAACCCAGCCTGGGCCTGGCGCCGCTGATCGTGCAGGAGATTTTTCACACGGTGGAAGCGCTGCGCAAGACCGGCGTCACCATTTTGCTGGTCGAGCAAAACGCGCGCGCGGCGCTGGAGGCCGCCGATCACGGCTACGTGCTCGAGATGGGCAGCGTGAGCCTCGAAGGCCCGGCCACGCAGCTGGCGGGCGACCCGCGCGTGATCGAGACCTACCTGGGCGCCGCGCGCGCCGCCTGAAATCGCGAGCGGCGCACGCCGCCGAAAGGAGACGACATGGCATGGCGTCGAAAGTGGCGGTCTACACGAGGGGCGACAACGAGCGCGCCACGAGTTTCGGGTACCGGTCGCCGTCACATTGATTTATGCGAAATGAGACTTTAATGCATGCCCATCATTCGCGGAGCGCTATTTTTTTTATAGTAAATGAACTACCAACCCCGCCCTGAAGACATCCGCTTTCTGCTGCAAGCGGTGCTCGACGCGCCGAACCGGCTGCGCACGCTGGCGCCGTTTGCCGAGGTCGACGACGAGCTGCAGACGCAGGTACTCGCTGAAGCCGGCAAGTTCGTTGCCGATGTGGTCGCGCCTTTGAATCGCGATGGTGACGAAATCGGCTGCCGCTTTGCGCAAGGCGTGGTCACCACGCCGCCGGGCTTTCGCGATGCATACCAGATGTTCTGGCAGGCCGGCTGGCCGGCGCTCTCGGCCGCACCCGAAGACGGCGGCCAGGGCCTGCCCACGGTGCTGGAAGCAGTGCTCTACGAATGGCTGAGCGCCGCCAACCACGGCTTCACGATGGCGCCCGGCCTGCTGCACGGCGCCTACGCGTGCCTGCAGCACCATGGCAGCGACACGCTGAAGGCGCGCTACCTCGAGAAGATCGCCAGCGGCGAATGGCTCGCCACGATGTGCCTGACCGAGGCGCACGCCGGCAGCGATTTGGGCCAGGTGCGCACGCGCGCAACACCGCAGGGTGACGGCAGCTACCACGTGGCGGGAGGCAAGATCTTTATTTCGGGCGGCGAGCACGACCTGACCGACAACATCGTGCACCTGGTCCTGTGCCGCCTGCCCGATGCACCGGCCGGCCCCAAGGGGCTGTCGCTGGCGCTGGTGCCCAAGATTCTCCCGGCCGGCGCGCGCAACGCGGTGCATTGCGAGCGCATCGAGGAAAAAATGGGCCTGCATGGCAGCCCAACCTGCGTCATGCGCTTTGACGACGCCACCGGCTGGCTGATCGGCGAGCCGAACCGCGGCCTGGCGGCGATGTTCGTGATGATGAATTCGGCCCGGCTGCACGTTGCGCTGCAGGGCATCGGTCTGCTCGACGCCGCCTGGCAGAAGGCCGACGCCTACGCGCGCGAACGCCGCCAGATGCGCGCCCCAGCCCCGGCCGCGACGCGCGGACCGCACGAAGCAGCCGACCTGATCATCGAACACCCGGCAATCCGCCGCATCCTGGACACACAGCGCGCCTGGATCGACGGTGCGCGCGTGCTGGCCTACCGCACGGCCGTGCTGCTTGACGTGGCCAGACACGACGCCGACAGCCAGGCTCGCGAGCGTGCGCAGCGCTGGTGCGCGCTGGTCACGCCGGTGCTCAAGGCCGCCTGCACGCAGCAGGCCTTCAGCGGCGCAAGCGAGTGCCTGCAGGTGTTCGGCGGCCACGGTTACGTGCGCGAGTGGGGTATCGAGCAGGTGCTTCGCGACGCGCGCGTCACCATGATCTATGAGGGCACCAACGAGATCCAGGCCATCGACCTGCTGGTGCGCAAGGTGCTGGCCGACGGCGGCGCGAACCTGGAGGCCCTGGTGGACGAGCTGGCGCAGGACGTGAATGCAACGTCCGGCGCCGCTGCGCGTCTTGAACGCCTGCGCGAGCTGACGCGCACGCTGGCCGAGGCCGCAAGGAACGACGCCGCGCTGCCGTACTGGGTGGCCGACGACTATCTGCGCGCCGTCGCGCTAGCCCTGCTGGACTGGGCTTGGAGCCGCATCGAAGCTGGCCTGGCCACCGATACCCCCGAGCTCGCCTCGCGCTGGCTGGCCCCGGCCCAGGCGCTGCACAACTGGGTGCTGCCGGAGTTCGAGATGCGCGTGCAGACGGTGCTGGCGCGCTGCGATCGCGCCCGGCTGGTGTAGATTAGCGCCAAATCATTACCGCTCCAGTCCATGGAACCCAACGAGTCGACACCCTTCGTCACCGAGATCAACACCAGTTATCTCGAATCGCTGATGGGTTACAACGCCCGGCGTGCGGCCCTGGCCATCATCGAGTCGTTCCTGCGCAACATGGCGGTGTACGAATTACGCCCCGTGGACTTCTCGGTACTGTCGCTAATCACCCACAACGCCGGCATCACCTCGCGCCAGCTTTGCAGCGCCCTGAGCATCCTGCCGCCCAACCTGGTGGGCATGATCAACGCACTGGAAAGACGCGGCCTGATCGTGCGCCACCCGCACCCGAATGACCGCCGCGCCACCGGCCTGCACCTCACAGAGGCGGGTCACACATTGATGCAGGACGCAGAGCGTACCGCCACCGAACTCGAGGCGCGTGCCGCCAGTCGCCTGAGCGCGGCCGAGCGGAAAACCCTGATGCGCCTGTTGCAAAAAATCTATATAAAAGCTAAATAGTTGGCGTTTATGACTCCAAGCCTATGCGTTTCGGGCTCGATTAGCTATTAAACTTGTAGCATCCTTGAATCTGCGCTATATTTGCCCCGCAATGGTTGGCGCATATCGAGGGGCCACCACCGCGTATCCAGTCAAATAAACGAGGAGATCGAAGAATGAGTTCCAAGGAAAATGCCGCCGTCAGCCAGTTGCTGAGCCTGCTCGAATCGCGCTACGCGATCCGCGTGTTGTGGGCGCTCAGGGACGGCCATCCGCAAACCTTCCGCCTGTTGCAGGACAGCGTCGGCGGCATCACCCCGAACACACTCAACACCCGGATCAAGGAGTTGCGCGAGGCCGGCCTGATGAGCCACGGCACCGGCGGCTACGGAGTGACGGCATCGGGCGTCGATCTGCTCAAGCGACTGAATGACCTGCAGGCCTTCGCCGGCAAATGGGCGACGAGCCAGGCGAAAAAGAAGTAAACCCCCTTCTTTTTGTCATTCGCAAGGACAGGCCCAGCCTGTCCTTTTGCATTTGTGCCGGCCGGATTCGCTGCGGGGTCCGCCATCGGCTGCTGGCATAATCGGAGGCTTATCTGAACTTCAGCCCTGTGCAATCATGCACAGTTAGCTATATTTTCAATAGCACTTCACTCAAGGATCGAGCATGATTACCAGCGCTTCCGGCCTGCAGTACCACGACACCGCCATCGGGGACGGCGCGCAGGCCACCAAAGGCCGGAGCGTCACCGTCCACTACACCGGCTGGCTTTACAACGACGGGGTCCAGGGCGCAAAATTTGACTCCAGTAAAGACCGCAACGACCCGTTTGTGTTCTCACTGGGCGCGGGCATGGTCATCGCCGGTTGGGATGAAGGCGTCGCCGGCATGAGCGTGGGTGGAGCGCGCACCCTGATCATTCCGGCCGCGCTCGGTTATGGCGCCCGCGGCGCCGGCGGCGTGATTCCGCCCAACGCCACCCTCAGGTTTGACGTGGAACTGCTCGGCGTCAAGTAGACGCCCGGGCAAACGCCCTCGGCAGCCGACGGCGCGACGGCACCGCTGTGTTTCCCGGCGGCGCCAATCCGGGCTTGAAAGGCGCGATGCCGCCCTTAAATGGGGGACTAGTCCTCAAAACTCCTGTCCTCAAGCATGTCCAAACATCCTACTTCCGAACAAAATCAGTCCATGCCTCCTCCCGGAGCTGATGGAATTGCTGCCGACGCCTCACCTGAAGAGCGCGAAGCCGCCCAGGCGGCGAATCAGGCCGACGCCATGGCGGACATGGCCAGCGTGCAGGCGGAGATGACTGGCCTCAAGACCAAGGTCGCCGAGCTGTCTGACCATTTTTTGCGCGCCAAGGCCGAAACGGAAAACGCGCGACGCCGCGCCGAGGAGGAAGTTTCCAAGGCACGCAAATTCGCGCTCGAGAGCTTCGCCGAGAGCCTGCTGCCCGTGGCGGACAGCCTGGAAGCCGCGCTGGCCCACCATAACGCCACGACCCAGCAGATTCGCGAAGGCACCGAGGTCACGCTGCGCCAACTCAAGGCGGCGCTGGAGCGCAACAAGGTGATCGAGGTCAACCCGGCCCCCGGCAGCAAGTTCGACCCCCACCAGCACCAGGCGATCAGCATGGTGGCGGCCGACCAGGAAGCTAATACGGTGGTGTCGGTGCTGCAAAAGGGCTACCTGATCGCCGAGCGCGTGTTGCGCCCCGCGCTGGTCACGGTGGCCGCACCGAAATGACGCCGCCGGGGCTTGAAACACCAGCGGTTATCCACAAGTAACTGTCATTCAATTTTCAAAATTCGCAGGAGCATAAATCATGGGAAAAATCATCGGGATCGATCTGGGCACGACTAACAGTTGCGTGTCCATCATCGAGGGCAGCACGCCCAAGGTCATTGAAAACTCCGAAGGCGCGCGCACCACGCCTTCCATCGTGGCCTATCAGGAAGACGGCGAAGTGCTGGTGGGTGCGTCGGCCAAGCGCCAGGCTGTCACCAACCCGAAGAACACCCTGTATGCCGTGAAACGGCTGATCGGGCGCAAGTTCAGCGAAAAAGAGGTTCAAAAAGACATCAACCTCATGCCCTACAAAATCGTTGCGGCCGACAACGGCGACGCCTGGGTGGATGTGCGCGGCAAGCAGTTGTCCGCCCAGCAGGTCAGCGCCGACATCCTTCGCAAGATGAAAAAGACTGCAGAAGATTACCTGGGCGAGCCGGTCACCGAGGCCGTCATCACGGTCCCCGCTTACTTCAACGACAGCCAGCGCCAGGCTACCAAGGATGCCGGCCGGATTGCCGGGCTGGATGTAAAGCGCATCATCAACGAGCCTACCGCGGCCGCACTGGCCTTCGGGATGGACAAGATGGAAAAGGGCGACCGCAAGATCGCGGTGTATGACCTCGGCGGCGGCACGTTCGACATCTCGATTCTGGAGCTCGACAACGGTGTGTTCGAGGTGCTGAGCACTAACGGCGACACCCACCTCGGCGGCGACGACTTCGACCAGATTATCATCAACTTCCTGGCCGACCAGTTTTCTTCGGAGAACGAAGGCCTCGACCTCCGCAAGGATGCCATGGCTCTGCAGCGCCTCAAGGAAGCTGCCGAGAAAGCCAAAGTAGAGCTGTCTTCGTCGTCGGAAACCGAAATCAACCTTCCCTACATCACCGCTACCGCTTCGGGCCCCAAGCACTTGGTGGTAAAGCTGAGCCGTGCTAAGTTCGAGCAGCTGGCCGACAGCCTATTTAAGCGTTCGATGGAGCCCGTGAAAAAGGCCCTGCAGGACGCCGGCCTGAGCACTTCGGACATCAACGAGGTGATTCTGGTAGGTGGTTCGACCCGCATGCCCCGCATTCAGGAGGAAGTGGAGAAGTTCTTCGGCAAGAAGCCCAGCAAGGGCGTGAACCCCGACGAAGTAGTGGCCATTGGAGCTGCTATCCAGGGCGGCGTACTCACCGGTGAGGTGAAGGATGTGCTCCTGCTCGACGTAACCCCGCTGAGCCTCGGCATCGAGACCATGGGCGGCGTGATGACCAAGCTCATCGAGTCGAACACCACCATTCCGACCAAGAAATCGGAGACGTTCTCGACGGCTTCCGACAACCAGCCAAGCGTGGAAATCCACGTGTTGCAGGGCGAGCGGCCATTAGCGTCGCAGAACCGCACCATCGGCAAGTTCCACCTCGATTCCATCCCGCCTGCCCCCCGCGGCGTTCCGCAGGTTGAAGTTATCTTCGACATTGATG
>JBDTCK010000120.1:0-25484 GCA_039923645.1 Rhodoferax sp.
GCCGCTGCCCAGCACCTGGTTCAAGCTGCTCGATGACGACGGCAACGAGGTCGCACCCGGCCAGCCCGGCGAGATCGCCATCAAGGGGCCGCAGGTGATGGCCGGCTACTGGCAGCGCCCCGACGAGACCGCCAAGGCCATGACGCCCGACGGTTACTTCAAGTCCGGTGATATCGGGACGGTGGACGAGCGAGGCTTCTTCAAGATCGTGGATCGCAAGAAAGACATGATCCTGGTCAGCGGCTTCAACGTCTACCCGAACGAAATCGAAGAGGTGGTGGCCGGACTCGAGGGCGTGCTGGAGTGCGCCTGCGTGGGCGTCCCCGATGAAAAGTCGGGCGAGGTCGTCAAGCTGGTCGTCGTGAAGAAGGATCCTACCCTGACCGAGGCCCAGGTGCGCGCCTTTTGCAAGGCCAATCTGACCGGCTACAAGCAGCCCAGAGTGATCGAGTTCCGCACCGATCTGCCCAAGACCCCGGTTGGCAAGATCCTGCGCCGCGAATTGCGCGACAAGAATTAGCACACCCCCAGGCTTGCTCGCTTCGCGTAGCCTCCTCCCCCCTTGCAGGGGGCAACACCAGCGGCCCGGCGAAGCCGGTTCCGCGGTGTTCGCTGATACACCTCTCAAACTTTCCCACTTCCCCGCCGTCGGCCTGTCGATGCCACAATCGCCGGCACCATGACCACTGCCATTCTGAGTGCGCTGGCCGAAGAGCAGCACGGCTTGCTGGCGCTGCTCCAGCGACCGCAAGAAATCCGCCACGCGGGACGTGACTTCTGGCTCGGCGAGCTGTATCGTCAGAGCGTGGTGCTGGCGCTGTCGCGCATCGGCAAGGTGGCGGCGGCGACCACTGCAGCTGCCCTGATCGAGCAATTTGGCGTCGCGCGCATCGTGTTCACCGGTGTCGCCGGCGGATTGGCACCGGGCGTGCAGGTGGGCGATGTGGTGGTGGCGAGTGGCTTTGTGCAGCACGACATGGACGCCTCGCCGATCTTTCCGCGCTACGAGTTGCCGCTGTACGGCCGATCACTGATCGCTTGCGACGTGGCCTTGTCAGCTCTTCTTTTTGAAGCGGCTAAGGATTATCTGGCAAGCGATGGCGCCGGCTTTGATGCTTCAACGGGGGTGGCGGCGCACCGGGTGCATCGCGGCCTGATTGCCAGCGGTGACCGCTTCGTGTCGGCGACCGGTGAGTCCGCCGCACTGCGCAGCGCCTTGCAGTTGGCGGGACATCAGGCGCTGGCGGTCGAGATGGAAGGCGCGGCGGTGGCCCAGGTCAGCCTCGACTACGGCGTGCCGTTCGCCGCCGTGCGCACCATTTCGGTCCGCGCGGACGACCAGGCGCATGGCGACTTTGCGTTGTTCGTGCAGACCGTGGCAAGCCGCTATGCCGAGCATATGGTGCAGGCGTTGTTGGAAAAACTATGAAATAAATAGTAGCCAGCCCATGATGGGTAAGGGCTGGAGGTTGATTTGACTGGTGTATGCAGCTGGCGCAATCCAGGCCAACAGATGGCGCGCAGCGCCTCAGAGGGAGTCACTTCAGCCAGCCGCGTCGGCGGAAGTACCACATCGGCACCAGCGCGCTGGCCAGCATCAGCGCGAGCGCATAGGAATAGCCGTGGGTCCAGTCGAGCTCGGGCATGGCCCTGAAGTTCATGCCGTAGATGCTGGCGATCAAAGTGGGCGGCAGCAGCGCCACGCTGGCCACCGAGAAGATCTTGATGATCTTGTTCTGGTTGATGTTAATGAAGCCAACCGTGGCGTCCATCAGGAAGTTGATCTTGTCGAAAAGGAAGGCGGTGTGCGAATCCAGGGAGTCGATGTCACGCAGGATCTGTCGCGCGTCCTCAAATTGCTCGGCGCCCAGCATCTTGCTGCGCATCATGAAGCTCAGGGCGCGACGCGTGTCCATCATGTTGCGCCGGATGCGCCCGTTCAAATCCTCGTGCCGGGCAATCGCACCCAGCACTTCGCCGGCCAGCGCGTCGGTCACGTGGCCGGAGAGGACCTGGGTGCTGACCAACTCCAACTCCACATAGATGCCCTCGAGCGTGTCGGCCGAATATTCGGCATCAGCATCGAACAGCTTGAGCAGCACATCCTTGGCATCCTCGATCAGGCCGGGGGCGCGGCGCGCGCGCATGCGCAGCAGCCGGAAGACTGGTACGTCCTCGTCGTGAATCGAAAACAGCACACCGCAGCTCTTCAGATCGGTGTTGTGCTGGTTCAGGATGAAGGCCACGCGCACCGTGCGCGGTTCGTTCTCGTCGGCAATCAGGAAGTCGCTGCGGATGTGCAGCTCGCCGTTGTCTTCCTCGTAAAAGCGGGCAGATTCCTCAATGTCCTCGTCCATCGCATCTTGCGGGATGGACAGGCCGTAATACTGCTTGATCCAGTGTTTTTCCTCGACTGTAGGGGATTCCAGGTCGACCCAGATCGGCTGGAAACGCGATAACTCCTCCATCGACTCGATTTCCTCCTGAAACAGGCGGCCATTGGCGAGCGAGAAGATGTTGAGCATGTCAAGCGGAATGAGTCTGGATTATCGCATCGCGCCCCATCTCAGGAGTTTGCGAAGAACGCCAGCAACTCTCCCTTGCGGGCATCGGCATCCTGCGCACCGAGTGCCATCAGGACCTGCACGAAGCCGGGCTCGAACAGCAGATAGCTGGCCAGTGCGGCACCGCCGCCCTTGATTGCGCCCAGACCGCCCAGCGCGCGGCGCGCCCCGGCGGGCAGCTCGCGGGCGTGGGTCTGCGCCAGCGCGTCGAGCGACTGGCTGGGCTGGATGGACAAAACATCTACGCTGCGGTAGGGCAGGCCAGCCACCAGTTCGCTCGGCAGCTGCTTGAGGGTCTTGCTCACGCGTTGGGCCTGCTCCACGTCGGCCTGTAGCGTGTCGTGGAATACGCTGGCCATGGCATGGCCAGCGATGTTGCCCAGTGTCGGCTCGAGCGCGCCTTCTTGCGCCGTGCCACCCGTCATGGCCGAGCGCTGGGGTTGCCCAACGCCCACGACCAATATTTTTTGTGCGCCCAGGTGCAGGGCTGGCGACAGGGGCGAGACCTGTCGCATCGAGCCGTCGCCAAAGAACTCGCGCCTGCCGTCGACCCACAGCGGGGTCGCCGGAAATAAAAACGGTATGGCGCTGGAGGCGATCAGGTGCTCTATCGTGATGGGCTGGAACTCCGCGCGACGTCCCGGCCGCACCCAGGGCTTGGCGATCTCGTCCTGCGCCGTGTGGCAAAAAGTCCAGTGCACACCGCTGGTGTAGCTGGAAGCGGTGACGGCCAGTGCCTCGATTGTGCAGTTACGCAGCGCATCTTCAATGGCCGGCAGCGATATCGCGTGGTGCAGGGTGTCCACCAGGGGCATGTTGTTCAGGATGGCGCCCTGTGCCAGAGCCTGGCGCGACAGGCTCATGGCCGCAAGAAATCGGCCCGCAGTGCCCGTCCACGGAATCCTCGACCCAATGTTGGACTCGTAAACGGCCTTGGAACGCAGGCCTCCCCAAAACCGGGCCAGCTGGTCGAAAGCTTGCAGGCCCGCCGTGGCGCAGCCGGCCAGATAGGTCGTGTTCAGCGCCCCGGCCGAGGTGCCTACCAGTATCTGGAACGGGAAGTCTGGCGGGGCATTCCGCCGCTTGCGCAGCATCGCTGCGAGCGCCTGCAGCACACCGACCTGGTAGGCGGTACGGGCGCCGCCTCCCATGAGAACCAGCGCGCTGCTGGGATGGGGCGTTTGGGTAAAACCGGCGTGGAGAACGGTGTCCAGACTCATGGATGAAGAAGGTGAGAGGGTCGCGGCACAGCCACAATGACAGGCCCCTGCTTCATAGGGCGGATATGCAGGGCTGTCAAGACTCCCGCGGCGCGGGGATTGCTTTTAAAAGACAACCGGGGCATAGTGAACTCACCTTCAGAGATTTACGCTTCGCCTGCCACTTGCAGCCTCGCGGGTGGCAATTTCAACCCAGAGCCCAGGAGGTTTCTATGAATTTGACGATCAGCGGTCACCACCTTGAAGTCACCCCTTCCCTACGAAGCTACGTGACAAGCAAGCTGGATCGAATCAGCCGCCACTTTGACCAGGTTGTCGATGTCAAGGTGCTGCTTACCGTTGAGAAACAGAAGGAAAAGGAAGGAAGGCAGCGAGCCGAGTGCAATATCCATGTCAAGGGTAACGACATGTTCGCAGAAAGCTCGCACGAAGATCTGTACGCTGCCGTGGATGAGTTGGTCGACAAGCTTGATCGACAGGTCGTGCGCCACAAGGGCCGACTGCAGCAGCACAACCAGGTGGGGGCCAAGCGCGCGGCGGTCATCTAAACACTGCCCCAATCGCGACCCGGCCGCCCGAACTCACGGGCGGTTTTTTTTGAGGAGGATCGTGACTTAATTGACACTTCAAGTTGGTATTACCGCTGTTTTTTCACATGCGTGTGAGCCTCCCGCGGCCCAGGTGCATAATCCCTTTTGATTACCGCCATGAACCGTCTCGCGTCCATCCTTCCCGCTGCCCAGGTCCTTGTGAGCGTCGATGCCACCAGCAAGAAGCGCGCTTTCGAAGAAGCCGGCTTGCTGTTCGAAAACCTCCATGGCCTGTCGCGTGCGCTTGTGACCGATAGTCTGTTTGCCCGCGAACGACTGGGATCGACCGGACTCGGACATGGCGTGGCGATACCGCACGGACGCATCAAGGGCCTGAAGGCTCCCATGGCGGCAGTGTTCCAGTTGGCTCAGCCGATCGGTTTCGATGCGCCCGACGAGCAACCGGTGGGCTTGCTGATCTTCCTGCTGGTGCCTGAGGCTGCCACCCAGAAGCATCTGGAAATCCTCTCCGAAATTGCTGAATTGCTGAGCGATGCGACCTTGCGGGAAAAAATCAAGGCGAGCACCGATGCGACGCTCCTGCACTCACTGATTTCGACCTGGCAGTCGGCCCAACTCGCCTGATCATCGGTCGGTGCGCTGACGCAAGTTTGTGAAGCCCACCGTCGTCAGCGCCGACGTTCTGTTTGAGGTGTTCCGTGCCGCCCTGAAATGGGAATGGGTGGCGGGCTTGGGTGCCTCGGAGCGCCGCTTCGACGACGTCGCTGTGCAGGCGGCACGCTCGGGCGCCGACCTGGTGGGCTATCTCAATTACATCCACCCCTATCGGCTGCAGTTGCTCGGGCCGCGCGAGGTGGCCTATCTGCTCAGGGGCACGCCCGAAGACTGTGCGCGCCGCATCGCGCGCATCGTGACGCTGGAGCCACCGGTGCTGGTGCTGGCCGACGGCCAGACTGCGCCCGATGCGCTGCTGTCGATGTGCGAGCGGGCCCAGATTCCGATGTTCGCCACTCCCGAGGCGTCCGCCTTTGTCATCGACGTGCTGCGCGCCTATCTATCGCGGCACTTTGCCGATCGCACCTCGATGCACGGCGTGTTCATGGACATCCTGGGCCTGGGAGTATTGATCACCGGCGAGTCTGGTCTGGGCAAGAGCGAACTGGGGCTGGAACTCATCTCACGCGGCAACGGTCTGGTGGCCGACGACGCTGTCGAGTTTGACCGCATCAACCAGACCGCAGTTGAAGGGCGCTGCCCCGAGCTGCTGCAAAACCTGCTCGAAGTGCGCGGCATCGGCCTGCTCGACATTCGCGCCATTTTTGGCGAGACCGCCGTGCGGCGCAAGATGCTGCTCAAGCTGATCGTCCATCTGGTGCGCAGTGAAACCCTGGAGCGCGACTACGAACGGCTGCCGTTCGAACCGCTGACACAGGACGTGCTCGGCGTGCCGATACGCAAAGTGGTGATTCAGGTGGTGGCGGGGCGCAATATTGCGGTGCTGGTCGAGGCCGCGGTGCGCAGCACCATTTTGCAATTGCGCGGTATCGACACCTATCAGGAGTTCGTGGCGCGGCACCGGCGCGCGATGGAACAGAAAAGCTGACGCTGCGGCCCGTGCCAGCGCTAGCCGCGGTGGTGTGATGGTGGCCGATTCGGACAATTTTCCTTGGTGCAGTTGGCGTACAGGCTCAGCGCGTGGTCGGCGATCGCGAAGCCCTTGGCCTGGGCGACCGCATGCTGGCGCTCCTCGATTTCGGGGTCGTAGAACTCTTCGACCTTGCCGCAGTCCAGGCACACCAGGTGGTCGTGGTGCTGGCCTTCGTTGATCTCGTAGACGGACTTTCCACTCTCGAAATGACTGCGGCTCAAAATGCCCGCCTGCTCGAATTGGGTCAGAACGCGGTACACCGTTGCCAGCCCGATGTCGGAGCGCTCTTCCAGCAGGACGCGGAAAACGTCTTCAGCGGTCATATGGCGCTGCGTCCCTTTCTGGAAAATCTCGAGGATTTTCAGGCGTGGCAACGTCGCTTTCAACCCGGTGCTCTTGAGTTCGTCGATGTTGGCCAAGTGCGTCTTTCGGTGTGGGCGGGGCAGGCTGCCCTGACAGGCTCAGCCGCTACAATGGGTCGATCATATCGCCATACATTTACCCATGCGTTTCATGTACCTTCGAGGCGCCCGGCTGAGCCTGGGCCTGATTGCCGGCGCGGGCCTGGTCGCCTGCAGCACTTTCAACAGCGCCAGTAACAGCGTGGTCGGGATCATCACGCCCTACAAGGTGGAGATCGTGCAGGGCAACTTCGTGTCCAAGGAGCAGGTCCAGGCGCTGACGCCCGGCATGAGTCGCCAGCAGGTCAAGGACGTGTTGGGTACGCCCTTGATGGCTGACATGTTTCATGCAGATCGCTGGGATTATGTGTTCACCCTCAAGCGCCAGGGCGTTGCTTCGCAGGAGCGCAAGTTGACGGTGTTTTTCAAGAACGACGTGCTCGAGCGCTTTGAAGGCGACGAGATGCCCAGCGAAGCCGAGTTTGTAGCCTCGCTTTCGTCCGGCCGCAAGATGGGCAAGATACCGGTGCTGGAGGCTTCGCCGGAGAGCCTGCAGAAGTTCCCGCCGGCGCCTGCCCCCGCCTCTGCATTGTCGAAGTCCAGCGCACCGTTGCCTGACAGCTACCCCCCGCTTGAGGCTGCTGGGCGCTGAGCCCGGTCGACAATCCGCTTCATGACACACACAGCGCACACCCTGCCGCATCGGATCGCCGTGGCTGGCGCGAGCGGCCGCATGGGCCACATGCTGATCGAGGCCATCCGGGCCGCCGATGACTGCCAGCTGGCGGGCGCCTTGGACATGGGCCAGAGTCCGGCCATCGGCCTTGACGCGGCCGCCTTCCTGGGGCACGCGAGCGGCGTGCCCATAACCTTCGATTTACACGCGGGCCTGCAGAATGCCCAGGTGCTGATCGATTTCACGCGACCCGAAGGTACGCTGGCGCACCTGAAGATATGCCGCGAGCTGGGTGTGAACGCCGTGATCGGTACCACAGGCTTCAGCGACGCGCAAAAGCTCGAGATTGCCGCCGCCGCGAAAGACATCGCCATCATGATGGCGCCGAACATGAGCGTGGGCGTCAACGTCACCCTCAAGCTGCTGGAGATGGCGACCCGGGCGTTGTCCACCGGCTATGACATCGAGATCATCGAGGCGCATCACCGGCACAAGGTCGATGCACCCTCGGGCACCGCCCTGAAGATGGGCGAGGTCATTGCCGGCGCATTGGGGCGCGACCTGAAGGACTGCGCCGTGTATGACAGGCAGGCCGTCACCGGCGAGCGCGACCCGACGACGATCGGCTTTTCGAGCATCCGCGGCGGCGACATCGTGGGCGATCACACCGTGCTGTTTGCCGGCGTTGGCGAACGCATCGAAATCACCCACAAATCGTCCAGCCGCTCGACCTACGCGCAGGGCAGCCTGCGCGCGGTGCGCTACCTGGCTGGCCGGCGCACCGGCATGTTTGACATGTTCGACGTGCTGGATCTGAAGTAGCCATGGGGGTGGTGGCGCTGCTCGCGCAAGGCGATCTCATCACCAGACTGGTGACGGCGCTGCTGCTCGTGATGTCGGTGGCCAGCTGGGTAGTGATCCTTTGGAAAACCTGGCTGCTGCGTCGCGCCAGCGGCGACGTGAGCCGTAGCACGGCGGCTTTCTGGCAATCCGCCACGGTCGACGAGGCCCGTCAGCGTGTCGCGGCATTTGACCGCGAGGCCCTTGTGTTGCCTTTGGTAATTGCTATCAAAACAGAATCGCCCCAGACACTGGCGGGCGCCGGCAACCGCTCCCAGCAACTGACCCGGGTGTTGCGCGACGCGCTGCATGGTGTACTACGCAAACTGCAGTTTGGCCAGGTGCTGCTCGCCACGGTGGGCTCCACCGCGCCGTTCGTCGGGTTGCTCGGCACGGTCTGGGGTATCTACCACGCTCTCGTCGGCATCTCGGGGGTCGGCCAGATCACGATCGACAAGGTTGCCGGTCCGGTGGGCGAGGCGCTCATCATGACCGCGGCTGGCCTGGCGGTGGCTATTCCGGCGGTGCTGGCATACAACGTGCTGGGGCGCTTTGTCGGCAGCATCGAGGCCGACCTCGAAGGTTTTGCGCGCGACATTCGTGAATTGATGGCAAGCCCTGCGGGCGAACGCCCGCCTCCTCCCTGACCGCGTGCGACAGGTTGCATCATGGCTTTTGGTCGTCTGGAACATAGCGAGCGCGCGGCGCCGATGAGCGACATCAACGTGACGCCGTTGGTCGACGTCATGATGGTTCTGGTGGTCATTTTCATCCTGACCGCGCCCTTGTTGGCCAGCTCGATCCGGCTGGACTTGCCGCAAACTGGCGCGAGCAGTCCCAGCGATGCACCCAAGTTCGTCACCCTGGTGGTCGACAAGACGGGCCAGGCGTTCCTGAACGACAAACCTGTCACCCAGGCCGCGCTGGCCGCCAGCCTGGTGCAAACCGCGGCACGCAATCCCGACACGGAGGTGCAGCTGCGTGCGGACCAGGCCGTGCCGTACGGCCGTGTGGTCCAGATCATGGGCGCGGCGCAGCAAGCGGGCCTGAACCGGATTGGCTTCGTCGCCGATCCGCCAAAGCCCGCAGCGAAGTAAGCAGTACCCACGCCAGCAGCCGCAGCGCCTAAAATCGGGCATTCATGCGGGTCAACTAAGTGCCTGCAACCTCATTGCCGCGACAGGTTTCCTTTCCCCATGCAAGATAAATACAACCATATTGACGTAGAACAGACGGCGCACGCCCACTGGATCGCGACGGATGCGTACCGGGTGAGCGAGAACGCGCACGACGTGCGCGGACAGGCCAAAAAGAAGTTCTACGCCTGCTCCATGCTGCCCTACCCGAGCGGCAAGCTGCACATGGGCCACGTGCGCAACTACACCATCAACGACATGCTCACGCGCTACCTGCGCATGAACGGCTACAACGTGCTCATGCCCATGGGCTGGGATGCGTTCGGCCTGCCGGCCGAAAACGCCGCCATGAAGAACGGCGTGCCGCCCGCAAAGTGGACGTACGACAACATCGCTTACATGAAGAAGCAGATGCAGGCGATGGGCCTGGCGATCGACTGGAGCCGTGAGGTCGCCACCTGCGACCCCACGTATTACAAGTGGAACCAGTGGCTGTTTTTGAAGATGCTGGAAAAGGGTATTGCCTACCGCAAGACCCAGGTCGTCAATTGGGATCCGGTGGACCAGACCGTGCTGGCCAATGAGCAGGTCATCGACGGCAAGGGCTGGCGCACCGGCGCCGCGGTGGAAAAGCGCGAGATTCCCGGCTACTACCTCAAGATCACCGACTATGCCGGGGAGTTGCTGGAGCACGTGCAGACCCAGTTGCCGGGCTGGCCCGAGCGGGTCAAGCTGATGCAGGAAAACTGGATTGGCAAGAGCGAAGGCGTTCGCTTCGCGTTCACGCACGGTATCCGGGACGCGAGTGGCCAGCCGATCCAGGACGGGCGCCTGTACGTGTTCACGACGCGGGCCGACACCATCGTGGGCGTGACCTTTTGCGCCGTGGCGCCGGAACACCCACTGGCCACGCATGCCGGCGCATCCAATCCGAAGCTCGCGGCCTTCATTGAAGCGTGCCAGAAGGGCGGCACGACCGAAGCCGAGCTCGCGGCGCGCGAGAAAACGGGCATGTTCACCGGCCAGTACGTCACGCACCCGCTGGGGGGTGACCCGGTGCCGCTGTGGGTCGGCAACTACGTCCTGATGAGCTATGGCGATGGGGCCGTGATGGGCGTGCCCGCGCACGACGAACGTGATTTCGCCTTCGCGAAGAAGTATGGCCTGCCGATCAAGCAGGTGGTGCTGGTGGAGGGCAGGCACTACGACTTCAACCACTGGCAGGACTGGTACGCCGACAAGGCGGCGGGCGTCACCATCAATTCCGCCAGCTTCAGCGGCTTGCCGTGCACGCAAGCCGTGGAAGCGGTGTGCCACGCGCTGCAGATCCGTGGGCTGGCCGAAAAGAAAACCACGTGGCGCCTGCGCGACTGGGGTGTGAGCCGCCAGCGCTACTGGGGCACACCCATTCCCATCATCCATTGCCCCGAGCACGGCGCCGTGCCGGTGCCGGAAAAAGATCTGCCCGTGGTGCTGCCGCAGGACTGCGTGCCCGACGGTTCAGGCAATCCGCTGCTCAAACACGAAGGTTTCCATGCGGGGGTGACCTGCCCCATCTGCGGCAAGGCGGCGCGGCGCGAGACCGACACGATGGACACCTTTGTCGATTCGTCGTGGTACTACATGCGCTATTGCGACCCGGCCAACACCGACAAAATGGTGGCCGAGGGCGCGGCCTACTGGATGCCGATGGACCAGTACATCGGTGGTATCGAGCATGCGATTTTGCATCTGCTGTATGCGCGCTTCTGGACCAAGGTGATGCGCGACCTGGGCCTGGTCAAGATCGACGAGCCCTTCACCAAGCTGCTGACCCAGGGCATGGTGCTCAACCACATCTACTCGCGCCACACCGACAAGGGTGGCAAGGAATATTACTGGCCGCACGACGTCCAACCCGTGATTGACCCGGACGGCAAGCAGGTGGGCGCGCGCCTCAAGAACGCCGTGGGCGCGCTGCCGGCCGGCACGCTGATCGATTACGAGGGCGTGGGCACCATGTCCAAGTCCAGGAACAACGGCGTCGATCCGCAGGACCTGATCGAGAAGTACGGCGCTGACACCGCGCGCCTGTACACCATGTTCACCGCTCCGCCCGAGGCCACGCTCGAATGGAACGACCTGGCCGTGGAAGGTTCATACCGTTTTCTGAAACGGGTCTGGGGGTTCGCTGCAAAAAACGTAGTGACTTATGAAGGCCCCATAAAGGCCAGCGTCGAATTTGATGAAAAATCCAAGGCGCTGCGACGCGAAATCCACAGCCTGCTCAAGCAGGTCGACTACGACTATCAGCGCATGCAGTACAACACCGTCGTTTCGGGGGCGATGAAGATGCTCAATGCACTGGAGAGCTTCAAGAGCGACGGCTCGGCCGGCGGCCAGGCGGCGCTGGCCGAGGGCTTCAGCATTCTGCTGCGCTGCTTGTACCCGGTCTCGCCGCACATTACCCATGCCTTGTGGCAAGGGCTGGGTCTGGCGGCACGGCACGGCGAGCTGCTCGATGCGCCCTGGCCCCAGGTGGACCCGAGCGCGCTCGAGCAGGACGAGATCGAACTCGTGCTGCAGGTCAATGGCAAGCTGCGCGGCGCCATTCGTGTGCCCGCCGGTGCCGGCCAGGACGCGATTGAGCGCATCGCGATTCGCAGCGAGGCCTTCGTCAAGGCGGCCGAGGGCGCGAAGCCGAAAAAGGTGATCGTGGTGCCCGGGCGGCTGGTCAATGTGGTGATTTGATGACCGGCACGCCTGCACTGGCCGCCGCGCGTACCGCGCCGCTTGTATTACCCCCACGCCGTCTGTTTCTGTCCCTGGTGCCGCTCGCCGCGCTCACGGCCTGCGGTTTCCAGTTGCGCCAGGCTCCCAACTTCGCCTTCACATCGCTGTACAGCGTGGCCGCCACTCCACTGGGCAATGAACTCAAGCGCGACCTGGTGGCAAGTGGCAAATTGAAGGTCATCACCGACGCCAGACAGCAGGGCGACGCCCAGGTCATTCTGGACATTCTGGGCGACCAGCGCGAACGCGTGGTGGTGGCGCTCAACTCCGCCGGGCAGGTGCGCGAACTGGAGCTTCGCTTGCGCGTCAAGTTCAGGCTGCGCGGCAAGGATGGCAAGGAACTGATTCCCGAGACCGAATTGCTGCAGCGGCGCAACGTGAGCTACAACTCGTCGGTGCTGCTGGCCAAGGAGTCCGAAGAAGAACTGCTGTACCGTGACATGCAGACCGATATCGTGCAGCAGCTCATGCGCCGCCTTGCGGCGGTGAAGGAAATATGAAGCATGAAGTCTTGCGGGACAGACCGCAGCGCCGTAGGTGCGGAGCTCTGTCCTCAACTGATCAGATTGGATCCTGAGCAGCGCATCCCGCGCGTAGTTCCATCCTCCACTGACAGCCTGACCATGCCCCTCGACCGCACCGATCGCAAACTGCTGGCTGCGCTGCAACGTGACGGCCGCGCCAGCATGCAGGCGTTGTCGCAGTTGGTCAACCTGTCGGCCCGTGCCACCCTCAACCGCGTGCGCAAGCTGGAAGCCGATGGCCACATCGAGGGCTACCGCGCCGTGCTGGCGCGGGCCAGCCTGGGGGAGCATATCTGCGTGTTTGCCGAAATTGCGCTGAAGGACCAGCGCCGGGCCATCGTCGAGCGCTTCGAGCAGCGTATGGCGGCGACGCCCGAAGTGGTGGCCTGCTACGTGATCAGCGGACGCTACGACTATCTGGTGCGCGTGGCCTGCGGTGACCTGACGCAATACCACTCGCTCATCAGCGCCTGGTTCGACGATGTGACGCTGGGCATCGAGAAAATCGTCACCAATACCGAACTGCAGACCATCAAGGAATTCACCGGTTTTCCGTTGCGTTAACGGGCTCCCCGCTGGTCGCTGCCCCGGTGCAGTGGCGTTGGCCGGTCGCCGCGTTTCTGTAGTCGGGAAACATCATTCCGAATCGGAAGTTTTGGTACGAATAAACGGCCGCTAACGCGCTGCCGACGGCTCATCTTCACCGTCGTCGAAGCGGAGGACGGCCTACACTGATCTCAATCAAGGAGATCATCGTGGCTATTGAAAAAAGAGCGAAATCGCAAGATTTCATCAATACCGAAGCCGAATTTTGTGCTCATAACTACCATCCGGTACCGGTCGTGGTGGAGCGCGCTCTCGATTGCCTGGTGTGGGACGTGGAGGGTCGGGAATACCTCGACATGATGAGTGCGTATTCCGCCGTCAGCCACGGCCATCTGCACCCGCGTCTGCTCGCGGCCGCCACGCGCCAACTCCAGCAGGTGGCGGTCACGTCGCGCGCGTTTCACAGCACCGTGCTGGGCGCGTTTCTGGAAAAACTCTGCACCCTGACCGGATTCGAACAAGCCTTGCCGATGAACACCGGCGCCGAGGCGGTGGAGACTGCCATCAAGGCGGCGCGTCGCTGGGGCCACCAAGTCCGCGGGATTGCCGACGGCACGGCCGAAATCCTGGTGGCGCGCAACAACTTCCATGGTCGCACCACGACCGTGATCAGCGCCTCCAGCGAGCCGGACTACAAGGCCGGCTTCGGACCGCTGACGCCCGGTTTCAGGTTCTTCGACTTTGGCGACATGGCCAGCGTACGCGCTTGCGCGTCGCCTCGCACCTGTGCTGTGCTGGTCGAGCCGATCCAGGGCGAGGCCGGCATTGTGCTGCCGCCACCCGGTTTCTTTGCCGAGCTGCGCGAATGGTGCACTGAAAACAATGTGCTGCTGATCCTCGATGAGGTGCAGTCCGGACTGGGGCGCACCGGGCGCTGGTTTGCGTTCGAGCACGACGGCATCCGGCCCGATGCGCTGATCCTGGGCAAGGCGCTGGGCGGCGGTCTGCTGCCGGTCAGCGCGTTTTTGGCCAATCACGCCATGATGGACGTGTTCACGCCGGGCAGCCACGGCTCCACCTTTGGCGGCAATGCGCTGGCCGCGGCGGTCGGGCTCGAAGCGCTGCAGGTGATGGAAGACGAGAATCTGGTGGCGCGCAGCGCGGCGCTGGGCCGCCATTTGCTGACGCGGCTGCATACGGTGCAGGTCGCGGCCAAACCGCTGATCCGTGCCGTGCGCGGGCGCGGCCTGTGGGTCGGCGTGGAGATGGACCCGGCTTGGGTCAGCGCGCGCGAAGTGGTCGAACGCATGGCGGCGCGCGGTGTGCTGTCCAAGGAAACGCACGAGAGTGTGATCCGTTTTGCGCCGCCGCTGACCATCAGCCGCGCCCAGATCGACCAGGCCGTGGATGTGTTTGAAAAAATTGTCCTTGCAATGCGCCAAAAGCTCGCTATAAATTCTGGAGCAAATGCGCCATCGCCACGTCCCCTCCAGGAGGCCCATGCCATGACCGCTTCGCTGCCCGCAGCAGCTGAGCCTGCAACGGCGCCGCATTTGCTGATGAGCCCGCCCGACTACTTCGAAGTCAGCTACGCCATCAATCCCTGGATGGACCCGACGCGCTGGTCGCTTGACGCGCAGCGCCTGTCGCAGGACGCACACAGCGGGTGGGTCGCGCTCAAGGCCTGTTACGAATCCCTGGGCGCCAGGGTGGTGGTCAAGCCCGCCGCGCACGGCCTGCCCGATCTGGTGTTCACCGCCAACTGCGCGGTGGTGCTGGACGGCAAGGTGGTGCTGGCGCGTTATCTCAACGACGAGCGTCGGGGCGAAGAAGCGCCCGGCCGGCGCCTGTTCGAACAACTGCTGGCGCGCGGCGAGGTCGACTCGCTGCACACCCCGCCCGAGGGCGTGTTTTTTGAGGGCGCGGGCGACGCCATCTTCGACGCCGGCCGCGGCATCATGTGGATGGGCCATGGCCAGCGCTCAAGCCCGCAGGCGCGCTACACGATCGAGCAGGTGTTCGGCATTCCCACGCTCGCGCTGGCGTTGACCGACCCGCGCTTTTACCACCTGGACACCTGCTTTTGCCTGCTCTCGGGCGGCGAGGTGTTGTATTACCCTGAAGCCTTCACCGAGACCGGCCGGGCGCAGATTCGGGCCATGGCGGGCGATGCGCTGATCGAGGCCGGGATGGATGACGCGCTGCACCTGGGCGTCAACTCGGTCTGCATCGGCCGCGATGTGGTGATGTGCCACTGCAGCGAGCCGCTGCGCCAGTTGCTGACGGCGCGCGGCTACCGCGTCCACGTGGTGCCGCTGGGTTCCTTCAACCGCTCCGGCGGCTCTGCCTACTGCCTGACCTTGAAGCTGAACAATATCTATCAGGGACGCATGGGGGCCACCGGCCGCCGCGCCGGGCCGTCCCTAGCAAGGCCAGCCCACTTGGGGGGCAGCGCAGTACGCGAAGCGTCCAGCGTGGGGGACATTGAGCAACCCCGGCGCTGGCCCAAGGCCGCGTAAACTTGGAGCTCATGCAGCTTGCACCGGCCCAACTGTCGCAACATCTCGAGCGCGGGCTCAAGTCGCTGTACACCCTGCATGGCGACGAGCCGCTGCTGATCCAGGAGGCGGCCGACGCGATTCGCGCCGCGGCCCGAGGTCAGGGCTATACCGAGCGCACGCTGCACACGGTGGCCGGCGCCCACTTCGACTGGAGCGAGGTGCTGGCAGCGGGCGGCTCGCTGAGCCTGTTCGCCGACAGGCAAATCGTGGAAGTCCGCATTCCATCGGGCAAGCCCGGCAAGGAGGGCAGCGCGGCCCTGCAACAACTCGCAAGCCAGTCGCAAGGCGCCGAGGCCACCCTCACACTGGTGCTGCTGCCGCGCCTCGACAAGGCGACCCGGACCGGTGCCTGGTTCGCGGCGCTGGAGAGCTTTGGCGTCACGCTGCAGGTCGAGCCGGTGGAGCGCGGTGCGCTGCCGGCCTGGATCGCCCAGCGCCTGCAGGCCCAAGGCCAGCGCGTGGCCTCAGGCGAAGCCGGCCAGCGCACGCTGCAATTCTTTGCCGACCGGGTGGAAGGCAACCTGCTGGCCGCGCACCAGGAAATCCAGAAGCTGGCGCTGCTGTACCCGCAGGGCGAGCTCGATTTCGAGCAGATCGAGCGCGCCGTGCTGAATGTAGCGCGCTACGACGTGTTCAAGCTGTCCGAAGCCGTCCTCGGTGGCCAGATCGGGCGTGTGATGCGCATGCTCGACGGGCTGCAGGCCGAGGGCGAGGCCGAAGTACTGGTGCACTACACACTGGCCGAGGACATTCGCGCCCTCAAGCGGGTGAAAGACGCGATGCAGGCGGGCCGACCGCTGCCCATGGCGCTGCGCGAGCAGCGCATCTGGGGCCTGCGCGAGCGCCTGTTCGAGCGCGCGCTGCCGCGCCTGAGTGACACCACGCTGGCCAATCTGCTGTACGCGGCGCACCAGGTCGATGGCATCGTCAAGGGCCTCAAGCAGCCCGACTGGCCGAGTGACCCGTGGCAGGCACTGCAGCGGCTTGCGCTGGCCTTGTGCTGCGCGTGTGCCGTGCTGCCGGCGAAAACCTCGGGCGCGCCGGGGCGTGCCAAAATATTGGCATGAACCCGCTCAGAGATCTCCCTACGCTGGCCGCTTCCCCCCGCGAAAGGCGCCAGCCCGGGCCCGCGGCGGCGCAATCGGCTCTCGACATCGTCGAATACGCCCGGACCTTGGGTTTGCAAGCAAAAGCGGCATCAGCCCTTATGGCGCGTGCAGATACTGCTATCAAAAATGTGGCATTGCGCAAGCTCGCGAGCCTGCTGCGCGCCAACGTACCAGCGCTGCAACTGGAGAACGCGAAGGACATCAACCGGGCGGTGGCGGCCGGTCTGGCCGCACCGCTGGTGGACCGGCTCAAGCTGGACGCGCGGGCGATCGAAACCTGCGCCCTGGGCTGCGAGCAGCTTGCCGCCATGCCCGACCTCATTGGCGAGGTCACGGCTCTGCGCCAGCAGCCCAGTGGCATTCGCGTCGGCCAAATGCGGGTGCCGATCGGCGTGTTCGCCATGATCTACGAGAGCCGCCCCAACGTGACCATCGAGGCTGCCAGCCTGTCGATCAAGAGCGGCAACGCCTGCATTCTGCGCGGTGGCTCGGAGGCGATCGAGTCGAACCGGGTGCTGGCGCAACTGGTGCAGCAGGCGCTGGTCGAGAGCGGCCTGCCAGCGGACGCCGTGCAGCTGGTGCAAACCACCGACCGCGAGGTGGTGGGCCAGCTCATCACAATGCCGCAGTTTGTCGATGTGATCATTCCGCGCGGCGGCAAGGGCCTGATCGAGCGCATCTCGCGCGACGCAAAGGTGCCGGTCATCAAGCACCTGGACGGTAACTGCCATGTGTATGTGGACGATCCGTGCGACCTGGACATGGCGGTGACGATTGCCGACAACGCCAAGACGCAGAAATACAGCCCCTGCAATGCGGCCGAAGGCCTGCTGGTGGCGCAGGGCGTGGCCGGCACGTTCCTGCCGCGCATCGGCGCTATCTTCGCGGCCAAGGGCGTGGAGATGCGTTGCGACCCGGTGGCTGCCCAAATATTGAGATCAAATCGACCTGTAGCCCTTACCCCATCTACACAAGACGCTATCAAATCAGGGATGTCGGTGGTCGATGCGGTGGAGAGCGATTGGTCCGAGGAATACCTCGCGGCCGTGATCAGCATCAAGGTAGTGGCCGATATCGATGAGGCCATCGCGCACATCAACCGCTATTCGAGCCATCACACCGATGCCATCGTCACGCGCGACCATATGCACGCGCAGCGCTTCCTGCGCGAGGTCGATTCGGCCAGCGTGATGGTCAATGCCAGCACCCGCTTTGCCGACGGCTTCGAGTTTGGCCTGGGGGCGGAGATCGGCATCAGCACCGACAAGTTCCATGCGCGCGGGCCGGTCGGCCTGGAGGGGCTGACCTCTCTGAAGTATGTCGTGCTGGGTCAGGGTGAAGTCCGTACGTAGCGAAGGCCTGGTACATGATCGTCGCGAGCCTGCCGTCATCTTTGCCGCTGCTCTGGCTGAAGGGCACGGCGGGCAAGCCGATCTAAGCGCACTGGGGTCACGGCCGGACAATGCCGGCCGGCTCGTCGCTCTTGTATTTCGCGGGCTCACCCCGAGGCTCTAAAATCCAGAGCGGCATTTTCCGGACCATCAGACAAAGGGCCACATGGTTCCCCACCTCATTACTGCCCTCACGGGTCCCATTAACGAACTGGAACAGCGCGTTCTCGACTCGATGCCCGCCATCGAGCGCTGGTTCCGTCTTGAGTGGATGGAGCACACGCCGCCGTTCTACAGCGCGGTCGACATTCGCAATGCCGGCTTCAAGCTGGCGCCGGTGGACACCAACCTGTTCCCTGGCGGCTGGAACAACCTGACGCCCGAAATGCTGCCGCTGGCCGTGCAGGCGGCGCAGGCGGCGATTGAAAAGATCTGCCCCGAAGCGAAGAACCTGCTGGTCATCCCGGAAAACCACACGCGCAACACCTTCTATCTGAGCAACGTGGCGCAGCTGCAGCGCATCTTCCACATGGCCGGGCTGAACGTGCGCATCGGCTCGATCGACCCCACCATCAAGAAGACCACCAGGGTCGAATTGCCGCACGGCGAGCACGTGACGCTGGAGCCCGTGATTCGAAACCGCCGGCGCCTCGGGCTGAAGGATTTCGATCCCTGCACGATCCTGCTCAACAACGACCTCGCCGCCGGCATCCCCGGCATTCTGGAAGACATTCACGAGCAGTACCTGCTGCCACCGCTGCACGCGGGCTGGTCGGTGCGGCGCAAGAGCAACCATTTCCACAGTTACGAAGAAGTCTCCAAGCGCTTTGGCAAACTGCTGGGCATCGACCCCTGGCTGATCAACCCGATGTTCGGCAAGTGCGGCGAGGTGGATTTTGCGCAGGGTGCGGGCATGGATTGTCTGACCAGCAATGTCGATGCGCTGCTGACCAAGGTGCGGCGCAAATACAAGGAATATGGCATCAACGAAAAGCCGTTCGTGGTGGTCAAGGCCGACAACGGCACCTCCGGCATGGGCATCATGACGGTGCGCGACGCGAAGGACCTGGAAGCGCTCGACCGGAAAAACAAAAACAGGATGGACTTCATCCAGGCCGGCCAGGAAGTCAGTAACGTCATCATCCAGGAAGGCGTGCTGACCAAGGAGCGCATGAACGATGCCGTGGCCGAGCCGGTGGTCTACATGATGGACCGCTACGTGGTGGGCGGTTTCTACCGTGTCCATGCCGAACGCGGCGTGGACGAAAACCTGAATGCGCCGGGCTCCCATTTCGTCCCATTGGCATTTGCCGAGAGTACGCGCTTACCTCAGCTCGGCATGAAGCCTGGCGCCAGTGCGCCCAATCGTTTTTACATGTACGGTGTGATTGGCCGGCTGGCCATGCTGGCCGCCAGCTACGAGCTCGAAGCCACCGATCCGGATGCCGAAATCTACGACTGAAGCCGCCCCGGTGCGCCCAGCCGTCAGTTGTTGCACTGCAACAATCCGGCGATTTGCAGCATCCGGGTGTTTTCAGTGACATGAGCTGCTGCCCGCCGAGTGCAGAATAGCCCTCTTCGCAGCAACACAAGCCGGTGCGGTATCGAGACCGGGTGCATCAATTAGTGGCAGCATCCAAATCATCTTCGGCGGCGCTCATGCTCGGTGCCATCGGTGTTGTCTACGGTGACATCGGCACCAGCGTGCTGTATGCGTTCCAGCAGGTCTTCACGACCGGGCACGTGGCGCTCACGCACGACAATATTTACGGCATTTTGTCGATGTTCTTCTGGACATTGACGATCATCGTGTCCATCAAGTACGTGGTGCTCGTGTTGCGTGCCGACAATAACGGCGAAGGCGGCACGGCCTCCATGCTGGCGCTGGCGTCGAATGCGGTGAACGACCGCCCCGCGCTACGCCGGCGCCTGCTGCTCATCGGCATGTTCGGGGCGGCCCTGTTTTACGGGGACGGCGTCATTACGCCAGCGATCTCCGTGTTGTCGGCGGTCGAGGGGCTGGAGGTTGTATCCCCGGCGTTCAAGGACTATGTCGTGCCGCTCACGCTGGTGATTCTGTTTTTGCTGTTTGTCGTGCAAAAGCGCGGTACCACCGACATCGGCAGGTTTTTCGGCCCAATCATGCTCGTCTGGCTGCTCGCGATCGGCCTGCTCGGCCTGGTGCAGATCATCGGTCACCCGGCGGTTCTGAAGGCGCTGAGCCCGTACTACGCGGTGCGCTTCATGCATGCGAGTCCGGGCGTGACCTTCGTGATCCTGGGCGCCATCATCCTGTGCGTGACGGGCGCCGAGGCCCTGTACGCGGACTTGGGGCACTTTGGCAAAAGGCCGATCCGTGCGGCCTGGTTCAGCATCGTCATGCCGGCCCTCGTGCTGAACTACTTTGGGCAGGGCGCGCTGGTGCTGAAGAATGCCGAGGCCGTGAAGAATCCGTTTTATCTGATGGCGCCTGACTGGGCGTTACTGCCCCTGGTGGCACTGGCCACGATGGCCACCGTGATCGCGTCCCAGGCGCTGATCTCGGGCGCCTTCAGCGCCACCAAGCAAATCATGCAGCTGGGCTACCTGCCGCGCATGCAGATCCTGCACACCAGCATCAAGGAAACCGGGCAGATCTACCTGCCGTTTGTGAACTGGGCGCTGTTTGTGGCAATCGTGCTGGCGGTGGTGCTGTTCAAATCGTCCGAAGCGCTGGCTGCCGCCTATGGCATCGCGGTCAGCGGGAACATGCTGATCACCACGATATTGACTTTCTTTGTGGTGCGCTTTGGCTGGAACTATCCGCTGGCGCTGTGCATTGCCGCGACCGGTTGCTTCTTTGTGGTGGACCTGGCATTTTTGTCTTCCAACATGCTCAAGATCCTTGAAGGCGGGTGGTTCCCGATCGTGATCGCGGGGGGCGTTTTCACGCTGATGATCACCTGGAAAGAGGGCCGCCAGCTGCTCAATACCAGGCTGCGCACGGATGCCATCGACCTGCCGAGTTTTCTCGAGGCCGTGTTCGTGAGTCCGCCAGCGCGCGTGGCCGGTACCGCCGTATTCCTGACCGCCGAACCCGGCATGGTGCCGAACGCGCTGCTGCACAACCTCAAGCACAACAAGGTGCTGCACGAGCAAAACCTGTTTGTCACGGTGCGCAACCATGAAGTGCCCTGGATCGGTATGGACAAGCGGCTGGAGATTGAAGCGCTGGGGCACCACTGCTGGCAGGTGATCATCCATTATGGTTTCAAGAACGATCCTGACCTGCCGCGCGCGCTGCAGCAGACGCGCGGCCGGGGTTGCGATGTCGAGCCGATGACGACCAGCTATTTCCTGTCTCGCGACATCGTGATTCCCACCATTGGCAGTGGCATGGCGCCCTGGCGCGAAAAGCTGTTTGCCCAAATGCACCACACCGCCAGTGGTGCGGCGGATTTCCTCAATTTGCCCAATAACTCGGTGGTGGAGCTGGGCTCGAAAATCGAGATTTGAGCCGGCGCAGCCACTGCGCCCGTCGCCCCACTGCGCACCTCTCGCCCATGCGTTTTTTCAAAGACCTGTCCCTCGGCGCCTTCACCGCCGGCTTCGTCGCTGTGCTGGTCGGCTTCACCAGCTCGGTCGCCATCGTGTTTCAGGCAGCGCAGGCCTTTCATGCGACCCCCGCGCAAATATCCTCGTGGATGTGGGCGCTGGGCCTGGGTATGGGGCTGTGCTCGCTGGTGCCTTCACTGCTGCTGCGCATGCCTGTGATGGTGGCGTGGAGCACGCCCGGTGCCGCCGTGCTGGCCACTGCGGGGCTGACGGGTGGTTTTTCCATGGCCGAAGCGGTCGGCGCCTTCATGGTGTGTGCCGCGCTTATCACCGTGTCCGGAGTCACCGGCTGGTTTGAAAGAATCATGAACCGCATCCCGGTGGCGATTGCCTCGGCGCTGCTGGCCGGCGTGCTCGCCCGCTTTGGCCTGGATGCGTTTGCTGCCGCACAGACGGCGCTGCCGCTGGTGCTGCTCATGCTGGCCACCTACCTGCTCGGCAAACGCTGGCTGCCGCGCTATGCGGTGGTTGTCACTTTTGCCGTTGCTATTGCGTTTGTAGCGAGTCGTGGAGAACTGGCAGGGGCTGGCGTTGGCTTTGACCTTGCACGGCCGGTGTTTACGGCGCCGCGCTTCAGCTGGAGCGCCATCATCAGCCTGGCCGTGCCATTGTTTGTTGTGACCATGGCATCGCAAAATCTGCCGGGTGTGGCCGTCATTCAGGCCACGGGTTATGGCGGCCGCAAGGGCATTCCGATCTCGAAAATCATCACCCTCACCGGGCTCGCCACACTGGTGTTGGCACCTTTTGGCGCCTATGCGCTGAACCTCGCCGCCATAACGGCCGCTATCTGCATGGGGCAGGAAGCCCATGCGGATCCCGCAAAACGCTACACGGCGGCGGTCGCCTGTGGTGCGCTCTATATCGTGATCGGCATCTTCGGCGCCGCCGTCACGGGCTTGCTCACGGCGTTCCCAAAAGAACTGGTGGCGGCGATAGCCGGGCTGGCCTTGCTCGGCACGATCGGTGGCGGCATGGCGACTGCGATCCGCGACGAATCACATCGTGAGGCCGCAATCATTACCTTCCTCGTGACCCTCAGCGGCGTCGTGATTGCGGGCGTGGGCTCGGCCTTCTGGGGTGTGGTGGCCGGCGCCATCGCCCTGTTTGTGCAACAGTACGGTCGCGCTGACTGATTTCCTTTCGCCCCTATTCGACTTTTTCAATGAACATTCTTTTCGTTGCCGATCCGCTCGAGCATTTCAAGATCTACAAGGACACCACGTTCGCCATGATGCGCGAGCTGCAGCGACGCGGGCACCGCATCGCGGCGTGCGAGCCGCAGCAACTGTCCTGGATGCGGGGCGCTCTGGTGCAGGCCGATGTGCGCGCCATCACGCTGACAGGCGATGCCTCGCAGTGGTACAAAATTGATAGCGAACAGCGTATGTCACTCAATGACTTCGGCGCTGTTTTGATGCGAAAAGACCCGCCGTTCGACGCCGAATACATTTACGCCACGCATTTGCTGCAGCAGGCCGAGCGCGAAGGCGCCCGCGTCTTCAACAAGCCGGCGGCACTGCGCGACCATCCCGAAAAACTCGCGATCATGGAGTTTGCGCAGTTCATCGGTCCGACCCTGGTCACGCGCAGCGCTGCCGACATCCAGCGCTTTCACGCCGAGCACCAGGACATCATCCTCAAGCCGCTCGACGGCATGGGTGGCATGGGGATTTTCCGCGTGCGTGCGGACGGACTGAACCTGGGCAGCATCACGGAGACGCTGAACAAGGGCGGAGCCGAGTCGGTCATGGTGCAGAAATTCCTGCCCGAGATCGCGCAGGGCGACAAGCGCGTGCTGGTGATCGGCGGTGCGCCGGTGCCGTTCAGCCTGGCGCGCATTCCGCAGGGCAGCGAGGTGCGCGGCAACCTGGCGGCGGGCGGCAAAGGCGTGGCGCAACCGCTCTCCAACCGTGACCGCGAAATTGCCGAGGCGCTCGGGCCGGTGCTGGCGGCGCGCGGCCTGCTACTGGCGGGGATCGACGTGATTGGCGACTTCGTGACCGAAATCAATGTCACCAGCCCGACCTGCTTTCAGGAGATCTTCGAGCAGACCGGCTTCGACGTGGCCGCCATGTTTGCCGATGCGCTGGAAGCCGCGCTGTAACGCGCCGACCGCGGCTCAGTTCTGCGCGAGCGGCACGCCGTCCACAAACACCTTGAGCTCGTTGGGCGCAAAGGCGGTCCAGGTCTCGTTCTTCGTCAGCGGCGTGGTCACCACGACCGCCGCGCGGTCTTCGGGCGAGTTGATGTCGGCAAAATTGACCGACAGATCCTGATCGGACAGTGTGGCGTGCGCAAACGGGTACTGGCGCACCAGGTAGTACAGGCTGGTGGAGGCGTGCGCCCACAGTGCCTCGCCGTTCGAGAGCAGGAAGTTGAACGAGCCGTAGCGCCGGATTTGCGGCACCAGCTCCTGCAGCGTGAGCGTCAATTCCTGCACGCTGGGCAGACCGGCGTGCGACTTGGCGAGTTGCTGCATCAGCCAGCAAAACGCGCGCTCGCTGTCCGTGTTGCCGACCGGGTGAAAGCTGCTGTGCAGACGGGGGTGGTAATCCTTCAGGTCGCCGTTGTGCGCAAACACCCAGTAGTGGCCCCAGAGTTCGCGCACGAATGGGTGGGCGTTCTCCAGCGACACGTCACCCTGCGTGGCCTTGCGCACATGCGCCACGATGTTGCGGCTCTTGATCGGATAGCGGCGGATCAGCTCGGCCACGGGCGACTCCACCGCGCTTTGGTGGTCGACAAAATGGCGCAGCCCGCGACCCTCGAAAAACGCGATGCCCCAGCCATCGGCATGATGGTCGGTCAATCCGCCGCGCTGGCAAAACCCCGTGAAGCTGAAGGTCGCGTCCGTGGGCGTTTTGCAATTAAGTCCGAGCAGCTGGCACATGGTGGGGTGGGATACGGGGTAACGATAGCATTCCTTATTGTGTCATTGCACGAAATCTGATGTGGCGCACTTGTCTCGCAGTTGCCGCATCGCAACGGGGCCAATCGCATGCCACCGCATCCGCGTGTCAAAGATCGTGGTGCGGCGGGCAGTCGCTCCGGGCAGCTGAACGCGTCTGGCGTTCACCAGCTGCAATGCGTTGGCGTGCTGGTGCGGTCGGCGCGCATTGAAATTATTGATAAAAAGTGGCTCTAACCCTTATCAGGAAATGACTGGTCGCCATCAATTCAATAGCGTCACATTCGTTACGTTTGTTGCGTCAAGCCGCTCGTGCAGGCCTGGCAGATGCACGCGCGGCCTTGTGCCGGCATTGGCACGCGCTCCAGCAGCGACGGCGGGAACGCCACCTGCGTGCACCAGCACGGTGGCTGCGTGATACCCGTGACGCGCTCGACTTCCATGGCGCACTCATTGGGTTTGCCGCATACCGGGCAGCGGCTGGGGTCGAGCGCAGCGTCGGGGGAATTCATGCAAGTCACTTGTATCAAAAAACGACAGTGTGCAAGGCACAAGCCAATGGCGTCATTGGCGTGTCCGGCCTTAGCCCGCGTGGGCCGATTTTGGCCCACAGCCGGGTAAAATAGCACTTCTGCGGCGAGTCCATGAGCTCATGTGAACATGGTAGTCGTAGCTGGTAAACCGATCCGTCTCACTCCATGACCCTGTCCAACATCCCTATCCTGTCTGACATTCCATTGCCTGGATCCCAGGTGGACCCCGCGCTGATGCGCGAAGTGGCCGAGCTGATGGTGAGCGCCCTCAACCTTGAAACGCCAGCGGCGGACATCGCGCCCGATGCGCCGCTGTATGGTGATGGGCTGGGCCTGGACTCGATCGACATCCTCGAGGTGGCTCTCGTGATCTCCCAGAAATACGGCCTGCAGCTGCGCGCCGACCACGAGGACAACGGCGAGATTTTTCGCTCGCTGCGCACCTTGAGTGAGCACATCGCCGCGCAAAGAACCAAGTGAGTCCGAACATGGCGGCACGGCTGGTAC
>JBDTCK010000121.1:0-16391 GCA_039923645.1 Rhodoferax sp.
AGCCCGAACTCGATGGTGTACCAATACAGGCGGCTGAGCAGCTCGCAGGCGCCCAGCCCGTACGCTTTCAGGCCACCCTTGCCGTATTCCTGGATATGGTCGGCATAGACCGGGTTGAACAACAGCGGCACGTGGCCGAACAGGTCGTGGAACACGTCGGGCTCGACGATGTAATCGAACTCAGCTGGCGTGCGCAGCCAGTCGGTCACGGGGAACTTGCGGTTCGCCAGCAGCGTGAAGAACGGCACCTCGGGGATCAGGCCCGGCACGGCGACGATTTCCCAGCCGGTGGCTTTGTAGAGGCGCGTATTGATGTCTTCGAAGCGCGGGATGCGGTCCCTGGCGCCCAGCGCGGGCAGCGCGGCAATGAACTCGTCACAGGCCAGGTTGGGGATCAGCGCGACTTGGCGCTCGTACAGGCGCCGGTACGTGTCGTGGTCCTGCGCGGTGTAGGCCGCGTAGTTCTGCGGGCAGGTGTAGTCGGCGTGCACTTGCCCCTCGCGCGCGTAGTCGCCGCGCGGCGGGCGTTCGCTGGCGCCGTAGGATGTGGCCACCACGCTTGCTGTGGCTTCGCTCATGACTTTCCCAGCACGCCGCGGCGCATCTGGTCGAGTTCGATGCTCTCGAACAGGGCCTTGAAGTTGCCTTCGCCAAAGCCCTCGTCGCCCTTTCGCTGGATGAACTCGAAGAAGATCGGTCCGAGCTGGTTCTCGCTGAAGATCTGCAACAGCAGTGCGCCCTTCTTGCCGTCGAGCAGGATCTTGCGCTTGTGCAGCTCGGCCACACTCTCGCCGTGGCCCGGAATGCGCTTGTCGATCAGCTCGTAGTAGGTGTCGATGGTGTCGAGCAGCTTGACGCCCTTGGCGCGCAGCGCGTCCACGGTCTTGAACAGGTCGTTCGAGCCGAGCGCGATGTGCTGGATGCCTTCGCCGCGGTACTTGTCCAGGTATTCCTGGATCTGCCCAGCGGTCTCGTTGCCTTCTTCGTTGATCGGGATGCGTATCTTGCCGCAGGGGCTCGTCATGGCCTTGCTCTTCACGCCGGTGACTTGGCCCTCGATGTCGAAGTAGCGCACTTCGCGGAAGTTGAACAGCCGCTCATAGAAGTCGGCCCACTCGTTCATGCGGCCGCGGTGCACGTTGTGCGTGAGGTGGTCGATGTAGGTCAGTCCGCTACCGGGCGGGTTCAGGGCATCCTTGGCATGCACGCCGGGCAGTGCCTCGAAGTCCACGTCGAAAAACCCGATGTTGCCGATGTCGCCTTCCTCGGCGCCGTTCTTGCCGCGCCAGCGGTCCACCAGGTAGATCAGGCTGTCACCAATGCCCTTGATGGCCGGGATGTTGAGCTCGCCCGGCCCGGCGTGGCCCGCATAGCCGAACGCGCCCTGGTCCAGCAGCCGCGCGTAGGCGCGTTTTGTGTCCTGCACCCGGAACGCAATGGCGCAGATGCTGGGCCCATGCTGGCGCGCGAAGCGCTGCGCGAACGAGTCGGGTTCGGCGTTGATGATGAAGTTGATGCCGCCTTGGCGGTACAGCGTGACGTTTTTATGGCGGTGCTTTGCCACCGGCTTGAACCCCATGCGCTCGAACAGCGCGCCCATGGCGACGGGATCGGGCGCGGCATATTCGATGAATTCGAAACCGTCCGTGCCCATCGGGTTGTCCCACCCGCTGGCGGGCTGTGCGGGGGATTGCGGCGTGGATGCGGTCATAAGGCAAGGTCTCCAAAGGTTATCCATTGAATATATAGGCGCTGCGCATCAATTTTTCTGCAGATTGACGGGCTCGCTTTGTGTTGGATGCAATAAACCTGCAAAATATCCGCTATGCAAGCACTTGACAAGCTCGATAAACAGATTCTTCGCGCGCTGCAAGCGGACGGACGCGCCACCTACGACCAGATCGCCGATGCGGTGAGCCTGTCGCCGAGTGCCGTGCTGCGCCGTGTGAAGCGGCTGGAGAGCACTGGCGTGATCGACCGCTACGTGGCGCTGGTCAAACCCGAAGCGGTCGGCCTGGGGCTCACGGCCTACATCAACGTGCGCATGGAAAAGCACACCGAGAGCCACAAGCGCAACCCGATGGACCTGTTTCGCGCCAGCGTGCAGACCTGGCCCGAGGTGGTGGAATGCGCCGCGCTGACCGGCGAGATGGACTATCTGCTGCATGTGGTGATGGCCGACATGGCGCATTACAGCCGCTTCATCATGGACACCCTGCTCAAGCACCCGAGCGTGCAGGACTGCAAAACCAGCTTCGTGATGGACCGCGTGAAGGCCACGACGGCCCTTCCGGTGTGACCGCGGTGCAACGATTTGCGCCAGATTCCCACAACGAGAGTCCTGGTTCTCACTACTTTATTGATAGCTTATAGCCTATGCAACGTAATGGATAGAGCCTTGTTTCACTGATAATTTCAGCCAGACGCATCGACTTCATCGTTAACCGGTTTTTCTAAGCTGGGTTCACTAGTGAAAACCCTTATATTGAAGCCATGACTGAAACAAAAGAACTGATCCCAGCGCCGCCGCATGAAACGCCCGAGCCGCGCCGCGTGCCTGAAATGGGCGCTGGCGCGCGGGCCGCGGCCGCACCCAGTCCGGTGATGGTGCCGATCCGCTCGCTGGGCCCGGGCCAGCGTGATCGCATCAACCAGCATCTGCTGGCGCTGGACGAAAAAGACCGCTATTTGCGTTTTGGCTATATGGCCAACGACGAGCAGATCACCCGCTACACCGACGGTTTGAACTTCGAGCGCGACAATATCTTCGGCATCTACAACCGCAAGCTGCAGCTCATCGCCATGGCGCACCTGGCTTTTTCTGCCAGCCCCGAGTGCCACTCCTGCGCCGAGTTCGGCGTGTCGGTGCTCAAGCACGCGCGCGGTCGCGGTTACGGCGCACGCCTGTTCGACCGCGCCGTGATGCATGCGCGCAACGAGGGTGTGGAGCTCATGTTCATCCACGCGCTGTCGGAGAACAAGGTGATGCTGAAGATTGCCCAGAACGCGGGTGCCACGGTGGTGCGCGACGGCTCGGAATCGGAGGCGCACCTGCGCTTGCCACCCGCCACGCTGGACAGCCGGGTCAGCGAGATCGTGGAGACGCAATTCGCCGAGCTGGATTACAAACTCAAGGCCCAGGTCAAACAGTTCTGGGATTTTCTCGCCGGGCTGCAGAAGGCTCGGGGCAGCGTGTGCAAGGGCGGGTAAAGGCTGCTCCTGCGCCAATCCGCTATCCTAGAGGCTCCATCACTACCGCACATCCACTGTGTCAGACCCGCACCCGTCGCGCTTTCATGAGAAGGAAGACAAGCGCACTTTCCTGCAAAAAGTTGCCGAGTTCATTTCCCCGGGGCCCGATTCCAGGACCGAATTGATTCAAACCCTGGCCGAGGCCGAGGACAACCAGGTTATCGGAGCCGAGAGCCGCGTTATGCTCGAAGGCGTGATCCGCATGGCCGACATGACGGCGGGCGACGTGATGTTGGCCGCCACGCGCATGGACCTGATCGACATCGACGCGCCGTTCGACGAGTTGCTGCATGACGTGATCCAGACCGCGCACTCGCGCTTTCCGGTGTTCGAGGGCGAGAAGGAAAACATCATCGGCTTCCTGCTGGCGAAGGACCTGCTCAAGCTGCAGCGCGCGCCCGGGCTGAATATCCGCGCGCTCTTGCGCCCGGCCGTGTTCGTGCCCGAGACCAAGGCTCTCAATGACTTGCTGCGCGACTTTCGCGGTAACCGCAATCACCTGGCCATTGTGATCGACGAGTTCGGCCGCGTCGCCGGGCTCATCACCATCGAGGACGTGCTGGAGCAGATCGTGGGCGAGATCGAGGACGAGTTCGACATCCCGGAAGACGAGGGCGATATCTTCGGCCTGGCCGACCACACCTACCGCGTCAGTGGCGACACGCCGATCGAGCGCGTGAACGAGACCTTCAATGTCAAGCTGGCCGGCACCGACCCCGAGGACGAGTTCGACACCATTGGCGGCTTGATCGCGCACGAGATGGGCCACGTGCCCAAGCGTGGAGAAAAGCACAAGATGGCCGGGCTGGACTTTGTGGTATTGCACACCAAGGGCGGTGCGGTGCGCTGGTTCAAGGTCTCGCCGGCCGCTGCCGAAGACCTCACGGGCTAGTGCGTGCGCCCCCGCGTGAGTGACCGTCTCCCGGACGCAAACCGGCGCCCTGCGCGCGCGCCCCTCGTGAGTTCCCTGTTGCTGGTGGCGCTGGCCGGCGCCGCTCAGGCCGCCAGTCTGGCCTGGCCGTTTGCCTTCGGGTTGGCGCCAGGTGCGCCGGTCTGGTGGCTGCAACTGTTGTCGCTGGGCGTGCTGGCCTGGCAGGTGGAGCGGTGTCGGGCGCACGATGGGTGGCGCCGCGCGGCGTGGCTGGGCTGGCTGTTTGCGTTCACCTGGCTGGCGGGAACCTTCTGGTGGCTGTTCGTTTCCATGCACGCCTATGGCGGTCTGCCCGCCGTGCTGGCCGCGCTGGCGGTGGCCGCGCTGGCCGGCGCGCTGGCGCTGTACTACGCCGCGGCCTGTGCGGCTTTCGTGGCGCTGGCGCCCGCCAGTACAACGCTGTCTGCTACGGTTTTTGCGTCACTGTGGCTGCTCGCCGAACTCGCTCGTGGTGTCTGGTTCACCGGTTTTCCGTGGGGCGCCGGTGGCTACGCGCAGGTCGATGCGCTGGCTGTCTTTGCCAGCACCGTCGGTGTGTATGGGGTCGGCTGGATTGCCGCGTGGCTGGCGTACCTGGTGGCGGGCTGGCAGCGCCAGCCGTTTGTGGCTCGCCCATGGGCGTTGGTGGTGCTGGTCATCCCCGTGGCGGTCCTGATCGGACTGGCCCGGCAGACCTGGAGTACCACCGCGGGCCAGTTGGGGGTGACGCTGCTGCAAGGCAACATCCCGCAAGACGAAAAATTCCAGGGCGGCAGCGGCATTCCGTTGGCGCTGCAGTGGTACGGCGAATGGCTGCAGGCGGCGCACACGGCGCTGGTGGTGGCGCCCGAAACTGCTATTCCCCTGCTGCCGCAGCAACTGCCGGATGTCTACTGGGCCGCTCTGCAGCAGCGTTTTATGCGGCCCGGCCCGAGCGGGCCGCAGGCGGCACTTATCGGCATTCCGCTGGAAAGTGCCGGTCAGGGCTATACCAACTCGGCGGTCGGGTTCGCGCCGGGCCAGCTGGCGCCGTACCGGTACGACAAGCACCACCTGGTGCCGTTCGGCGAGTTCATCCCCCCGATGTTTCGCTGGTTCATCGACATGATGCACATTCCGCTTGGCAATTTCAGCCGCGGCGCCGTTGGGCAGCCGTCGTTCAACGTGGACGGGCAGCGGCTTGCGCCAAATATCTGCTACGAGGATCTGTTCGGCGAGGAGCTGGGCGTGCGATTTGTCGATACTGCCGCAGCCCCCACCATCTTCGTCAACATGAGCAACATCGGCTGGTTCGGCAACACCGTCGCGGTTGACCAGCACCTGGAAATCTCGCGCATGCGCGCGCTCGAGTTCGAGCGGCCGATGATCCGCGCCACCAATACCGGCGCCACCGTGATCATCGACTACCGCGGCCATGTGACGCGTGCGCTGCCACGCTATACGCGTGGCTGGCTGGTGGGCGAGGTGCAGGGGCGCGACGGCATCACACCCTATGCTTGGTGGGTGTCGCGCTTTGGCCTGTGGCCGCTGTGGGGACTGGCGCTGCTGACCGTCGCCGTCGCATTGTGGCGGCGCAGGCGCGCAGGCGGGGCGCCCGAAGGCCCGTAAAATCAGGGCTCGGGCAGACTTGTGCCCGCTACTCACCGTTTGCGCCGGGTCCGTCGGCGCGCTCTGGAACCTATGTTGACCTTTCAGCAAATCATCTTGACCCTGCAGTCCTACTGGGATGCCCAAGGCTGCGCGCTTTTGCAGCCTTATGACATGGAAGTCGGCGCCGGTACTTCGCATACAGCTACATTTCTAAGAGCGTTGGGGCCGGAACCGTGGAAGGCTGCGTACGTGCAGCCGAGTCGCCGACCGAAGGACGGGCGCTACGGGGAGAACCCGAACCGGTTGCAGCACTACTACCAGTACCAGGTTGTGCTCAAGCCTGCGCCGTCCAACATCCTGGAGCTGTACCTTCGTAGCCTGAACGCGCTCGGCTTCGACCTGAAGAAGAACGACGTCCGTTTTGTCGAGGACGATTGGGAAAACCCCACGCTCGGTGCCTGGGGACTGGGCTGGGAGGTCTGGCTCAACGGCATGGAAGTCACGCAGTTCACCTACTTCCAGCAGGTCGGCGGCATCGACTGCCGTCCGATCACCGGCGAGATCACCTACGGGCTGGAGCGCCTCGCCATGTATTTGCAGGGCGTGGACAACGTCTACAACCTGACGTGGACCGAGGGCGCAGATGGCGCCAAACTGACGTATGGCGACGTCTACAAGCAAAACGAGGTCGAGCAATCCAGCTACAACTTCGAGCACTCCGACGCCGACTTTTTGTTCGCCGCGTTCAATGCGCACGAGAAGCAGGCCAAGCACCTGGTCGAGGTGCAGCTGGCATTGCCAGCCTACGAGCAGGTGCTCAAGGCGGCGCACAGCTTCAACCTGCTGGACGCGCGCGGCGCCATCAGCGTGACCGAGCGTGCGGCGTATATAGGCCGCATCCGCCACCTGGCGCGCGCCGTGGCGCAAAGTTATTACGAGAGCCGCGAGCGCCTGGGTTTCCCGATGGCCCCGCGAGAGTGGGTGGCGCAGATGACGAAGAAGGCGGCCTGAACATGACCGTGCAAAACCTTCTGGTTGAACTATTCGTGGAAGAGCTGCCGCCCAAGGCGTTGCGCAAGCTGGGCGAGGCGTTTGCAACGGAACTTTATGCGTCGCTGAATGCCCAGTGGCTGATCGACTCTGCTGCCGCGATTGCCCTCGATGAGTCGCAACCCGGTCCTGCGTTGTTTGATGTCTTCACGTCGCCACGCCGCCTAGCAACACTTATTCGAGGAGTTCGAGTCAAGGCGCCGGACATGCAACGGCAAGCCAAACTAATGCCCGTCAGCGTCGGATTGGATGCCTCGGGCAATGCCACGCCCGCGCTGCTGAAAAAGCTGCACGCCCTCGGCGCCGATGCTCAAGCGTTCGCAGGTTTGCGGCGGGCGCCGGATGGCAAGGCCGACGCGCTTTTCCTCGATCGCACGGTACAAGGCGCGACCCTGGCCGAGGGCTTGCAGACGGCGCTGCTGGATGCCATCGCCGGGCTGCCGATTCCGAAAGTCATGAGCTACCAGCTCGAGACGGGCTGCGAGTTGCCGGGCTGGAGCAGCGTGAGCTTCGTGCGGCCCGCGCACGGCCTGGTCGCGCTGCATGGCGCTGACGTGGTGCGGGGGGTGCAGGCACTGGGCCTGACCGCGGGGCGCGACACGCATGGCCACCGGTTCGAGGCAAGGGTCGATCCAGTCGTGCTGCGCGATGCCGACAGCTATGCACAGCAACTGGCCGACGAGGGCGCGGTGATCGCGAGCTTCGAGGCGCGGCGCGCCGAGATCGCACGCCAGCTCGCCGCCGCGGCGATCGAGATCGGCGGCGGCGTGGAGCCGATCCAGGACGACGCACTGCTCGACGAAGTCACCGCGCTGGTCGAGCGCCCCAACGTGCTGGTGTGCGAGTTCGATCCGCAATTTCTCGAGGTGCCGCAGGAATGCCTGATCCTCACGATGAAGGCCAACCAGAAGTACTTTCCGCTGCTCGATGCCAAGGGCAAGCTGACGAACCGCTTTCTCGTCGTCAGCAACATCAGCCCGCAAGACGCGAGCGCGGTGGTCCAGGGCAATGAGCGCGTGGTGCGCCCGCGCTTGGCCGATGCCAAGTTCTTCTTCGACCAGGACCGCAAGAAGTCGCTGGCCTCGCGCGTCGAGTCGCTGGCGAAGGTGGTCTATCACAACAAGCTGGGCACGCAGGGTGAGCGCGTGCAGCGCGTGATGCGCATTGCGCAAGCCATCGGTACGCAACTCGGCACGGCGTCGGGCAACGCCACGCTGGCGGCGCATGCCGTGCAGGCCGCGCAACTCGCCAAGGCCGATCTCGTGACCGACATGGTGGGCGAGTTCCCCGAGCTGCAGGGCACGATGGGCCGCTACTACGCGCTGCACGACGGCCTGAGTGCCGACGTGGCCGACGCGATCGAAGACCATTACAAGCCGCGCTTTGCCGGTGATGAACTGCCGCGCAATCAGGTTGGTATCGTGGTGGCGCTGGCCGACAAGCTGGAGACCCTGGTCGGCATGTTCGGCATCGGTAACCTGCCCACCGGCGACAAGGACCCGTTCGCGTTGCGCCGGCATGCGCTGGGCGTGATCCGCATGCTCGTCGAGAAGGAACTTCCGCTTGGTCTCGGCTCTTTGCTCGATGATGCCGCTGCGCGCTTCCAGGATATTCCAGGCTACGACGCGCGTCGGGTGGACGAACTGGAAAGCTTTATTTTTGATCGGCTGGCTCACAGCTTGCGTGAGCAGGGATCCAGCGCCCAGGAAGTCGACGCCGTACTCGCTGATCGCCCGCAGCGCCTGGGCGAGGTCGCCAAACGCCTGGAGGCGGTGCGTGCCTTTGCCGCGCTGCCCGAGGCCGCGGCCCTGGCGGCCGCCAACAAGCGCATCGGCAACATCCTGAAGAAAGCGCCCGATGTGGATCCCCACGTCAGCGAACTGCTGTTGAAGGCGCCCGCCGAAGCAGCGCTGTTCGCGGCCATGAACCAGATCGTGCCGCGCGCCAACGCACAGTTCGAAGCCGGCGATTACACGGCCTCGCTGCAGACGCTGGCAGCGCTGCGCGTGCCGGTGGACGCGTTTTTTGAGAGTGTGATGGTCAACGCCGAGGAGCTGGAGCTTCGCCTGAACCGGCTGGGTCTGCTCAAACGCCTGCACGACGCCATGAACCGCGTCGCCGATCTCTCCAGGCTCGTGAGCACGCCATGAAGCTCATCATTCTCGATCGCGACGGCACCATCAACTGGGACAGCGAGGATTTCGTCAAGACCGCCGATGAGTGGATTCCCATGCCCGGCGCGCTGGAGGCGATCGCCCGGCTCAACCATGCCGGCTGGCGCGTGGTGCTGGCGGCCAATCAGCCAGGCCTCGGGCGCGGACTGTTCGAGATGGCGTCGCTGAACCAGATCCACGCCAAGATGCACAAGCTGCTGGCGGCCCAGGGTGGACGTATCGACGCCGTATTTTTCTGCCCGCACGCGAGCGACGAGGGCTGTGCCTGCCGCAAGCCCAGGCCCGGCCTGTTCCAGCAGATTGCCGAGCGCTATGGCGTCGAGCTCAAGAACGTGCCGACGGCGGGTGACGGCCTGCGCGATATCCAGGCCGGTGTGGCTGCGGGTTGCGAGGTGCATCTGCTGCTGACGGGCCAGGGCGCGCAGTTTCGCGACCGGCTGGCGAGCGGTGAGCCGCTGCCCGAGGCCTTTCCCGCGGGGACCATCGTGCATGACGATCTCGCGGCATTTGCCTCTTTTATCCTCGCGCGCGAGGAGCGTCTGCAGCCCGCCCGGGCCGCCGAAACGGCCTGACGCAATCGCGCCTGCCGCAAGAGCCATCCCACATGCGCCTGATCCGCTCAATCTTGCATCTGCTGTGGATGGCCGTCACCGTGATTCCGTGGGCCACCTTCGTCATCATCGCATCGCTGTTCGTGAGCAGCACCCGCATGTACTGGATGTGCGCGGGCTGGCTCAAGGTGGCAGTGAACGGCGGCACAGCGATTCTCGGCATCCAGAACCGCATCACCGGCTTCGAGAACCTGCCCGTGGGCGAAAAGGATCCGGCGGTGCTGCTGGTCAAGCACCAGTCGACCTGGGAGACGCTCGTGATGCCGGCGATCATGCCGCACCCGCTGGCTTACGTGTTCAAGAAGGAATTGCTGTATGTGCCGTTCTTCGGCTGGTCCATGGCGCGCATGGACATGATTCATATCGATCGCAGCCAAGGCGCACGCGCCTTCCACAAGGTGGTGGAGCAAGGCAAGCGACTCATGCAGCAAGGCACCTGGGTCATCATGTTTCCCGAGGGGACCCGCATCCCGCGCGGGCAGGTTGGCAACTACAAGTCGGGGGGCACCCGGCTGGCGATCCAGTGCGGGGTGCCTGTGATTCCGATCGCGGTGACGTCGGCCAAATGCTGGCCGCGCAAGGCCTTCATCAAGACGCCGGGCATCGTGGACATCTCGATCGGCAAACCCATCCCCAGCGTGGGGCGCAAGCCCGACGAGTTGATGCTTGAGGTGCAGGCCTGGATCGAGGCCGAGATGCGCCGGCTCGACCCCGAAGCCTACGGGCTGCCCGCGCGGACCGACGCGCCACATTGAGTCGAGATGATGCAGCGGCTGCTTCAGTTCACGCTGGACTTGTTTGGGCCGGAGCCGCCGCGCATCGCACCAGATTTCAGATCAAATAAGCCTTTAGCCCTTGTAGAACCTGGGCAATCGACTGTTGAATCCGTAGCACCATTGATGCCTTCCGACGCCGCGCGTGGACCCGGTAACGCGCTGGCGCCCGCCACCTTCCAGCACCCGCGCGCGAATCGCCAGGCGCAGTTGTCCGGTGCGCTAGTGGCCTATGAGTTCCGGCGCAGCAAGCGCCGCACCATCGGTTTCGCGGTGGGACCCGACGGCCTGGTGGTAAGCGCACCCAAGTGGGTCGCACTGCGCGAGGTGGATGCTGCGCTGCGCGAGCGGTCCGCTTGGGTCGTGAAGAAACTGGGCCAGGCGCGCGAGCGCCAGCACCGGCTCGATTCAAACCGGATCGAGTGGAAGGACGGTGCCACGCTGCCGTTTCTGGGGAACAGCGTCATGATCGTGCTCGACCCACGCCATGTGTTCAGCGAGGCGGGCGCCGTGCTTCACACCGACGTTGGTGCCGGTGCGGCGCGTCTTGCCTTGCACATCGGGCTGCCGCTCAACGCCACGCCGGCGCAGATCCGCGATGCCGCGCAGGCCTGGCTGATGCGCCAGGCGCGGCGCATTTTTCTCGAGCGCCTGAATCATTTCACGCCGCTGCTGGGCGTGCAGTGGCACCGCCTGAGCTTGAGCAGCGCCGGCACACGCTGGGGCAGCGCCAGCGCCAATGGCTCGATTCGCCTGCATTGGCGGCTGATTCACTTTCGCCAGCCCATCATCGACTACGTCGTCGCGCATGAGCTGAGCCATCTGCGCGTGATGAATCACAGCCCTCGGTTCTGGGACACGGTTCGCACTGTCGTGCCCGACTACGCGGAGCTGCGCGGCCAGCTCAAGGACGAGGCGCTACCGCGCTGGGACTAGCGAGCCCCCACGCTTGCACTGCGTGTGCTGCGCTGCCCCCCGAGGGGGCTGAACTTGCTCGGGGCGGCCCGTCGCTGCGTTCGTGCTCAGGTGGCGCTGAAGCGGTAGATGCCATCCGCGCCGAGCGTGCGACGCAGCTGGCCGCCGTACCACAGCGCATGAAAATGCGCGACCGCTTCGCCCATCGCAAAAGTGGTCTGGTGCAGGTCGAGCGGGCGCTTGAACATGATGGGCAGGATGTCGGCGGCGTGGCACGGCTTGATCCGGCACGCCTCCATGACCTCCGCCAACCGGTCGCGATGGTGATCGTGCAACTGCCCTATGCGGGTGTGCAGGCCCTTGAAAGGTTTGCCGTGCGAGGGTAGCGTCAGCGTGTCCGCATCCAGCGCCTTGAATTTGTCGATGGAGTCGAGGAACAGCGTCAGCGCATTACTCTCGGGCTCGACGTCGTACACGCTCACATTGGTCGAGATGCGCGGCAGCATCATGTCACCGCCGATCAGGACGTTCAGTTCGGCGCAGTGCAGCGCGATGTGTTCAGGCGCATGACCGTAGCCGCTGATGCAGCGCCAGTCGCGTCCACCGATGTGCACCTTGTAGCCGTCCATCAGCCGGTGGAAACTACTCGGCACGTCGGGCACCATGCTAGGGTAGTAGTTGTTGCGGGCGCGGATTTGTTCGAGCGATTCGGGATCCGTGAGACCGTGCGAGGCGAAGTACCTGGCGGCACTCTCCCCGCCGAAGCCCGTGGTGCTCTGGGTGCTCAGGCGCGCCACGTTGTAGTCGGTGGCACTGATCCACAACGGCGCCTGCCAGCGCTCGCACAGCCAGTACGCCAGCCCGATATGGTCCGGGTGCATGTGCGTCACGATCACGCGCAGGATCGGCAGGCCTTCAAGCTGTGTCGCAAAAATGGCTTCCCACTGGGCCTTGGACTCGTCGCGGCTGATGCAGCAGTCCACGATGGTCCAACCCGCTACCAGCCCGTTCGGGCCGTCCATCTCGTCGCGCAGCAGCCAGAGATTGATGTGGTTCAGCGCAAACGGGAGGCTCATGCGAATCCACCGGATGCCCGGCGCCACCTCAATCGTTGCGCCGGGCTCGGGCAGGACATCACCCAGCGGATAGTGGAGTTGTTGTTCGAGCAGGTTCATGCAGATGTGGTTGGGTGTTGACGTTTACGTAAACGTAAGATGTAATCGGCCATTGTAGGGTCGCTTCCACCCTTGCATTGTCACCTTTGGGTAACGCCTCTTCGATCTGTCCATTCCATTGTCATGACCACTACCTACACGATCAGCGACCTTGCCAAAGAGTTCGACCTGACCACCCGGGCCATCCGCTTTTACGAAGACATGCAGCTGCTACGGCCCGAACGCGAAGGCCCCGGTGGCCGCATTCGCGTTTACAGCGCGCGCGATCGCACCCGGCTCAAGCTCACGCTGCGCGCCAAGCGGCTGGGATTGAGCCTGACGCAGGCCAGGGAGATCATCGACAGCTACGACAGCCCGCGCGACACCGCGCCGCAGTTGAAAAAATTCCTCGCCGCGTTGGCGGATCATCGCCAGCAGCTGGAAGGGACAATGGCGGAATTGCAGGCGAACCTTGACGAAGTGAAAACGCATGAAAAAGAGGCCAGGACATTGCTCACCAAGGTCGAAAAGTCCAGGTAGCTCATCCATCGCTGTCGCCTTTCAAAACGGCAATCAGAAATACTTTTCGCCATGACTGCATCCACTCCGTCGTCGCCTGCCAGGGACATGTCACCGAGCGCCCTGTTCCGGCGCATTGAAGAAAGCTTCACCCGTCAGGGCATGATGCGGCATCTTGGTGCGCGGCTGCTACGGGTCGAGTCCGGCCTGTGCGAGATCGCCCTGCCGTATTCGGACAGGGTGACGCAGCAGCAGGGCGGCTTTCATGGCGGAGCGATGGGCGCGCTGGCCGATATCGCGGGCGGCTACGCCGCGCTGACGCTTGCGCCCGAAGGCATGGAAGTGACCACGGTCGAGTACAAGATCAACTTTCTGGCCGCGTTTCGGGATGGCGAGCTGCGTGCCACCGCGCATGTGGCCCGGGCCGGCAAGCGGATCATTGTGACGACCGCGCAGGTGGTGCATGTGGACGCGCAGGGCAAACAAAGCGAGTGTGCGGTGATGCAGCAAACGCTGGTGCCCGTGCCCAAAACCTATTAACGTATTCCAACCTCTTGCAATGGAGATCGCCATGAACTTGCCAGGACTCAACTTTCAGCTCGGAGAAGACATTGACGCCCTGCGCGACGCCGTGCAAGGGTTTGCACAGGCCGAGATCGCGCCACGTGCATCGGAAATCGACCGCAGCGACCAGTTTCCGATGGATCTGTGGCGCAAGATGGGCGACCTGGGTGTGCTCGGTATCACGGTGAGCGAGGAGTACGGCGGCGCCGGCATGGGCTACCTGGCGCACATGATCGCGATGGAAGAAATATCGCGCGCCAGCGCCTCGGTCGGCCTGTCCTACGGCGCGCACAGCAACCTGTGCGTGAACCAGCTCAAGCGCAATGGCAGCGACGCGCAACGTAAAAAATACCTGCCCAGGCTGATCAGCGGCGAGCACGTCGGCGCACTCGCCATGAGCGAGTCGGGCGCGGGCTCCGACGTGATCAGCATGAAGCTCAAGGCCCAGGACAAGGGCGGTTACTACCTGCTCAACGGCAGCAAGATGTGGATCACGAATGGCCCGGATGCCGACACGCTGGTGGTGTACGCCAAGACCGAGCCCGATCTGGGCGCGCGCGGCGTCACGGCCTTCATCATCGAAAAGGGCATGAAGGGTTTCTCCATCGCGCAAAAGCTCGACAAGCTCGGGATGCGCGGCAGCCATACCGGCGAGCTGGTGTTCAATAACGTCGAGGTGCCGGCCAGCCAGATCCTGGGCGGACTCAACGGTGGCGCCCGGGTGCTCATGAGCGGGCTCGACTACGAGCGCGCGGTGCTGTCGGCCGGCCCGATCGGCATCATGCAGGCGGTAATGGACAATGTGGTGCCGTATATCCACGACCGCAAGCAGTTCGGCCAGAGCATCGGCGAGTTCCAGTTGATCCAGGGCAAGGTCGCCGACATGTACACCCAGTTGCAGGCGGGGCGCGCGTACTGCTACACCGTGGGCAAGAACCTCGACGCGCTGGGCAGCGAGCACGTGCGCCAGGTGCGCAAGGACTGCGCGGGGCTCATTCTGTGGTGTGCCGAGACCGCCACGCGAATCGCCAGCGATGGCATCCAGATTTTCGGCGGCAATGGCTACATCAACGAATACCCGCTGGGTCGCCTGTGGCGCGACGCCAAGCTGTACGAGATCGGCGCGGGCACCAGTGAAATTCGCCGCATGCTGATCGGACGGGAACTGTTCAGCGAAACGATGTGATAACTTTCGGGACAGACCGCAGCGACACGAGGTGCGCAAGCTCTGTCTCCAACTGAAATAACGCCATGACCACTCCCAACATTCAGGATCTGTTCGCCCACAACCGCAAGTGGGCCGCGCAGGTCGAGCGCGACCGGCCGGGCTTCTTCACCAGTCTGGTCAAGCAGCAAACTCCCAAATACATGTGGATCGGCTGCTCTGACAGCCGCGTGCCGGCGAACCAGATTACCGGGCTGGATCCGGGTGAAGTGTTTGTGCACCGAAATGTGGCCAATGTCGTGGTGCATTCTGACCTCAATGCGTGGTCGGCGATTCAGTTCGCGGTCGAGCGACTCAAGGTCGAACACATCATGGTGGTCGGCCACTACGGCTGCGGCGGCGTGCAGGCCGCGATCGAAAATGCGCGTATCGGTCTGGCCGACAACTGGATCCGTCATATCCAGGACGTGCGCGATCGTCACCAGGCGCTGCTGCAAGCCCTACCCGCGGCGGCTCGCGCCAATGCGTTGTGCGACCTCAATGTGATCGAGCAGGTGGTGAACATCTGCGTCAGCCCGGTCATGCTGGACGCTTGGGAACGCGGGCAGGACGTCAGCATTCACGGTTGGGCCTTCGGCGTGAACGACGGCCTGCTGCAGGACTTGAGAATGACGGTCTCCAGCGCCGAAACGCTGCCGACGCTGTACCGAAGCGCTATCGATGGCGTGATTCGCGCCCGGAGTTAAGGTTGTTCCCGCAGCGGCTCGATTCCCCGCTGGCCTACGACATCGCCAAAGCCATGGTGGATGGCTTTAATCGCCATTACCGGCTTTTTCGCACAGAGTCCGCGCGCGCCAAGCACCGCTTCGAGACGGCCGACTGGCACGGCCAGCAGCGCGCCCAACGCGAGCGCATCGAGTTTTACGATCTGCGCGTGCGTGAATGCTTTACCCGGCTCGAGCGCGAATTCAAGGCGGGCGAGCTGCCGATGGACGTGTGGCAACAGGTCAAGTTGCACTACATCGGCCTGCTGGTGGCCCACTACCAGCCTGAACTGGCCGAAACGTTTTTCAATTCGGTCACCACCCGGATCCTGCACCGCACGCATTTCCACAACGACTTCATTTTCGTGCGGCCCGCGGTCAGCACCGAGTACATCGAGAACCCCGAAAGCACCGCGCGCCCCACCTACCACGCCTATTACCCCACGCGCGAGAATATGCGCGAAGTGATCAAGCAACTGGTGAATGATTTCGCGCTGCGCCGTCCGTTCGAAGACCTCGATCGCGACGCAGAGTATGTCTTGCAGGCCTTGAGGCGGCGCCTGGGCGACACCAAGCTGCGCGCCAATTTCCAGTTTCAGGTGCTGTCGGGGCTGTTCTTTCGCAACAAGGGCGCCTACGTGGTGGGCAAGATCATCAATGGCTTCGCCGAGGTCCCGTTTGCGCTGCCGGTGCTGCACAACCAGCACGGCCGGCTGGTGATCGATGCAGCTCTGTTCGGCGAAGACGACCTCTTGATGCTGTTCAGCTTTGCGCGCGCCTATTTCATGGTTGAGATGGAAATTCCTTCGGCCTGGGTGCAATTCCTGCGCAGCATGATGCCGCGCAAGCCGCGCACCGAGATCTACAGTGCGCTGGGCCTGGCCAAGCAGGGCAAGACGCTGTTCTACCGGGATTTTCTGCAGCACCTGCACTATTCCACCGACAAGTTC
>JBDTCK010000122.1:0-4507 GCA_039923645.1 Rhodoferax sp.
GCGCCGCTGATGACGGACGGGTCATGCAGCAGGTGGCGCACCTCAAACGGAACGTAGAGGCAGCCCGACAATGCGCCCAGCCATTCCGCCCAACTCCAGTCATTCCACAAGCCATAAGCCTCGGCCAGGCGCAAGATGATGTAGGCGACGGCCAACATCACGAGCGCGTGCAGGTTGGCGCCGGGCAATAGCCCGGCATAGTGCAACAGCAGCGACGGATAGTGCCCATCCGGTCGCAAGCCGAAGTGACCGATCAGCTCGATCGCCAGATGCCGCACGTCCCGATGCACCAGTTTGAGCACGCCAACCATCGCAATCAGCGCGGCCAGACCCTTGGCGGCTTCAAAAATGGCAACGGCGCGCAGCGCCCGGCGCCTCGCGACGGCATGCCTGCCTGCAACCGGGGTCGACTGGCTCGGTTTCTTCATGCGTGATCGCCGGCAGGTGCTACGGCAGGATGGCCAGCACCGCATCGGACGGCCGGCACAACCGCGTTCCCAGCGGCGTCACCACAATGGGCCGGTTCATCAGGATGGGGTGTGCCAGCATGGCGTCGACCAGCGCGTCATCGGACAAGCCCGCGTCGTCGAGCTGGAGCTCCTTGTACAGCGCTTCCTTGCTTCGCAGCACTGCGCGCACGGGAAGTTTCATCTGCGCAATGAGCTCAACCAGTGTCTTGCGGCCGGGCGGGTGCTCCAGGTAGTCGATGACCTCGGGCTCGATGCCGCGGTCGCGAATCAGGCCCAGCACGTTGCGCGAGGTGCCGCATTTCGGGTTGTGGTAGATCGTGACGGTGTTCATGGATGCGCTCCGGGAAAGTGATTGAGTGCTGGGAAATGGCCTCTTCAGACCATCAGCGGCGCTTCCTGCATGGCTTCCATTTGCTCTTCCAGCATCTGCACCTGGCCCTGCCAATAGTCGCTGGTGCCGAACCACGGGAAGTTGATCGGAAAGGTCGGATCGGCCCAGCGCCGCGCCAGCCAGGCGCTGTAATGGATCAGGCGCAGCGTGCGCAGCGGCTCGATCAGCGCCAGCTCGCGCCGGTCGAATGGGCGGAACTGTTCGTAACCGTCGAGCAGTCCACTCAATTGCGCCGTGCGCTGGCGCCGGTCGCCGCTCAGCAACATCCACAGATCCTGCACCGCAGGTCCGCTTCGGGCATCGTCCAGGTCGACAAAGTGGGGGCCGCCGCCGGGCCGGTCGGCGGGCGTCCACAGGATGTTGCCGGGGTGGCAGTCCCCGTGCAGCCGGATCGATTCCACTGGTTCGGCATCAAATTGGCTCTTAGCCATTTCCCTAATTGGACTTTCAGCTATCATGTTTATAGCTTTGGTACAGGCAGCCTGCCAGGTGCCCTGCACGTCCAGCGGAACCTTGTCGTGCGCCAGCAACCAGTCGCGCGAGGCAATGCCAAAGCTTTGCAGGTCCAGCGCCGGGCGATGTTGAAAGGATCGCGCGGCTCCCACGGTATGAATGCGGGCCAGAAAACGGCCAATCCACTCGAGCACCTCGAAGTCGTCGAGTTCAGGCGGGCGCCCGCCACGGCGTGGACTCACGCTGAAGTCAAACCCGCCAAAGGAGTGCAGCGTGCGGCCATGCAAAAGCAGGGGCGCCACCGCAGGAATCTCCGCCGCCATCAACTCGGCCGCAAACGCGTGCTCTTCCAGAATCTGGGCCTCGCTCCAGCGCCCGGGCCGGTAGAACTTGGCGACCACGGCGCTGGCGTCTTCCAGGTGGATCTGGTAGACGCGGTTCTCGTACGAGCTTAGTGCCAGCAGCCGGCCGTCGCCATGCAGGCCCACGCTGGCCAGCGCGTCCATTACGACATCGGGCGTCAGCGACTGGTAGGGGTGGGTTGGAGAAGTCGCGGTCGAGGAAGGCAGCATTCCCCGATTGTCGTCGCGGCCGTCACGCCCTGCGCGGTCCAAGGCGATTGGCGCGCGTACCCCCGCTGCGGTTGCCGGCGCTCAGTCGGCCCCGGCGCGCATCGACAACATGTGGCCGCTGCGTGGGTCGCCATGTCCGCCCAGCACCTGCGCGTAGGCGGCCTGCACGGCTTGCGGCCCGCGGTGGTGCAGCACTGTGAGCCACGGCTTCTGGGGGTCGTTGACCTGCCGCACGAAGTCTTGCCAGGCCTGCAGCAGCCGTTGGCCCAGGCCTTCGCCGCCCCAGTCACCCTGGCGCTTCTTGATCTGCGCCGGCGCAAAAAACAGCGTTGCGCGTGGCCCCGGCAGGTCCCTGGCACCGCCCAGTTGCTCGACGTGCGTACCGCCGATCGAACTGCTGAACTTGAGGTTGCCAAAACGTGTGTGGATGGCACGGCGTAGCCCGACGCTGCCGGCAAAGTCCACATACACACACGCGGCATCGGCGGCGACCTGGTCCAGCTGCTCGTAGGTCAGCACCCGGTGGTAGCAGCCCAGACTTTCGCAAAACGCCAGGTTGGCCGCGGACGTCAGGCCCACCACCTCAATGCCAGGGCGCTGCCTGAGCTGGAACGCCGTGCCATAGGCCGTCTTGCTCGATGCGCTGGAGAGCAGCATCACATTCGCGCCGAAGAATTCGTTGTCGGCCAGGAAGTCGTCAATCAGCCACGAGGTGATGAACAGTGGGCGCAACAGCGCCTGCACGTCTTCGGTGTCGGCACTGTAGAACGGGTCGGCACTGCAGCGCATGACCTGGTTGTAGACCGTGTGCAGGGCGCTGCGGTGCGCGGCGCCATCCATGAAACTGCCGGTCGAGAGCCGGGTGGGCGACAGCACCGCACTGCTTGCCATCGGCCAGTAGCCGTACAGCCGCTCGCCCACCCCAACGCCGGGGTGCAACGAGTCCACGACCGTGCCAAAGCCCCACACGGGCACGATGCCCCAGCCGTCTTCGGCACTGGGGTAGAACTGCCAGTAGCTCATGGCATCGCCGAAAGCGGCGTAGGTGATGTTGTTGGACGTCAACGCAAACTGATCGACGCCAACGCGGATCTGGCCACGCGCGAGTTCCGCTTCGGCTGTGACCGCCAGGCGCGTGGTGGCGAGTTGGTCTTTCTGGACAAGCAGGGTGGTATTCATGCGGGGACGGTAAACGAAACGGCCCGCCGATTCAACACCGGCGGGCCGCCTGGGCGACAGCGAAATGGCTCAGACCACCGTGATCGTCACGTCAATGTTGCCGCGCGTGGCGTTGGAGTAGGGGCACATCTGGTGCGCGGCCTGCACCAGCGCTTCGGCGGCGGCACGTTCCATGCCCGGCAGGCTGACCTTCAGGCGCGCGGCAATGCCAAACGCATTGGGGATCGGGCCGAGGTCCACTTCAGCGTCCACGGCCACGTCGGCCGGCACGGTCACTTTCATCTTGCCGGCCACGGCCTTGATAGCGCCGATGAAGCAGGCCGAATAGCCGGCCGCAAACATCTGCTCCGGGTTGGTGCCGGTGCCTGACGTGCCGGGAGAGGACAGCTTGACGTCGAGGTGGCCGTCGTCCGAGCGGGCGGAGCCGTTCTCGCGCCCCCCGGTGGTGTGGGTGCGCGCGGTGTACAGTACTTTTTCGAGTTTCGTGGTCATGAGGGTTCCTTTGGGAAGTGATGCTTCGGCAATGAAGCGGGTTGAGAAATCGTCAGGCGGCCAGCCTCTCGCGCAGGGCCTGCACCTGCCTTGTCAGACTGACCAGCTCGGAAAGTGAGCACTGGCTGGCACTGAGAATGCAGCCCGGAATCTTCGCGGCCCGCGTCTTGAGCCGGCGCCCGGCCGTGGTCAAGGTGATGTGCACACGGCGTTCGTCTTCCAGCGCCCGCAAGCGCGTAATCAGACCCGAGGCCTCCAGCCGCTTGAGAAGCGGCGTGAGTGTGCCAGAGTCGAGTGAAAGCCGCTCGCCGAGCTCCGAGACCATGAGTCCGTCACGCTCCCACAGCACCAGCATCACCAGATATTGCGGGTAGGTCAGCCCGAGTGCCTCCAGCAACGGCTTGTACAGCCGTGTCATGGCCAGCGACGTGGAATACAGCGCAAAGCAGAGCTGGTTGTCCAGCAGAAGGGCCTGATCGGAATGGACCTTTTGCACTGTCATGGCAGTATTATATCGAACAATTAAATTGTGTGCAATATATATTGTCAAATGAGTTCCGTGATATCGCGGGGGCCCCTTCAGCGGCTTGAAAAGCGCGCGGGCCGCTTTTCGATGAACGAGCGCACACCCTCGGCCGCGTCCTCGCTGTTGGCCAGGCGCCGCTGTACCTCGATGAACTCCTGCATCGCCACCAGCGGGCCGTGTTCCACCGCTTTCAGTGCGTTGCGGCGAGTGGCAACCACCGCCAGCGGGGCCTGCGCGGCAATGGCCTGCGCGAGGCCCAGGGCCTCGTCCAGCTCCTGGCCTGCGGGCACCACTTTTTGCACAAAGTTCAGGCGCAACGCCTCGGCACTGCCGAACTCATCGCCGGTCAGCAGGTGGAGCAGCGCATTGCCCAGGCCTGCGCGCTCGGCCATGCGCAGCGTGGCGCCACCCGTGGCCATGATGC
>JBDTCK010000123.1:0-36653 GCA_039923645.1 Rhodoferax sp.
GTGGTGATGAACAGCGTACGCAGGTCCGGCCCGCCAAACGTGCAGTTGGTCACCTGACTCACGGGCAGCGGGACGCGGCACAGTTCCTGCGCGGTCACAGGGTGGTGGCAGGTCACGCAGGCGCCGCCCCAGTGGGCAATCCACAGCCGGCCAGCGGCGTCGGTCGTCATACCATCCGGCAGGCCATCAGCGCCCGTAAAACGGTGCCACAGCCGCTTGTTTGAAAGTGTTCCGGCCGCGGCGTCGAAGTCATACACATAAGCGCAGCCTTCGACGGTGTCGTTGAAATACAGGGTTCGGCCATCGCCCGACCAGGCCGGGCCGTTGGTGACGGCAAAGCCGTCGTCGTGGCGGGTGCAACGGCCATCGGGGTCGTAGCGGTAGAGTGCACCGGTGGGCGCCTTGCAGTCGAAATCCATTGTGCCGGCCCAGAAGCGGCCCAATGCGTCGCACTTGCCGTCATTCAAGCGGTTGCCCGGCAGCGTCGGCTCGGGTCGGTGCAGGTAGTGCGGCCGGCGGTCCGGAGATGCGGGGTCGAACAGAGCGAAGCCGCGCCGCAAGCTCACGATCAGGCCATGCGCACTCGCTCGCTCGGCAACGGCTGAAATCTCCTCGGCAAAGGTCCAATGGACCTGACTCGCCGTGGCCGGGTCGAAACGGTGCAGTTGGCAGGCCAGTATGTCAACCCAGTACAGCGCCTGTTCACGCTGCGACCAGAGCGCGCCTTCTCCCAGCAGCGCTCCCGCCGGCAAGACACAATGGAGCGGGCCGAACTGCGGCACTGCGAAGGTTGGCAGGTTGGCACTCAAACATGTCTCCCATTGCTGATGTGGCGTGCTGGACCTATTGACTCGGCGGATGATATCAAGGCATAGTCATACACAATAGGTATTTTTTTAATACGAAGTAATAGCAAAATTGCAATGTCAAACAAAGCATCCGTATCGATCATGGCCTCGCGCAGTGCGCCCGCAGTGAATTCTCTCGCGCTCTTTCCCAGCCTCAAGAATCGGTCAGTTTTCGTGACCGGAGGCGGCAGCGGCATTGGCGCCGCGATCGTGGCGGCCTTTGCAGCGCAAGGTGCGCGTGTCGCATTCGTTGACGTTGCGGCGCAAGCCAGCGAGGCGTTGGTGCAACAACTGGTTGACGCAGGGCATGCCCGTCCGTGGTGGCGTGCATGCGACGTGCGGGACGTGGTCGCGCTGCATTCGGCTATCAGTGAAGCGGCCGGCGCCATGGGCGACTTCTCGGTGCTGGTCAACAACGTTGCGAGCGACGATCGTCACACGCTGGAGTCGGTGACTCCGGCTTATTACGACGAGCGCATGGCTGTCAACGAGCGGCCTGCATTCTTCGCCATCCAGTCGGTGGCGCCCGGAATGCGCCGGCTCGGATCGGGATCGATCATCAACCTCGGTTCCACGGGCTGGCAGGGCAAGGGCGCGGGCTATCCGTGCTACGCCATTGCCAAGTCGTCGGTGAACGGCCTCACGCGGGGACTGGCCAAGACCCTGGGCGAGGATCGTATCCGTATCAATACGGTGTCGCCGGGGTGGGTGATGACCGATCGTCAGGTGCGACTATGGCTTGATTCTGCCGGAGAGGAAGAAATCAAGCGAAACCAGTGCCTGCCGGACAAACTGTTACCTCACGACATCGCGCGCATGGTGCTTTTTCTGGCTTCGGACGACGCCGCGATGTGCACTGCACAAGAGTTCAAGGTCGACGCGGGCTGGGCGTGATGGCTACAGACTACTCGGCTTCGAGTCTGCGCCCATAAAGCGTCAGACTGGCGGCCTTGAGCGCTCGCATCATGACTTTGGCCGCTGGCGACGGCAACCGGTCGGTGCGAGTAATGATGCCAAATGCGTCCATGCGGCAAGGCATGGCAAGCGGCAGCACCGAGACGATGCCGTGCGCCGCATAGTAGTGCGCCACGTCGGCCGCGAGGACTGCCAGCATGTCGCTTTGCTGCAGCATGCGTGTGATGAAGAGCAGCGCCGCCGTCTCGACCATATTGATCGGCGGTGCCAGTCCGTCTTCCCGGAACATCAACTCGAAGCGGTGGCGCAAGACGCTGCCTGCGGGCGGCGCAATCCAACCGGCCGACGCCACATCGCGCAGTGTCAGACCAGTCGTACTCAGTAGCGGGTGACCAGGGCGCACTACGGCACAGACCGGCTCCTCGGTCAGTGGCTCGTAGCGCAGATTCGTCTTGTCATGCTCCGCGTACAGCCGCGCCACGAGGATGTCGAGCTTGCCCTGCTCGAGCCGCTCGAGCAGGACGGGGCTGGTTTCGATGTCCAGCGAAATGCGCAGGTTGGCGTGCTCCTGCTTGACGATGGCCACTGCCGGCGGAAGCAGGGCCAATCCCGGCGATGTGATGGCGCCCACGCCAACCTGCCCGAACCGGCCGGCCTTGAGCGCGGTGAGTTCGTCATGCGCCTGGTTCAGGCTGGTTAGCGCCATTCGCGCGTGGCGGATCATCGTCTCGCCATACCAGGTCGGCCGCATTCCACGGGGAAGCCGCTCGAACAAGGGCACTTCCAGAACGTCTTCCAGATCCTTGAGCAGCTTGGAGGCCGCCGGTTGCGTCATGTTGAGTACTTTGGCTGCCCGGTGGATGTTGCCTTCCTCGGCCAATGCCACCAGCAGCAGCAACTGCCGGGTTTTGAGTCTGGCGCGGATAAACCAGTGGGTGTAGTTGGTCATCGGGTTTTCCAGAATATTTAGATTGATATGTATTTTGTCGAAAAAATGATTGGATTGATATAGAAACAGAGCCTAGACTTCGGGCCGATCAACGAAAAGACCCTACCACCCTGTCATGAAACACGGCGACATCAAGCACGACGCTCGGCAGTACATTAACGGCCGCTGGGAAACCAGCGTTACTCTGGGTATCAGTGAGAACCCTTCTGACACCGGGGAAGTGATTGCCGAGTATTCGCGGGCTGATCGCGCCCAGACCGAACTTGCGATCCGCGCGGCCGCTGATGCACTGCCGCATTGGGCCTATAGCACCCCGCAACGGCGTGCCGACGTGCTGGATCAGATTGGCAGCGAAGTCCTCGCTCGCAAAAGTGAGTTGGGCATGCTGCTAGCGCGCGAAGAGGGAAAGACGCTGCCTGAGTCGGTTGGTGAGGTGACGCGTGCGGGCCAGATATTCAAGTTCTTTGCCGGTGAGGCTTTGCGTATTCAGGGTGAAACCATGGCGTCGGTCAGGCCGGGAGTCCAAATTGACGTTACGCGCGAACCGGTGGGCGTGGTGGGTCTGATAGCACCGTGGAATTTTCCGTTCGCGATTCCGGCCTGGAAGATTGCACCGGCCTTGGCCTATGGCAACACGGTAGTTTTCAAGCCAGCCGAACTGGTGCCCGCCTGCGGATGGGCGTTGGCCGAGATCATCAGTCGTTCTGGGCTTCCGGCGGGCGTATTCAACCTGGTCATGGGCAGCGGCCGCGAGGTCGGGCAGACGCTGGTCGACAGTGCGCTGGTCAATGCGCTGAGCTTCACCGGCTCGGTGGCTACTGGTGAGCGGATTTTGCAGGCCGCCGCCGCGCGCCACGCCAAGGTGCAGCTTGAAATGGGCGGTAAAAACCCGCTCGTGGTGTTGGCCGATGCCGATCTTGAGCAGGCTGTTGAATGCGCGTTGCAAGGCGCATTCTTCTCCACGGGGCAGCGGTGTACCGCTTCGAGCCGCCTGATCGTTCAGGCGCCGGTGCACGACGCCTTCGTTGCGCGGCTGCGCCAGCGCATGGCCGCGCTCAAGGTCGGCCACGCGCTCGAACGTGGCACCGAAATCGGCCCCGTGGTTGATTCGGAGCAACTCGAACAGAACGAGGCTTACCTGGCGGTGGCGCGCGACGAGGGCGCAGAGCGCGTCTGCGGCGGTGAGCGGGTGCAGCGTTCCACGCCCGGGCATTACATGAATCCGGCTTTGCTTCTGGCCAAACCCGAGCATCGAGTAGCGCGCGAAGAAATCTTCGGCCCGGTGGCTTGCGTACTGCGCGCCGACGACTACGAGCACGCGCTGGCGCTCGCCAACGATACGCCCTTTGGGCTTTGTGCAGGTATCTGCACAACGTCGCTCAAGCATGCAATGCATTTCAAGCGTCATGCCGATGTCGGCATGACGATGGTGAACCTGCCGACCGCGGGCGTGGACTACCACGTGCCCTTCGGTGGCCGAAAGAGGTCGAGCTACGGCTCGCGTGAGCAAGGGCGCTACGCGGCCGAGTTCTACACGACGGTCAAGACCGGCTACATGCAGGCTTGACCGGACGCAGCAATCAGAAGTTCCATTCACAACCGAAGGAGACAACCATGACCATGAATCGACGTACCCTTACCACTGCAATGGCGGCCGCGTCGCTCGCCGGCCTGCTGCCCGCGAGCGTCCTTGCGCAGAAGAAGATCGTGCTGGGCTTTGCCCAGGTCGGCGCCGAAAGTGAGTGGCGCACCGCGAACACCCTATCGATCAAGTCTGCCGCCCAGGACGCCGGCATCGACTTGAAGTTCTCCGATGCCCAGCAGAAGCAGGAGAACCAGATCAAGGCGATTCGCTCCTATATTGCACAGAAGGTCGACGTGATCGGCTTTTCACCTGTGGTCGTGACCGGGTGGGACCCGGTACTGCGCGAAGCCAAGGCCGCGAAAATACCGGTAATACTGACTGATCGCGCTGTCGACAGCAAGGACACCTCGTTGTACGTGACCTTCCTGGGATCGGACTTCATCGAGGAAGGTCGCAAAGCCGGCCGCTGGCTGCTTCAGGACATGAAGGACACAAAGGGAAACATCAACATTGTCGAACTTGAGGGCACGGTCGGATCTGCACCCGCAATCGACCGCAAGAAGGGGTTTGACGAAATCATCAAGACCGACCCGAGATTCCAGGTCATCCGCTCGCAATCTGGTGACTTTACGCGCGCCAAGGGCAAGGAGGTGATGGAGGCTTTCCTGAAGGCCGACGGCAAAAAAATCAACGTGCTCTTCTCGCACAATGATGACATGGCGATCGGTGCAATCCAGGCGATTGAAGAGGCCGGCCTTAATCCCGGCAAGGACATCACGATCGTCTCGATCGATGGTGTCAAGGGCGCTTTCGAGGCAATGATCGCCGGCAAGCTGAACTGCACGGTCGAATGCAACCCACTGCTCGGCCCCCAGCTGATGGCCATCGCGAAGGATGTCGTGGCTGGCAAAGCCGTACCCCATCGCATCGTGACCAAGGAAGGCATCTTCCCGATGAATGTCGCCAAGGCCGAATTTCCTAGCCGGAAATACTGACCTCGGGTTCGCCCCCTTCGGGGCGGACTCAACCGTGTTTCCGTGGCAACACCAGCGCACCTTCTGAACGGGTCAGTGGCGTTCCGGGAATACGTCAATTCTTGACATCACTCGTACTCGTTACACGGACACATGATATGAAACGAACCTTCCTCAAAACCCTGCTTGCCGGCACCGCCGCCACTGTATTGATTGCGCTCGCGCCTTTGGCTCAGGCTCAGGACAAGGGGCTCATCGGAATCTCGATGCCGACCAAATCCTCGTCACGCTGGATCGCAGACGGCAACAACATGGCCAAAGACTTCCAGGCGAAAGGCTACAAAACTGATCTGGAGTATGCCGAAGACGACATCCCCACCCAGTTGGCTCAGATCGAGGACATGCTGACAAAGGGCGCCAAGGTGCTGGTGATTGCAGCGATCGACGGAACTACACTGTCCCACGTCCTGCAGGAGGCGGCCGACAAAGGCGTCAAGGTCATCGCCTACGATCGGCTCATCAGGGGCTCGAAGAACGTCGACTACTACGCTACCTTCGATAACTTCCAGGTTGGCGTGCTGCAGGCCAACTATATTGTGCAAGCGCTCAAGCTCAAAGAAGGCAAGGGCCCCTTCAATATCGAACTATTCGGCGGCTCACCCGACGATAACAACGCGTTCTTCTTCTACAACGGTGCGATGTCAGTGCTCAAGCCCTACATTGACAGCGGCAAGCTGGTAGTACGCAGCAAGCAGATGGGTATGGACAAGGTGTCCACACTGCGTTGGGACGGCGCCGTGGCGCAGGCGCGCATGGACAACCTGCTGTCGGCCTACTACACCAAGGATCGCGTCGATGCGGTGTTGTCCCCGTACGACGGACTGTCGATCGGGATCATCTCCTCGCTCAAGGGTGTGGGATATGGCTCGGCGCAGCAGCCGATGCCGGTGGTGACGGGGCAGGACGCGGAGTTGCCCTCCGTCAAGTCGATCCTGAAGAAAGAGCAGACTTCGACCGTGTTCAAGGACACGCGGGAGCTTGCCAAGGTCACTGTTGCCATGGCGGACGCCATGTTGGCGGGAAAGCAGCCCGTGGTGAACGACACCAAGACCTACAACAATGGTGTCAAGGTTGTACCCTCGTACCTGCTCAAGCCGGTGATCGTCGATGCAGCGAACTGGAAGCAAGTACTCGTCGATAGCGGCTACTACAAGGAAAGCCAGGTCCGATAAGGAGGCGGCGTGAACGATGTCATTCTGGAGATGCGGGGCATCACCAAGACCTTTCCTGGAGTGAATGCGCTGGACAATGTCAACCTCAAGGTTCGGGCCGGCGAGATTCACGCTGTAGTGGGCGAAAACGGGGCGGGGAAATCCACGCTGATGAATGTGCTCAGTGGCGTCTATCCGTGCGACAGCTACACAGGCGAGATCTACTTTGAGGGCGAGGCGCGCCGCTTCCGAAACATCGCCGATAGTGAGAGGCTCGGTATCATCATCATCCATCAGGAGCTCGCGCTGGTACCACTGCTATCGATCGCCGAGAATATCTTTCTCGGCAACGAGACGGCGCGAGGCGGAGTGATCGACTGGTTTGCCGCCTACGCGAAAACGCGTGAATTGCTCGCCAAGGTGGGCCTCAAGGAGCTGCCGACGGCGCTCGTCACCAACCTTGGCGTCGGCAAGCAGCAGTTGGTCGAGATCGCCAAGGCGCTGGCGAAACGGGTGAAGCTGCTGATTCTCGACGAGCCGACTTCGAGCCTTAATGAAAGCGACAGCGGCGCGTTGCTGTCGCTACTGCTTGACCTCAAGGCGCAGGGCATCGGGTCGATCCTGATTTCCCATAAGCTCAACGAGATCGCCAAGGTGGCAGACTCGATTACGGTGCTGCGCGACGGAGCGACCGTCGAGACCATGGACTGCCGCGATACCCCGATCAGCGAGGACCGCATCATCCGCGGTATGGTGGGGCGAGATATGGCGCATCGCTATCCGCAGCGGACGCCGCGGATCGGCGACACCGTATTCGAGGTGCGCGACTGGCACGTCCATCACGAGGTGCATGCCGATCGCGAGCAAATCAAGGGCGTGAATCTGCATGTGCGACGTGGCGAGATCGTCGGAATCGCGGGGCTGATGGGCGCGGGCCGCACCGAGTTCGCAATGAGTGTGTTTGGACGCTCCTACGGCCAGCGCATCCGCGGGCAGGTCTTCATGCACGGCAAGGAGGTTGATGTGAGCACCATCGGCCGCGCGATTGCCCATGGCATCGCCTACGTTACTGAAGATCGCAAGAGCCTGGGCCTGGTGCTGGAGGAGGACATCTGCAAGAACGTGACACTGGCCAATCTGCCGGCTGTTTCGGCACGTGGCGTTATCGACGATGGTCGTGAGTTCCAGGTCGCCAACGAGTACCGCAACGCATTGAACATTCGCTGTTCTGGCGTCGGCCAGAGTGTGGTCAATCTGTCGGGCGGAAACCAGCAGAAAGTTGTGTTGAGCAAGTGGCTGTTCGCGAAGCCGGAGCTACTGATCCTTGACGAGCCCACGCGCGGCATCGACGTCGGTGCCAAGTACGAAATTTATTCCATCATCAACCAGCTCGCGGGCGAAGCCAAGGGCATCCTCATGATTTCTTCCGAACTGTCGGAGCTTTTGGGCATGTGCGACCGCATTTACGTGATGAACGAGGGGCGTTTCGTGACCGAGTTTGCAGCCTCCGAGGCGTCGCAGGAAAAAATCATGCGCGCCATCGTGACCTCGGGGAGCAGTGTCCATGTCGCCTGAAGTCAACACCATGAAGTCGACCGCGCCCCTTGCGCAGACGGCTGAGCCCGTGCTGGCGACGCCTCGCGAACACGCAGGGTTCATCAAGAACAACCTGCGCGAATACGGCATGCTGATCTCTCTGGTCGCGATCATGGCGCTGTTTGAGGTGCTGACCGACGGCACACTGATGCGGCCGCTCAACCTCACCAACCTGCTGTTGCAGAACAGCTATATCGTGATCATGGCACTCGGCATGCTGCTCGTGATTGTGGCTGGTCACATCGATCTGTCGGTCGGTTCGGTCGTTGGCTTCATTGGGGCGTTGTCGGCGGTGCTGATGGTGCAGTACAACTGGAATCCAGTGCCCGCTTGCATTGTCTGTCTGATCGTCGGTGGCCTGATTGGCGCGGTGCAGGGATGGTTCGTGGCCGCCTTCCGTATCCCATCGTTCATCGTTACCCTGGCTGGAATGCTGGTCTTCAAGGGGCTGGCGCTGGCTCTACTCGCGGGGCAATCTGTCGGCCCGTTTCCGGACAGCTTCCAGAAGCTCAGCACGGGCTTCGTTCCCGATCTGACTGGCGACACGCATCTGCACGTGATCTCGCTCCTTCTTGGCGCACTGGCGGCAGTGGCGCTGGCATTCTTCAAGCTGCGTGGCCGCGCCAAGCTCGCGAAGCACGGCATGGCGCAAGAACCCTACGCCTTCTTTCTCGTCAAGACTCTGTTCTTCGCCGCGATCATCCTGCTGCTTAGCTACCTGCTCTCGACCTACAAAGGACTGCCGAACGTGCTGATTGTGATGGCCGTGCTGATCGTCGCCTACGACTTCGTAACCAGCCGCACCACGGTGGGCCGACGTATCTACGCGCTCGGTGGGAATGAGAAAGCCGCGCGGTTATCGGGCGTCAAGACGCAGCGGCTGGCCTTCCTCACCTTCGTCAATATGGGGGTGCTGGCCGCGCTCGCGGGGCTGGTTTTCGCCGCGCGGCTCAATACTGCGACTCCCAAGGCGGGTCTGGGCTTCGAACTGGATGTGATCGCGGCCTGCTTCATTGGCGGGGCCTCCGCTTACGGCGGCGTCGGCAAGGTTATGGGCGCGGTGATCGGCGCCTTCATCATGGGCGTGATGAACAACGGCATGTCGATCCTTGGCGTTGGCATAGAGTACCAACAAGTCATCAAGGGTCTCGTCCTGCTGGCTGCCGTGTTCATCGACGTCTATAACAAGAACAAGTGAACATGCGCGCGCCCGACGCCACGCCCGTGCTGGAGCTTGTGGGCATCCACAAGTCCTTTTCGGGCGTCAATGTGTTGTCGGACGTACAACTGCGCCTTTATCCCGGTGAAATTCACGCACTCATGGGACAGAACGGAGCGGGAAAGTCGACCCTGATCAAGGTGTTGACGGGTGTGTTCGCGTCCAGCCGCGGTGAGATGCGGCTGGGGGGCGAATCGATCTGTCCGGCGTCGCCGCTGGAGGCTCAGAAACTGGGCATCAGCACGGTGTACCAGGAGGTCAACCTTTGTCCCAACCTTTCGGTGGCCGAGAACGTGTTCGCCGGCCGCTATCCGCGCTGTGGCATCGCGCAGGGGTACCGAATTGACTGGGCCGGAGTGAATCGTGGAGCTCGCGAATTGCTGGCGCGCATCGGCCTCGACATCGACGTCACGCTGCTGCTGTCGAGCTATTCGGTGGCCGTGCAGCAGTTGGTGGCCATCGCGCGCGCGCTGGGCGTTTCATCGAAGGTACTGATTCTCGATGAGCCGACGTCCAGCCTCGACGATGAGGAAGTGAACAAGCTGTTCGAGGTGCTGCGTCGGCTGCGTGACCAGGGCCTCGCGATCGTCTTTGTCACTCATTTCCTGAATCAGGTTTATGCGGTGTCGGACCGCATCACGGTGCTGCGCAACGGCCACTGGGTCGGTGAATGGCGCGCCAGCGAGCTCGGCCCGCAGGCGTTGATCGCCGCGATGCTGGGGCGCGAACTGGCGGCGCAGTCGGACCGGCCCGCACCGTTGCAGGCCTTCGACGAAGCGACTTCCGCCTTGCTGCAGGCCGAAGGACTGGGGCAGACGGGTCAGCTTCAGCCGGTCGACTTGCGTGTGCGCGCGGGCGAGATCGTGGGCCTGGCGGGCCTGCTCGGCGCCGGCCGCACCGAGCTCGCTCGCCTGTTGTTTGGTATCGAGTCGCCGGACCGCGGGGTGCTACGAATCGACGGGCAGGCGGTCCGCTTTTCCGCCCCAGCTGATGCGATACGGCACGCACTGGCGTTGTGCCCCGAAGAGCGTAAGACCGACGGCATTGTGGCTGAACTCTCGTTGCGCGAAAACATCGCACTTGCCCTGCAGGCTCGCCTCGGTATGCGCAGGTATCTCTCGCACGCCGAGCAGACGGCATTGGCCGAGCGCTTCGTCGCCGCGCTGGGCATCAAGACTGCGAGTATCGAGACGCCAATCGGGCTGCTGTCGGGCGGTAACCAGCAGAAGGCGATGATCGCGCGCTGGCTTGCGACCGAGCCGCGGCTTCTGATTCTCGACGAGCCGACACGTGGCATCGACGTCGCGGCGAAGCAGGAAATTATGGAACAAATCCTGCGTCTCGCGCAGGCGGGTATGGCGGTCATCTTCATTTCCTCTGAGATGAGCGAAGTGGTGCGGGTGGCGCATCGCATCGTGGTGCTGCGCGACCGCCGCAAGGTCGGCGAACTGCCCGGCGGCAGTAGCGAGGACGACGTGTACGACATGATCGCTGCCGAGCATGCCTGAAACCTCTCTTCATCCCCTTGCAACTGTCATGCGACATCGCCTCGCCTGGCCGCTCGTGACGCTACTGCTGTTACTGATGGTCAACGCCTTATTCAATGGGAACTTCCTGCACGTCGAGTGGCGCGGCGGGCACTTGTACGGCAGCCTTGTGGATATTCTTAACCGCGCAGCGCCGCTGGCACTAGTGTCGCTCGGTATGACTTTGGTGATAGCCACGCGCGGCATCGACATCTCAGTGGGCGCAATAGTGGCGATCGCTGGGGCGGTTGCGGCCTGGATGATCGGAGGAGCGGTCTTGGGCAACGTAAGTCGTTTCCCGATGCCGGTCGCGATTCTCGCTGCTGTCGCCGCTGCACTGCTTTGCGGTCTGTGGAACGGGCTGCTTGTCGGCTGGGTCGGGATGCAGCCGATTGTTGCGACACTGATTCTCATGGTGGCAGGACGCGGCATCGCACAACTCGTCACTGGAGGGCAGATCATCACAATTTACTACAGGCCCTTCTTCTTCTTGGGCAACGGCTATCTGGCCGGATTGCCATTCTCCCTTTTTGTGTTGGCTGCCGTGTTCGCGTTGCTATACCTCGCGATCACTCGTACGGCGCTTGGACTCTTCATTCAGGCGGTCGGCATCAACCCGTCAGCGGCGCGGGGGGCGGGCATCCAGGCACGTCGTCTGATCGTCGGCGCCTACGGCTTCTGCGGTCTATGTGCCGGCATCGCGGGCCTGCTAATCTGCTCGAATGTGAAGAGTGCCGACGGCAACAACGCCGGCCAGCTTCTGGAACTTGACGCCATCCTCGCGGTGACGCTGGGGGGCACGTCGCTCATGGGTGGGCGCTTCAGTCTGGTCGGCAGCGTGATCGGCGCGCTAATCATCCAGACACTGACGTATTCGATCTATTCGCTGGGCGTGCCGCCCGAGATCAATCTGGTGGTCAAGGCGGTGGTCGTATTCCTGGTGATGCTGTTGCAGTCGCCAGAATTTCGCGCAGCGGTGGGTGGCTTGGTGCGGCGCGCAGCACCTGGCGAGGTGCGACCATGAGTGCGGTGATGCCCGAGCCGGGCGAAAAGGGCGCGGTTGCGGTACCGGTAGCTGTTCCGCGTCGCTCGCGGGTCAATCCCAAGTATCTGCCGCTGGCCGCCACTGTCTCGCTTTTCGTGTTGATGGCCACTCTGGGCTCGGTGCGATACGTCGGCTTCTTCTCTGCGCAAGTGTTCCTCAACTTGCTGATTGACAACGCGTTCCTCATCGTCGTGTCTGTCGGCATGACTTTTGTGATTATCACGGGCGGCATCGACCTGTCGGTCGGGTCCGTCATCGCGCTCACCACCATGGTGTCCGCCGCGCTGATCGAGAAGCACGGCTGGAGCCCGGCGGTGGTGATCCCGCTGGTGCTCCTTATGGGCTCGGCCTTCGGCGCCTTCATGGGTGTGCTGATCGAGCGTTTCCGGCTGCAGCCATTCATAGTGACGTTGGCCGGCATGTTCCTGGCGCGCGGCTTGTGCTACGTCATCAGCATTGACTCGATCAGCATCACTAACCCGTTCTACTCGGATATCTCTCAAATCCGGATACCGGTCTGGGGCGCCGCCTCACTGTCAGTCAGCGCCGTGATTGCGATCGTCGTGGTGCTGGCCGGCGTGTTCATCGCGCATTACACGTCCTTTGGCCGCGCGGTGTATGCCATTGGCGGCAGCGAACAGTCGGCCGTGTTGATGGGGCTGCCAGTGCGGTCGACGCTGATCGGCGTCTACGCCCTGTCGGGATTCTGCTCCGCCCTGGCCGGGGTGATTTTCACTTTCTACATGCTCTCCGGCTATGCGTTGCACGCGACCGGCCTCGAACTCGACTCGATCGCCGCTGTCGTAATTGGCGGCACGCTGCTGACCGGTGGCGTGGGCTCGGTGGTGGGAACCCTGTTCGGCGTGCTGATCCTCGGAATCATCCAGACACTGATCGAGTTCGATGGAACGCTGAGCTCGTGGTGGACACGTATCGTGATTGGTTTGCTGCTGTTCGTCTTCTGCCTGCTGCAACGCTTCTTTACATCGCGTACGCCGCGCAGCTGACTCCCATCCCCCATTGTTCTTACAGGATTACCTCATGCCAGACATTCACCAAAAGAAACTGCGCTCCACGGAGTGGTTCGGCGCCGCCGACAAGAACGGTTTCATGTACCGCAGCTGGATGAAGAACCAGGGTATCCCGGACCATGAGTTCGACGGTCGGCCGATCATCGGCATCTGCAACACCTGGAGCGAGCTCACGCCCTGCAATGCGCACTTCCGCAAGATCGCCGAGCATGTGAAGCGCGGTGTCTCCGAGGCTGGCGGCTTCCCGGTGGAGTTCCCGGTATTCTCCAACGGCGAATCGAATCTGCGCCCCACCGCGATGCTGACGCGCAATCTCGCGAGCATGGACGTAGAAGAGGCGATCCGCGGCAACCCGATCGATGCGGTTGTGCTGCTGACCGGATGCGACAAGACCACCCCCGCATTGCTGATGGGCGCCGCGAGCTGCGACATCCCGGCCATTGTGGTGACCGGTGGCCCTATGCTCAACGGCAAGCTCGATGGCCGCGATATTGGCTCGGGCACCGCCGTTTGGCGGCTGCACGAGTCGCTCAAGGCCGGTGAAATCAACCTGCACCAGTTCCTGTCGGCCGAAGCCGGCATGTCGCGCTCGGCCGGCACCTGCAATACGATGGGTACGGCCTCCACCATGGCTTGCATGGCTGAGGTGCTCGGCACCTCGTTGCCGCACAACGCGGCTATCCCGGCCGTGGATGCGCGGCGCTACGTGCTGGCGCAGATGTCGGGCATGCGTGCGGTGGAAATGGCGCGCGAGGGACTCACGCTGTCGAAAATCCTGACGCGCGAAGCGTTCGAGAACGCGATCCGCACCAACGCGGCGATTGGCGGATCGACCAACGCGGTGATTCACCTGAAAGCCATCGCCGGGCGCATCGGCGTCGAGCTTGAGCTGGAGGACTGGACGCGCATCGGCCGTGGCACGCCCACGATCGTCGACCTGATGCCATCGGGCCGCTTCCTGATGGAAGAGTTCTACTACGCGGGGGGGCTACCGGCGGTGCTGCGCCGCCTGGGCGAGAACGGCCTGCTGCCGCATCCGCAGGCACTTACGGTGAACGGAAAGTCGCTCTGGGACAACGTGCGCGAGGCGCCCAACTTCAACGACGAGGTCATCCGCCCACTCGACAAGCCGCTGATCGCCGACGGCGCCATTTGTATTCTGCGCGGCAACCTGGCGCCGCGCGGCGCGGTGCTCAAGCCTTCCGCCGCCTCGCCGGAGCTGCTCCAGCACCGTGGGCGTGCCGTGGTGTTCGAGGACCTGGATCACTACAAGACGCGCATCGTTGACGAAGATCTCGACGTCGATGAGAGTTCGGTGCTTGTGCTGAAGAACTGTGGCCCCAAGGGCTACCCGGGCATGGCCGAGGTAGGCAACATGGGGCTGCCGCCGAAGCTGCTGCGGCGCGGCATCAAGGATATGGTGCGTATCTCCGATGCGCGTATGAGCGGCACCGCCTATGGCACGGTGGTACTGCATGTGGCGCCCGAGGCGGCCGATGGCGGTCCTCTCGCGGTGGTGCGCGACGGCGACTGGATCGAGCTCGACTGCCAGGCCGGTCGCCTGCACCTGGATATCAGTGAGGCCGAGCTGGCCGAGCGGCAACGCGTTCACGCGGCCAAGCCTGCCGCGCCAAAGGGCGGAGGCTACGTACGCCTTTATGGCGACCATGTGCTGCAGGCTGACGAAGGCTGCGATTTCGATTTCCTGATTGGTTGCCGCGGTGCCACCGTGCCGCGCCATTCGCATTGATCAGGAACAGGCTATGACCATGATCCCCAGATACCGCGGCATCTTCCCGGTGGTGCCCACCACTTTTACCGAACAGGGGACACTCGACCTCGAAAGCCAGAAGCGCTGCGTCGATTTCATGATAGATGCGGGCTCCGACGGTCTGTGCATTCTCGCCAACTTCTCGGAACAGTTCGTGCTCTCGGACGACGAGCGCGACGTGCTGACCTGCGCGATTCTCGAACATGTCGCAGGTCGCGTGCCAGTGGTCGTGACCACGACCCACTTCAGCACCAAGGTGTGTGCCGAACGAAGCCGTCGTGCGCAGGATCTGGGCGCGGCCATGGTGATGGTGATGCCGCCGTACCACGGCGCGACCTTCCGTGTGCCCGAGGCACAGATATTCGACTTCTACGCGCGTCTGTCGGACGCGGTTGGCATTCCCGTCATGATTCAGGACGCACCGGCCAGCGGCACGTTACTCTCGGCGTCTTTCCTCGCGCGTATGGCACAAGAAATTGAACATGTCGCATATTTCAAGATCGAGACCACCGGTGCAGCCGCGAAGCTGCGTGAGTTGATCCGCTTGGGCGGCGACGCCGTGGAGGGTCCGTGGGATGGTGAGGAAGCGATCACGCTGATGCCCGATCTCGACGCTGGCGCGACCGGCTCGATGACGGGCGGCGGCTATCCTGACGGCATCCGCCCGATCATCGAAGCACACCGCGCGGGCGACCGCGACAAGGCCTTCGCCCTCTATCAACAATGGCTGCCACTGATCAACTATGAAAACCGGCAATCCGGCCTGCTGGCTTGCAAGGCGCTGATGAGGGAGGGTGGCGTGATCGCCTGCGAGGCGCCGCGACATCCGCTGCCAGCGATGCACCCCGATACCCGCTCGGGACTGATCGAGACAGCCCGCCGGCTCGATCCGCTGGTCCTGCGCTGGGCACGATAGCTTGACGAAGTGACTTGCCCCCCAGTTCCCCTGCCAATCCATTCTCGCAACGCCCTGATTTATCGGGGATAAGCCGACAAAGTTGGATCTAAAGGGCCAACGCCGTTCGAAGTGAAGCAAGCCGCTCCGGAGGACGGCTTGCCCGGCTTTACAGCCCGGCCGCCGCACGCAGTGCGGCAACCTTGTCGGTCCGTTCCCACGTGAATTCCGGTTCTTCGCGGCCGAAGTGGCCGTAGGCGGCGGTTTTCTCGTAGATTGGACGCAGCAGGTCGAGCATCTGGATGATGCCCTTGGGGCGCAGGTCGAAATGCTGACTGATTAACGCGGCGATTTTCTCGTCGGAGATCACGCCAGTGCCTTCGGTGTACACGGTCACGTTCATGGGTTTTGCCACTCCGATCGCGTAGGCCACCTGAATCTGGCATTGCCGCGCCAAGCCCGCCGCCACGATGTTCTTGGCCACGTAGCGCGCAGCGTAAGCGGCCGAGCGGTCGACCTTCGTCGGGTCCTTGCCGGAGAAGGCGCCGCCGCCGTGCGGGCAGGCGCCGCCGTAGGTGTCGACGATGATCTTGCGCCCGGTCAGGCCGCAATCGCCCTGCGGGCCGCCGGTCACGAAGCGGCCGGTCGGGTTCACCAGGTAACGGGTCTCCTTGAGCCACTCCTTGGGCAGCACCGGCTTGATGATCTCCTCGATGATGGCCTCAACGAAGGAAGCCTTCATCTTCGTCGGCGTCTCGCTCTGGTCGGGACTGTGCTGGGTCGATAGCACCACGGTGTCGATGCTGTGCGGCTTGCCGTCCACATAGCGCATGGTCACCTGACTCTTGGCGTCGGGCCGCAAAAAGGGCAGGCGGCCGTCCTTGCGCAATTGCGCCTGACGCTCGACCAGGCGGTGTGCGTAGTAGATCGGCGCAGGCATCAGCTCGGGGGTTTCGTTGCAGGCGTAGCCAAACATCAGGCCCTGATCGCCGGCGCCGGTGTTCAGGTGGTCGTCGCTGGCGCGATCAACGCCCTGGGCGATGTCGTTGCTCTGCTTGTCGTAGGCGACCAGCACGGCGCAGCCACGATAGTCGATGCCATAGTCGGTGTTGTCGTAGCCGATGCGCTTGATGGTGTCGCGCGCGACCTGGATGTAGTCAACGTGTGCGTTGGTCGTGATCTCGCCGGCCAGCACCACCAGGCCCGTGTTGCACAGCGTTTCGGCGGCCACCCGGGACAGCGGGTCCTGCTTGAAAACCGCATCGAGAATCGCATCGGAGATCTGGTCGGACACCTTGTCGGGGTGGCCTTCAGACACGGATTCGGAGGTGAAAAGAAAGTCGTTCGCCATTGTGTTTAAGCTCCTGTGTTTGCGAGTGGCCATACGTTTGAGCGTTGCCTCTGGCTTCGGAGCCCCTTGGCGAACGCTTTAGCAGACTTATTTAACGGGCCGCCAGCTATTTATACTGGCTGGCCCTGGTCGCCCTGCAAGTTGTTCAGTAACTCAGCGACCCCTGCATTCTAACGAACTCATGCTTTTCGTATTCCGCGCCCTGTCCATATTGCCGCTATGGCTACTGCACCCGCTGGGCTGGTTGATGGGCTGGCTGACGTTCCTGGCCTCACCCACCTACCGCCGCCGCTTTCTGGCCAATGTGGCGCAGGCGGGCTACCGCTTGCGCCAGGTGCGCCAGGCGGTCGGCCACGCGGGCTGCATGGTGTCGGAGTTGCCGCGTTTGTGGCTGGGGCGACCCGTACGCCTGGAATGGGACAACGAGGGCTGTATCGAGGCAGCTTATCGGGCCGGGCGGGGGATCGTATTCCTGACCCCGCACATCGGCTGTTTTGAAGTCACCGCGCAGGGTGTGGCCGCTCGCTACGGCGCGCAGTACGGTCTATTGACCGTGATGTTCCGACCGGCGCGCCAGCCCTGGCTGGCCAAGGTGGTGGAATCCTCGCGCCACCGCCCGGGCCTGGATACCGCGCCCACCACGCTGGCCGGCGTGCGCAAGATGCTCAAGGCGATGCGCCGCGGCCAGGCTGTCGGCCTGCTGCCCGACCAGGTGCCGCCCGAGGGCCAGGGTCTGTGGGCGCCGTTTTTTGGCCGCGAAGCCTACACCATGACGCTGGCCGCGCGGCTGGCGCAGCAGGGGGGTGCCACCATGCTGCTGGCCTGGGGTGAGCGGCTGCCTTGGGGTCGGGGCTACCGCTTGCACTTTCGGGGCCTCGCGCAACCTCTCGGGAGCGAACTGGCGCAGGCCGTGCAACAGATCAACGCCGAGATGGAGCAACTGGTGCGCGAGTGCCCGCAGCAATACCTGTGGGGCTATGCGCGCTACAAACGGCCGCGCCAGGAGCAGGCGGGCTGATGAAAATAGTCAGCCAGGGCGGAATCTGGTTCATGCGCGCGATCAGCCGGTTGCCGCTGTCGTGGCTTCGCGCGCTCGGCTGGGTCATGGGCTGCGTGCTGTACGTGCTCGCGGTGCCGCGCCGGCGTATCGCCAACACCAACGTGACGCTCTGTTTCCCGCAGCAAACTCCGCGGCAGCGGCGTGCGCTGGTGCTGCGCACCTTCATCTGCTTCGCGCAGACCTGGCTGGATCGCAGCTGGCTCTGGCATGGCGACCCGCAGGTCACGCGCAGGCGACTCAAGCTCACAGGCGACGTGACGCAGCTCGACGGGAACGCGCCGACCCTGCTGTTCGCGCCGCACTTCCTGGGCATGGATGCCGGCGCTACGGCCTTGTCGCAGCAGGTGCCGCGTCAGTTCAACACCATCGTGACGCCGCAGCGCGATCCCATCGTCGACGCCTGGATATCCCAAGGGCGCCAGCGCTTTGGCAACGCCCGGCTGTTCACCCGGTTCGACGGCACCAAGACCATTGTGGCCAGCCTGCGCGCTGGCGAACCGCTGTATCTGCTGCCCGACATGAATTTCGGACCGCAGGAATCGATCTTCGTGCCGTTTTACGGCGTGCAAGCCGCCACCGTGCCTTCGCTATCGCGCTTTGCCCGGCTCGGGCGCGCAAAGGTGGTGCCGGTCATCACGCGCCTGACGCCGCAAGGCTACGAGACACGGGTGCTCCCGGCGTGGCCAGACTTCCCCAGCGGCGACGCCGTGGCCGATACGGCCTTGATGAACCGGCGCCTGCAGGGCTACATCGACACCATGCCCGAGCAGTATTACTGGGTGCACAAGCGCTTCAAGACACGCCCGCCGGGGGAGCCAACGGTGTATTGACGGGGTCCGCCGCTTCCCGGAGGTTTCAAGGAATTCAGGCCTCTAACCCATAGCCAATATTGGCTATGCGCTATCTATTTGATATTGAGAAAATCTTCCAGATACCGTGCCACGCGCTGCGGCTGCTCATGCACGATCCAGTGCGTGGCGCCCGGCACGGTGTGCAGCGTAAGGTCGGCCACGTAGTCGCCCAGCCCCTCGATCAACTCGGGCGGCAGGGCCATGTCGTCGAGCGCCCAGACCACGAGCGTGGGTAGGGCGATGGTCAGCATCTCGTGCGGCAGGGTCACGCCCGCGGCGGCCGGGTCTTCAGGCCTCGGCGGTCGCAGCGGCGAGGCGCGGTAGTAGTTGCAGCCGCCCGTCAAGCCGCTGCCGCCATCGGCACGCGGACCCCAGACAGCGCGGTACTGATTCTTCACCGACTCGGAGAGCCAGCTCGGCGCAGCGCTGGCGCCATGGCCGTTCGTGAGGAAGGGCCACATGCGCTCGAAGTCGTTCTGCGACAGCAACTGCTCGGCATCGGGCCGGATCAGGAAGTTCATGTAGGCACTGGCGGCCTGCTGTTTTGGGTTGCTCTTGAGCTCGCGCAAGAAGGTGCCAGGATGCGGCGAATTGATGATCGCCAGTTTTTTCGCCAGTTCGGGGAGCTGGTTCGCCAAGTTCCAGGCCACCGCGCCACCCCAGTCGTGCGCCACCAGGCAGGCCAGCGCGCCACCGCCCGTCTCCAGCGCGATCAGCGCGACGACGTCCTGCACCAAGTGCTTGGGCCGGTAGGCGCTCACCTGCGCCGGGGCGCTGGATTTCTCGAAGCCGCGCAGGTTCGGCGCGACGCAGCGGTAGCCGCCGTGCTCGGGCTTCGCAAAGTGTTCCAGCAGTTCGTCCCAAACGAAGGCGGCTTCCGGAAAGCCATGCAGGAACATCAGCACGGGCCGCCCGCGCTGGCCGCTGGCGCGGCAGCTCAGGGTGATGCCATGCGGCAGGGGTTGCACAAACGTTTCGATCATGGGGGCTCGCAGTCGCTATAGATTAACTAGCTGCCAGCGCCCATGGATAAAGGGCTAGGCGTCGATTTCACCCTCAATCGCAGGTGTCAGCGGCGATGCAGGCATGGTGGCTGCAGCGCCCGTCGGATGGGCCCACTGCCACAGCAACTGGCTGGTGTCATCCACGCCCTGCTTCTTGAGTGCCGAAAACAGTTTGACCTCGCCGCCGCCGGCTTGCAGTCGCACAATGGACAGTATCTTTGCACCTTCGGCGCGCGTCAGCTTGTCGGCCTTCGTCAACAACACCAGGAATTTCAGGCCGGCCTCGACGCGCGGACGGATCACGTCGAGCAGGATTTCGTCGAGATCGGTCAGTCCGTGGCGCGGGTCGCACAACAGCACGATGCCGACCAGGTTCTCCCGCGTCACCAGGTAGTTGGCCATCACCTGTTGCCAGCGGATCTTGTCCTGCTTGGGCACGGCTGCGTAGCCGTAGCCGGGCAGATCCGCCAGCACGGCGTCGGTCACACCCTGTTTGCCGAGCGAGAACAAATTGATGTGCTGCGTGCGGCCGGGCTTTTTCGAGGCATAGGCCAGCTGTTTTTGCTGCGTCAAGGTGTTGATGCAGGTGGATTTGCCGGCGTTGGAGCGTCCGACAAAGGCAATTTCTGGCACATCCAGCATCGGCAGGTGGTGCAGCTGCGGTGAGGTGGTCAGGAATCGGGCCGTGTGCATCCAGCCGGATGCAATGACGGCGGGCGTTTTTCTGTCCTCCGGCAGTGGGACGGACGAGCGTGGGCGGTCCGCGGCGGCCTTGGGTGCGTGCGGTGGGGGAGTCATGGTCATTGATCGTTGGAGGCTGCCCGGAATGACAAGCGCACCCGCATTGTAGAATCAGTCAGTTTTGCGCAAATGAACAGACCCGCCCTATGAAGTTGCTCGCCTCCCTGTTGATGGCTGCCGTGCTGGCAGCCCCCACTCTGCCCAGCTTTGCTGCGGACGCGGCCCCTGCTGCTGCCGTGCCTGCCGCGCCCGATCTGGTCAAGGGCGCGGCCAGCTTCGCAACGTGCGCGGCGTGTCACGGTGCCAATGGCAATTCGATCATTGCAGCCAACCCCAGGCTGGCGCAGCAGCACCCCGAATATCTGATCAAGCAGTTGCAGGAGTTCAAATCGGGCAAGCGCGCCAACGCGATCATGTCGGGCATGGCTGCTACGTTGACCGATGGCGACATGAGAAACATTGCGTACTGGCTCGCGTCGAACAAGGAAACGCAGGGCTTTGCCACGGACAAGGCCCTGGTGGCGATCGGCGAGCACATTTACCGTGGTGGCAATTCCGACCGCCATATCCCGGCCTGCGCTGGATGCCATAGCCCGAATGGCGCCGGCATTCCGTCCCAGTATCCGCGCTTGAGCGGGCAGCAAGCCGACTACACCGCGGCGCAGCTCACGGCGTTTCGTGATGGCGTACGCAAGAACAGCCTGCCCATGGCCGAGGTGGCCGCCAAGCTGAACGATCATGAAATCAAGGCCTTGGCCGACTATATTGCCGGTCTGCGTTGATTCGATGATGGGCGAGAGCGAATTGTTCTCTGGTTGAACTATTCGCTGGGAACAAACCCTGACGGGGGCGCGTCTATATGTCGATAGGCTCGCCCCTGCTGATTGAGTCACCGACAATCCATCTATGTCAGTTTCCACCCACGGACTCCGTGTCAAGACCCGTTCGCACGTGGTGCGCACGGGCGTCGAGTTGCTGTCGTCGATGCGCTTCTCGATCTCGCTGCTTACCATCATCTGCATCGCGTCGGTCATCGGCACAGTACTCAAGCAGCACGAGCCCTTCGGCAATTACGTCAACCAATTCGGCCCGTTCTGGGCCGAAGTCTTCGGCACAGCCAATCTTTTTTCGGTTTACAGCGCCTGGTGGTTCCTGCTGATCTTGCTGTTTCTGGTGACCAGCACCTCGCTGTGCATTGCCCGTAACACTCCCAAGATCCTGGCAGACCTGAAAGAGTACAAGGAAGATATTCGCGAGCAAAGCCTGAAGGCATTCGGCCATCGGGCTGAAGCAGCGCTGGACGAACAGCCGGAGGCGGCGGCGAGGCGCGTTGGCAAGACACTGGCGGGTGGTGGCTGGAAGGTCAAGCTGCAACAGCGCAGCAACGGCTGGATGGTCGCCGCCAAGGCGGGCTCCATCAGCAAGCTGGGTTACATCGCCGCACACAGCGCCATAGTGCTGGTATGCGTGGGCGGGCTGCTGGATGGCGACCTGGTCGTACGCGCGCAGATGTTGCTCCGCGGCAAGTCGCTCTACACCGGCGGTGGGCTGATCGCCGATGTGAAGCCGCAGTACCGGCTGCCGCCCGGCAACCTGGCGTTCCGCGGCAACCTGCTTGTGGCAGAAGGCCAGCAGGCCAGCACTGCAGTTATCGACCAGGCGAATGGCATCGTGTTGCAGGATCTGCCGTTTGTGGTCGAGCTCAAAAAGTTCGTTGTCGAGTACTACTCAACCGGCATGCCCAAGCTGTTTGCCAGCGATGTTGTGCTTCGCGATAAAGCCACTGGCCGCACCCAGGTGGCGCGGATCGAGGTGAATCACCCATACAAGTTCGACGGTGTCGAGATCTACCAGTCCAGCTTCGACGACGGTGGCTCCCGTGTCAAGCTGCAGGCGCTCCCCATGAATGGGGCCACCAAACCGTTCCAGATCGAGGGTGTGATCGGCGGCTCATCTCAACTCACTAAAGGCGAGGGCGAGGCCAATGACAAGCTCACGCTGGAGTACACCGGCCTGCGTGTAATCAACGTCGAAAATTTTGGTGACGGCACGGGTGATGGCAACGGCGCCGATGTACGCAAGGTCAACCTGCGCTCCTCGCTGGATGCGAGCCTGGGCGCGGCCAACAAGTCGGCCACCAAAAAGACGCTGCGCAACGTCGGCCCCAGTGTGACCTACCGGTTGCGCGATGCCGCCGGTCAGGCCCGCGAGTTCCAGAACTACATGCTACCTGTCGATATGGGCGAGGGCGTACCCGTATTTCTGCTGGGCGTACGCAATACACCCGATGCACCCTATCGCTATCTTCGAGTGCCGGCCGACGATAACAGCAGCATGGACGGGTTCATGCAGTTACGCGCCGCGCTGGGCAATGCCGCCCTGCGCGACGAGGCCGTCAGGCGTTATGCCGCTCTGGCGGTGGACCCGTCCAAGCCGGAGCTGGCCCGACAGCTAGGTGCGTCTGCGCTGCGCGCGTTAACCTTGTTCGCGGGCGTGGACAAGTCGGCCAGCACGCTGGATGGCCACCGTGGTGGCCTGCAGGCGGTTTCCGACTTCATCGAGACGAATGTTCCGCAGGCGGAACGAGCCCGCGCCGGCGAGGTGCTGATCCGCATTCTCAATGGCACGCTGTTCGAGTTGGCGCAGATCACGCGCGAGCGTGCCGGCCTGCCGGCGCTGGTGCCGGGCCCCAAGACGCAGAGTTTCATGACGCAGGCGGTGCTCGCGCTGAGCGACGCACAGCTATATCCGGCGCCCATGGCATTTGCGCTGAAAGATTTCACCCAGGTGCAGGCCAGCGTGTTCCAGGTGGCGCGAGCACCCGGCAAAAATATCGTTTTTCTGGGCTGCGCGTTTCTCATTTTTGGCGTATTTTCGATGCTCTACGTGCGCGAACGCCGGCTCTGGGTCTGGATCACGCCGAAGGACGACCAGGCGCATGCGACCATGGCGCTGTCAACCAATCGCAAGACGATGGATGGCGATCGGGAATTCGAGCGTTTGAAGAGCAAACTGATTGGTTCAAAGGACTAAGGACATAGCATGAATACCGCTACCAGCACCATCACCCTGAGCTTGAACGAAGGTTTCTTTGCGCGGCGCAACTGGCTCGACTGGCTGTTCGCGGCACTCGTGGTGGCGGGCGGCTTGTTTGCGCTCTCACGCTACGGCGCCTATATGGATGTGTACGAAAAAGGCATCCTGTTGGGTGCCATGCCTGCGGCGATCTGGTTGGGCTGGTTCTGGCGTCCGGTACGCGTGCTGATGATGGTGGTGGCCGCGCTCTCCCTGCTCGCCATTGCGTCCTATCAGGTGAACGGGCAGCCGAGTCTGGCACAGGGCGAGAAAGTGTTCTGGCTCAAATACTTCCTGTCCAGCCAGTCGGCCATTCTCTGGATGAGTCTGCTGTTCTTCATGAGCACCGTGTTCTACTGGCTCGGCATGTTTGGCGGCCGCCAGGGAGGCTCGGCGGACCTGAAAGCGGCGCACGGGCAAACCGGTGGGACGGCGGTGACAATGCAAGGTGGCACGATGGAGCTGATCGGCTCGCGCCTCGCATGGGTCGCCGTGACGATGGCGCTGACCGGCACCATGGTGCGCTGGTATGAAAGCTACCTGGTGGGTGCCGACGTGGGTCACATCCCGGTCAGCAATCTCTATGAAGTGTTTGTGCTGTTTTCATGGCTGACGACGACGTTTTACCTTTACTTTGAAGCGCAGTACAAGACCCGCTCGATGGGGGCCATGGTGATGCTGGTGGTCAGCGCAGCCGTGGGTTTCTTGCTGTGGTATTCGGTGGTGCGCGGCGCAAGCGAAATTGAACCCTTGATACCCGCGCTCCAGAGCTGGTGGATGAAGCTGCATGTGCCGGCCAATTTCATCGGTTATGGCTCGTTTGCCCTGTCTGCCATGGTGGCGTTTGCCTACCTGATCAAGAAGCAGGCCACCGAGACCCGCTTATACAAACTGACGCCGATGTGGCTGCTGGGCATCGCGCTGTGCTTCGTGCCCATCGCGTTTCGCGACCGCGGCGTCGCCCAGGCGGGCGGGAGCTACTGGGTGGGCTATGCACTGGTTGCGGCATTGATCGCCGCCGGCATCATGCTAGGACGCAAGCGGATCGCGCAGCGTCTGCCCAGCATCGACGTACTGGACGATGTGATGTACAAATCGATCGCCGTCGGCTTTGCCTTTTTCACGGTGGCCACCGTGCTCGGCGCCTTGTGGGCATCCGAAGCCTGGGGCGGCTACTGGAGCTGGGACCCGAAGGAAACCTGGGCACTGATCGTCTGGCTCAACTATGCTGCGTGGCTGCACATGCGGCTGGTGAAGGGCCTGCGTGGTACCGTGGCGGCCTGGTGGGCCCTGTCGGGGCTGGCGGTCACTTCGTTCGCGTTTCTGGGCGTCAACATGTTCCTGAGCGGGCTGCACAGCTACGGCAGCTTATAGGGAACTTTGTAAGAAGGGTAGCTGTCCCACGACCAATAGAAATCAAGGGCAGCAACATGTTGATCAAGACTCACGAAGACGGCTTCAACCACGGTACATCGAGCGATATCACGTCGCGGCGCGTTTACGAAGGGCGGCGCGACCTGATGAAGTTGATGGCGACCGGCGTCGCAGGTGCCGCGATGGCTTCGTGGGCCGTGCGCGATGCCCGCGCCCAAGTGGCGCGGGCCGGCAAGCTTGCGGCACTCCCCGGCGTCAAGTCGAGCGTGGCGGGCGCGCTCACGATGGAACAGGTCACGGCCTACAAGGACATCACCAGCTACAACAATTTCTACGAGTTCGGCACGGACAAGGCGGACCCTGCCGAGAACGCCCACACGCTCAAAACCAGCCCATGGTCGGTGGAAGTGGAAGGGCTGGTCAAGAAGCCTGCCAAATACGCGCTGGAAGACTTGCTCAAGCTCAGTCCCCAGGAAGATCGCATTTACCGCCTGCGCTGTGTTGAAGGCTGGTCGATGGTGATTCCGTGGGTCGGCTACTCGCTGAGCGAACTCATCAAGAAGGTCGAGCCGCTGGGCAGCGCGAAATACGTGGAATTCGTCACCCAGGCGGACCCCAAGACCATGCCTTTTGTCACCTCACGCGTGCTCGAGTGGCCCTATGTGGAAGGCCTGCGCATGGATGAGGCGATGCATCCGCTGGCCTTGCTGACCTTCGGCCTGTACGGTGAGGTGTTACCCAACCAGGACGGCGCGCCGGTGCGCATGGTGGTGCCGTGGAAATACGGGTTCAAGAGCGGCAAGAGTTTGGTCAAGATCCGCTTTACCGACAAGCAGCCGGCGACTGCATGGAACAAGGCGGCGGCCAACGAATACGGTTTCTATTCGAACGTCAATCCCAACGTCGATCATCCCCGCTGGAGCCAGGCGACCGAGCGCCGCATCGGCGAGGGGGGCCTGTTCGCCAAGCGGCGCAAAACGCTGATGTTCAATGGCTACGAGGCCCAGGTCGGACAGTTGTACGCCGGCATGGACCTGAAAAAGTATTTCTGATGGTTGCGCCCCGCAGATTGCTGCTTAGCCCACTGGCCAAGCCCGTGCTTTTCGTGCTGGCGCTGCTGCCGTTTGCATGGCTCATGTATGGCGCGTTCACTGATGGCTTGGGCGCGAACCCTGCGGAATATCTGTTGCGCGCGACGGGCGTCTGGACGCTGCGTTTCCTGTGCCTCACGCTGGCCGTCACGCCACTGCGCGTGATTACCAACACGCCCGCGCTGTTGCGCTTTCGCCGCATGCTGGGCCTGTTTGTGTATTTTTACGTAGTCCTGCATCTGCTGAGCTACAGCGGGTTCGACAAGGGGTTCGACGTGGCCGATATTGCGAAAGACATTGGCAAGCGGCCATTCATCCTGGTCGGCTTCAGCGCCTTTGTGCTACTCACGCCGCTGGCTGCCACCTCGTTCAACCGCGCCATTCGGGCGCTGGGCGCCAAGCGCTGGCAGACCCTGCACAGACTCGTGTACCTGATCGCGGGACTGGGTATCTTGCATTTCTACTGGATGCGCGCGGGCAAACACGACTTCAGCGAGGTGAAGGTGTATGCCGCCATCATGAGCGTTCTGCTGGGCTGGCGCCTGATACATTTTTTAAGGAAAAAGCGCCTCCAGCCATTGATACTCATGCGCCGCCAGCTATCAAAACAGTAGTTCTCACCTGAACGTCGTGCGCTTGCTGTCTGGCACTATGGCAGCAGGCTCTCGCAACGCATCTGGTCCGCCGCGCTCTCGCGCCGACGAATGAGTGAGGCCTGGGCGCCGTCAACCAGCACTTCCGCGGCGCGACCGCGCGCGTTGTAGTTGCTTGCCATGCTCATGCAATAGGCGCCGGCCGACAGCACCGCAAGCAGGTCGCCCGGCTGCACCGTCAGAGCACGGTCGCGGCCAATCCAGTCGCCGCTTTCACACACCGGGCCGACAACATCCCAGCTCGGCGGCGCCTTGGTGCCGGCATCGCGCGGTGACACGGGCACGATCTGATGGAAGGCCTGGTACATGGCGGGACGCGGCAAGTCATTCATCGCTGCATCGATGATGCAGAAGTTCTTTTCTTCACCGGGTTTGAGATAGAGCACTTCCGAGATGCACACACCTGCGTTGCCGACGAGTGAGCGGCCCGGCTCGATCATGAGTCGGCGCTGGCCGAAGCCGCGTGCGTCGAGCCGTGCCAATAATTGCGCCCACAGCGTGTCTGCCAGCGGCGGGGTTTCTCCGCGGTAGTCAATGCCCAGCCCGCCCCCAAAATCGATGTGCTCGATGCGAATGCCGGCAACTTCGACCGCTTCGACCAGGTCCAGCACCCGGTCCATCGCGTCCAGATAGGGCGTCGCGTCGGTGATCTGGGAACCGATGTGGCAATCGATCCCGACCACCTGCAGGCCCGGCAGCGAGGCGGCGCGCTTATAAGCATCCAGCGCGCGCTCGTGGGCCACGCCAAACTTGTTGCCCTTCAGGCCGGTAGAAATATACGGGTGTGTCTTCGGGTCCACGTTCGGATTCACGCGAATGCTCACGCGTGCAGTCTGGCCTGCAGACAGTGCTACTTCGTTCAGCACTTCGAGCTCGGACTCGCTCTCGACGTTGAAGCAGCCAATACCGGCGGCCAGCGCCTGGTGCATCTCGGCGCGGGTTTTGCCCACGCCAGAAAAAATCACACGTGCGGCGTCGCCGCCGGCGGCGAGCACGCGCTCCAGCTCGCCGCCCGAGACAATGTCGAAGCCGCAGCCGGCTTGCGCGAACACCTGCAACACGCCGAGCGACGAGTTGGCCTTCATGGCGTAGCAGATTTGTGCGTCGCGGCCCGCAAAGCCCCGCTGGTAGGCGGCCAGCGCCGCCAGCATGGAGGCCTTTGAATAAACGAAGAGGGGTGTGCCATGCTCACGCGCCAGATTGGCCACGCTTACATCTTCGGCAAACAGCTCGCCGTTGCGATAGGCAATGTGGGGCTGACCTGGAAGCGTCGCCGGGATCGTGGGATAAGTCATGGGGTTGTCGTCGGCGCGGAGGCTGCGGGGGCGGGGGCAGAGGCGGCAGGAGCAGGAGCAGGAGCAGGAGCAGGAGCAGGAGCCTGGGCAGGCTGACCAAACCGCAGCGTTTGGAGCAGCGTGGCACGCTGCGCCGCGGCGGGCTCCGTGGGCAGATACAGGGTGCCGCGCTGGCCGCAGGCCGACAACGCGAGCAAAGCCGCTACAGTCAGGGCGGTCCGTGTAGCGAGGGCCGCCGGGCCATGTGCAAGCTCGCCGGCGCTGGCTAGAATTTTGGAAACGAACAACATCACCAAATTGTAATGACCGCTGTAATGACCGACTCTCAATTCATGGACCTGGCGGACGCGCTGCTCAAGCAGATCGAATCGGGTTGCGATCGCATCAACGACGAGACCGAGGTCGACATCGACAACCAGCGTGTGGGCGGCATGATCACCATCACCTTTGCCAACCGCAGCCAGATCGTCGTGAACCTGCAACGGCCGCTGCATGAGATCTGGCTCGCCGCCAGATCGGGCGGGTATCACTACAAATTCGATGGTCGGCAGTGGCTCGACACCAAGGGCACCGGCGAGTTGCTGGCCAACCTGTCCCGCACCGCCAGCGAGCAGGCGGGTCGGGCACTGACCTTTGCGCCCTGAGCTCAGTTTTTGAACATGTCCAGAATTCGTTTGCGCTCGTCAGAGGGTGGAGGCGCTGCCGGTGGCGCGCCGCCGGAATTCTGCAGGGACTTGTCCGGGTCCGGCACCGCACTCAGCCCGACGCTACTCACTCCCGCCCCTTTCGCATACTCGTCGTAGTACCACTCGCCGCCGAAATTGACAACGCCTTCGGGCACCGGGGTCTGAGCAACCGGTACGCCCTTGAGCGCGCTTTGCATGAAGCTGATCCAGATTGGCAGGCTCACGCCACCGCCCGTTTCCCGGTCGCCGAGGCTGCGCGGCGTGTCGAAACCCATCCAGGCGATGGCGGTGAGCGAGGGCTGATAGCCAGCGAACCAGGCGTCCAGCGAGTCGTTCGTGGTACCCGTCTTGCCGTAAATGTCGGGGCGCTTGAGGACGCGCTGGGCCATCGCTCCGGTGCCCGAGCGCGTCACTTCCTGCAACAAGCTTTGCATCACGAACGCGTTGCGCGCCGGAATCGCGCGTGCCGAGCGACTGGCGACAGGCGGCACGGCTTCGGCCAGCGATCGGCCCCGGTGGTCGGTCACCCGGGTCACCAGATAGGGGTTCACGCGGTAGCCGCCGTTGGCAAACACCGAATAGGCGGTCGCCATCTGCATCGGCGTCACCGAGCCCGCGCCCAACGCCATGGTCAGGTAGGCCGGGTGTTTGTCGGCGTCGAAGCCAAAGCGCGTGATCCAGTCCTGCGCGTACTGCGGGCCCACGGCCTGCAGCACGCGGATGGAGACCGTATTGATGGACTTGGCCAGTGCGCGCCGCAGCGAGATGGGCCCTTCAAAGGTGTTTTCGTAGTTCTTCGGCTCCCACGGCTGGCCACCGGTCACGCTGGCATCGAAGAAGAGGGGAGCGTCATTGATGATGGTCGCGGGCGTAAAGCCTTTTTCAAGGGCTGACGAGTAGATGAAGGGCTTGAAACTGGAACCGGGCTGGCGCCAGGCCTGGGTGACGTGGTTGAACTTGCTTTTGTTGAAATCAAAACCCCCCACCAATGCCTTGATGGCGCCATTGACCGGATCCATCGCCACGAAGGCGCCTTCCACTTCAGGCAGTTGGGTAATTTCCCAGGTATTTTTTGGGGTCTGAATCACCCGGATAATGGCACCGCGCCTGATTTTGACGTTGGAGGGCGCCTTGTCGTAGAGCCCCGCCCGCGCCGGCACCAAACCGGCGCCGGTGATCTCTATGGTGTCGCCGTTCTGGCGCACGGCTGTGACCTTTTTCGCACTGGCCTGCAGCACTACGGCCGCCATCAAATCGTCGTTGTCGGGATGGTCGACCAGCGCATCGTCGATCGCGTCCTCGACCTCTTTCGGATCACCCGGCAGGTCCACGAACTGCTCCGGGCCACGGTAAATCTGGCGTCGCTCAAAGTTCATGATGCCCTTGCGTAGCGCCTGGTAGGCCGCGGTCTGATCGGCCGCGTTGAGCGTCGTGTAGACGTCCAGACCGCGCGTGTAGGTGGCGTCGCCATATTGCGCAAACATCAGCTGCCGCACCATTTCTGCTACGTATTCGGCGTGGATTTGCCCCTCCTCTGGGCCGGATTTGACGTCCAGTTCCTGCGTTTTGGCGGCATCGGCCTGCGCTTGCGTGATGTAGCCGTTCTCCTGCATGCGCTCGATGATGTAGAGCTGCCTGCTGCGGGCCCGCACGGGATTATTGATGGGGTTGTAGGCCGAGGGTGCTTTGGGCAGTCCGGCCAGCATGGCGGCTTCGGCAATGGTGATGTCCTTCAGCGGTTTGCCGAAATACGTCTCACAGGCAGAGGCGAAGCCATAGGCCCGGTTGCCGAGATAGATCTGGTTCATGTAGATCTCCAGGATCTGATCTTTTGTCAGTCGGTGCTCGAGTTTGAAAGTCAGCAGGATTTCGTAGATCTTGCGGGTATAGCTTTTTTCCGCCGACAGATAGACGTTGCGCGCGACCTGCATGGTGATGGTGGAAGCGCCCTGGCTCTTGGCGTGACCCAGATTGGCCAGCGCAGCGCGAATCACGCCCGGATAGTCGACGCCGCCGTGCTGGTAAAAATGGGCGTCCTCGATCGATAGCACCGCGTCCTTCATGATTGCAGGAATGTCCTTGATCGGCGTAAGGGTGCGGCGCTCCTCGCCGTACTCGCCAATCAGCACGCCTTCCGATGTGAACACGCGCAATGGCAACTTGGGGCGGTAGTCAGTCAGTGCGTCGATGTCGGGCAAATTCGGATAGGCCACGGCCAGCGCCACCGCGAGCACCATCAGCAATGACAGCACGCCAGCCACGGCCAGACCTGCGCCCCACAACGCGAGACGCCAAAACCAGCGCAGCCAGGCGGGGCGGTGGTTTTCAATCGATTTAGGGGGTTTTGGGGCTTGGTCGGGTTCGGATCGAGCGGGCATAAACGTCCAGTTGATAACGCGTCCCCATTATAGAAATCAGCGCCGCCGTTGATCGCCTCTTGCAGTTGCCTCTCATGTAAGGCCTTGTGTTTAACGCGACTCAAAGTACAAGCCTGTTGCGCGTAAAGCGTCGGCTTTTGACAACGGTTGCAGGAAGCCGTTCTTTGGAATCTCTTGGTTGTACAGAGGTCTTGCTGATAGCATCTACAAGGATTCTTACGCTAGTTCAGTTGTTTTACAGCTGGTTACAGGGGACTGTCTTGATCTCATTGGGATCGTTATTTAGCCGTCAACCCGCACCATTGCTCGGTTTGGACATCAGTTCGTCCAGCGTCAAGCTGGTGGAGTTGGGCCGTGACAAGGATGGCAATCTGGTGCTGGAGCGTTGCGCGATCGAGCCGCTCGAGCGCGGCTGGATCACCGACGGCAACGTGGAAAAATTCGATGAGGTCGCTGATGCGGTGCGCCGCGTCGTCAAGAAAAGTGGCACTCGCGCCAAGAACGTGGCACTGGCCTTGCCACCATCCGCCGTCATCACCAAGAAGATCGTCCTGCCGGGCGGCATGTCCGAGCAGGAGTTGGAGATTCAGGTGGAATCCGAGGCGAATCAGTACATTCCATTCTCGCTGGACGAAGTAAGCCTGGACTTCTGCGTCGTCGGCCCAAGCGCGTCGTCGGCTGGCGACGTCGAGGTGTTGATTGCTGCCTCCCGCAAAGAAAAGGTTCAGGATCGTCAGGGACTGGCCGAAGCGGCCGGCCTCAAGCCCGTCATCATCGATGTCGAGTCGTATGCTTCCCGCCTCGCGACGGGGCGACTTATCGAGAACCTGCCCAACAAGGGGCTGGACACCATCGTCGCGCTGTTCGAAGTGGGCGCCTTCACCACCAGCATGCAGGTGATCCGCAATGACGAAGTGTTGTACGACCGCGATCAGGCTTTTGGCGGGGCCCAGCTGTCGCAACTGATCGTGCGTCAGTATGGTTTTTCACCCGAGGAGGCCGAGGCCAAAAAACGCAATGGCGATCTGCCCGACGACTACAAGGACGGTGTTTTGACGCCTTTCGTAGACAGCATGGCGCAGGAGATCGGGCGGGCGCTGCAGTTCTTCTTCACCAGCACGCCGCACAACCGGGTGGACTACATCATGCTCGCCGGCGGCTCGGCGTCGTTGCCGGGCCTGACCGAAGCCGTCATGCAGCACACCTCATTTGCCTGCAGCGTGCTTAATCCATTTGACGGCATGGAGATTGGCGCCAGTGTGCGCGAGAAAAAAATGCTGCGCGAAGCGTCATCCTATCTGACGTCGTGCGGCCTGGCGATGCGGAGGTTTCTGCAGTGATCCTGATCAACCTGCTGCCGCACCGGGAGGCGGCGCGCAAACAGCGGCGCGAAGCGTTTTATGCCTCACTGGGCGCGGCCGCACTGATCGGGGGGCTGCTTTCCGGCGGAATTTACCTCTGGTACCAGGCGCAAATTTCCAGCCAGGAAAGCAGGAATAACTACCTGCAGACTGAAAACAAGCGACTCGATGGCCAGATCAAGGATATTGCGGGCTTGCAGGGCGAGATTGCCGCGCTGCGCGCGCGCCAGCAAGCAGTGGAAGATCTGCAGTCAGACCGCAATCTGCCGGTGAACCTGCTCAACGAACTCGCCAAGCAGTTGCCGGATGGCGTGTACATCACAAGCATGGTGCAGGAAAAACAAAAAGTCACGCTGAAGGGTGTGGCGCAGTCCAATGAACGGGTTTCCGAATTGCTGCGCAACCTGGCTAACAACAGTCCGTGGCTGGATCACCCCGAGCTGGCGGAAATTGTGGCGGGCACTGTGGCGTTGAGCCCAAGAGACCAGCGCCGGGTGTCGAACTTTACGCTGAGTGTGGCACTTAAACGACCCACCGATACTGCCAAGCCTGCATCCGGTGCTGGTGGCGCTGCGCCCAATCCTGCTGCGTCCGCTCAAGCGCGGGCGAAGCCGTAACCGATACGCGCCATGCCCACGAAATCCAAAATCAAACCCGACCTGTCGGCACAGATGGCCCGTCTGAGGTCGCAATTCAGCGGCCTGAATCCGAATGATCCGTCCTCGTGGCCCGCGTTGCCGCGCAATTTGCTTGCGGTGGCCGTTGCTCTGCTGGTGGTGGTCATTTTGTGGTTTGTCTGGTTGAACAACTCCGATACCGAACTGGACGCTGACCGCGCCCAGGAAGTCACGCTGCGCGCGGACTACCAGAAGAAGGTGGCCCAGGCCGTCAATCTGGATGCCCTGAAGAAGCAGCGTGAACAGGTCCTTCAGTATGTGACGCAACTGGAAAAGCAACTTCCCAGCAAGGCCGAGATGGATGCCCTCTTGTCGGACATTAATCAGGCCGGCCTTGGGCGCAGCCTGCAGTTTGACCTGTTCCGACCGGGGCAGGTTGTGGTCAAGGATTACTATGCGGAGTTGCCCATCGCCCTGCGGGTAACAGGACGCTACCACGACATCGGCGCATTTGCATCTGACATCGCCAATCTCTCGCGGATTGTGACGCTGAACAACCTGAGCATCGCCCCAGGGAAAGACGGCACGCTGTCGATGGACGCCACCGCCAAGACCTTCCGCTACCTGGACCAGGAAGAGGTGGACGCCCAGCGTAAGGCAGCGGCCCCCAAGGGAGCCCAGAAATGACAGTCGCGCGCATGGTTCTGGTCTGCGTGGCCACGTTGATACTGGTGGGCTGCGGCGGCTCCGATCACGAGGAGTTGCAGGAATGGATGACGGCGCAGCGCAACGCCGCACGCCCCCATATCACCCCTATTTCGGAGCCCAAGCAGTTCATCCCACAAAGCTACACCGAAGCCAACGCGATGGACCCCTTCAGCCTGCAGAAGCTGACCCAGGCGCTCAAACACGAGTCTGGCCAGGCTGCTTCCAATGCGGCGCTGGTGGCGCCCGAGCTGGCGCGGCGCAAGGAACCGCTGGAGTCGTTCCCGCTCGACTCCATGGTCATGGTGGGCAGTCTGGACAAGGCCGGCAAGCCGGTGGCGCTGGTGCGCGTCGACAATTTGTTGTATCAGGTTCACACCGGCAGCTATCTGGGGCAGAACTATGGCCGGGTCACCAAAATTACCGAGACAGAGGTCACTTTGCGCGAAATTGTGCAGGATGCCGCTGGCGAATGGATAGAACGCGTTGCCACATTGCAGCTGCAAGAGAGGTCAAAATAAATGGATCACCAGAACATGACGCCATACCGGGCATTTCGGTACATCGGAGTGGCGCTGGCGGCCGCGCTGATATCGCTGTCAGCGTTCGCGCAGAACGCGATTCAGGCCGTGAACGGCTCGATCCAGGGCGGCTCCGAAGTGATCCGTATCGACCTGGCACAACCGCTGGCGGCGGTCCCCACCGGCTTCTCGATTCAGACGCCCGCCAGGATCGCCCTCGACTTTCCGGGGGTGACGAACGGCATGGGGCGCTCCACCGTGGAAATCAATCAGGGGAATCTGAAGTCGGTCAATGTGGTGCAGGCGGGGGACCGCACGCGTGTCGTGCTGAACCTCAAGCAGATCGCCACCTACAGGACCGAAATCCAGGGCAAGTCACTGCTGGTTTTGCTTGATTCCGTCGCCGCGGCGGCGCCGGCCGGGACTGCAATGTCCACATTCGCGGAAAACGGCAATCGCGATACCGTGCCAATCAAAAACGTGGATTTCCGGCGTGGCACGGGCGACACCGGCAAGGTCGTGGTGGACCTGCCGAATGACCAGGTCGGAGTCGACATTCGCCAGCAGGGTCAGACCCTGGTGGTGGAGTTCATGAAGTCGTCCCTGCCCGAGGGCTTGCGTCGCCGGCTCGATGTGGCGGACTTCGGCACGCCCGTGCAGACCATCACCACGTTTCAGTCGGGCGACCGGGTGCGCATGGTGATTGAGCCCAAGGGTGCCTGGGAGCACAGTGCGTATCAGAGCGGCAACCAGTTTGTGGTGGAAATCAGGCCGCAAAAGATCGACCCGACCAAACTGACCCAGGGCCAAGGCTACAACGGCGAGAAGTTATCGCTTAATTTCCAGAACATCGAGGTTCGGTCGTTGCTTCAGGTGATCGCTGATTTCACCAACTTCAACATTGTCACGTCCGATTCGGTGACGGGCTCCCTGACGCTGCGGCTCAAGGACGTGCCCTGGGACCAGGCGCTGGATATCATTATGCAGGCCAAGGGTCTGGGCATGCGCAAGAACGGCAACGTATTGTGGATCGCCCCCAAAGACGAACTCGATGCCAAGGAGAAGCGCGATCTTGAAGCCAAGGCGGCCCTACAGGGTCTGGAGCCCTTGCAGACCCAGTCCTTCCAGCTCAACTATGCCAAGGCCGTGACGATTGCCGCGCAGTTGAACGGTAGCGGCGTTTCAGGGGCGGGTGGCGGTGGAGCCGGAAGCACCGGCAGCTCCCGCATCCTGAGCCCACGTGGCAGCGTGATTGCCGAGCCGCGCACCAATCAGCTGTTCGTGTCCGACATTGCGTCCACGCTGGACCAAGTGCAGCAATTGATCACCAAGCTGGATATTCCGGTGCGCCAGGTGCTGATCGAGGCGCGCATTGTCGAGGCGACTGACACCTTCAGCAAGTCCCTGGGCGTGCGACTGGGCGGAGGCATTATCAACGGAAGGTCTTCTTTCGGCACCACACCGGCCACGACGTCCGGCGTGGGCTCCACGACGTACTCGCTGACCAATACCGGTGGCATCACGACGTCGACCACGACGGCCACTAATCCCCTGTTCAACACCGGCAACTTCGTCAATTTGCCGGCCACTTCGAATGACAGCAATTCCCCCGCTGCGTTCGCCATCTCGCTGTTCAATTCCAGCGTGTCCCGCATGCTGAACCTGGAGATTTCAGCGCTTGAAGCCGATGGCAAGGGCAAGGTGGTGTCAAGCCCGCGGGTCGTCACGGCCGACCAGACCAAGGCCATCATCGAGCAGGGCACCCAACTACCCTACCAGACGGCGACCTCCAGCGGGGCCACCTCGATTGCGTTCCAGAAGGCAAATCTGTCACTTGAAGTCACTCCGCAGATCACGCCCGAAGGCAACATCATTCTGGACCTGGACGTGAGCAACGACTCCGTGGGTCAGGCGACCTCGGCCGGCTATGCGATCAACACCAAGCACGTCAAAACCCAGGTGCTGGTTGAAAACGGCGGGACGGTGGTGATCGGCGGCATCTACACGCTGACCGAGACCAATAATACCGACAAGGTGCCGCTGTTGGGGGATATTCCGGTGCTGGGCAATTTGTTCAAGACTAATTCGCGCGTCTCCAATAAGCAGGAAATGCTGGTGTTCATCACACCGAAGATGATCACTGACCGGAGCGCGGCACGCTAATGACGCTGTGCACGGTGTAGCGCTCGTCGGCCTTCCCGGATCCGGCAAATCCACCGTCGGGCGCCAACTCGCCCGGCGGCTTCAGCTTCCCTTCATGGACTCCGATCCGGTGATCGAGCGCCGCTTGGGGTGCTCGATCCGGGCGTATTTCGAGCGCGAGGG
>JBDTCK010000124.1:0-25055 GCA_039923645.1 Rhodoferax sp.
TTGCGGCTGACCATCAGTTTGAGCAGGTCGTTGATGAACTTGCTGGCTTGATCGCGTTCCATGAGCGCAACTCCTTAGGTGATTAAGTTGCCGACGAGTCGCCGCCGGGCCGCCCCAAGGCGACTGCGGCCCCCTCGGGGGGCAGCGCAGTACACGAAGTGACAAGCGTGGGGGCCATATCTAGCCGGGGAAATTTTCCGGGATCTTCGCCTTGCCGCGAGCTTCGCTCGGGCTGATCATGTTGCGCTTGACCAGGTCGGTGAGGTTTTGATCCAGCGTTTGCATGCCCGCGCTGTTGCCGGTCTGGATGGACGAATACATCTGTGCCACCTTGGCCTCGCGGATCAGGTTGCGGATGGCGCTGGTGGCGAGCATGATTTCGTGCGCGGCGACCCGGCCGCTACCGTCCTTGGTTTTGCACAACGTCTGAGAGATCACCGCCTGGAGCGATTCCGAAAGCATCGAGCGCACCATTTCCTTTTCCTCGGCCGGGAACACGTCGATGATCCGGTCGATGGTCTTGGCAGCGCTCGAGGTGTGCAGCGTGCCGAACACCAGGTGGCCGGTTTCGGCCGCCGTCATGGCCAGCCGGATGGTTTCCAGGTCACGCATTTCACCGACCAGGATCGCGTCCGGGTCTTCGCGCAGCGCCGACTTGAGCGCGGCGCTGAAGCTCAGGGTGTGCGGCCCGACCTCGCGCTGATTGATCAGGCACTTCTTGGACTCGTGCACGAACTCGATTGGGTCTTCCACCGTCAGGATGTGACCGTATTCGGTTTCGTTCAGGTAGTTGACCATGGCCGCCAGCGTGGTCGATTTGCCGGAGCCGGTCGGGCCGGTGACCAGCACCAGGCCGCGCGGCTTGAGCGCCAGTTCGCCAAAAATCTTGGGGGCGCCGAGTTGCTCCAGCGTCAGGATCTTGGACGGGATGGTACGGAACACGGCGCCCGCGCCGCGATTCTGGTTGAAGGCGTTGACCCGAAAGCGCGCGAGGCCGTCGATCTCGAACGAGAAGTCGATCTCCATGAACTCTTCGTAGTTCTTGCGCTGGGTGTCGTTCATGATGTCGTACACCATGCTGTGCACCTGCTTGTGATCGAGCGCATCGACATTGATGCGCCGCACATCGCCATTCACCCGGATCATCGGCGGCAAGCCGGCGGACAGGTGAAGATCGGAAGCCTTGTTTTTAACGCTGAATGCCAGCAGTTGGGTGATATCCACAGCTCTCCCGGTGGTTTGATATTCTCACAAGATTATGACCATGATTGGCGACAACCTCCAGACGGTTCGCGTACGTATTGCAGCAGCCTGCCAGGCCGCCCTGCGGGACGCGGGCGCCGTCACGTTGCTGGCCGTGTCCAAAACTTTCGGCCCCGAAGCGGTGCGCGAGGCGTTTGCTGCGGGCCAAACCTCCTTTGGCGAGAACTACCTGCAGGAGGCCCTCGACAAGATGTCCGCGCTGCGCGATCTGCCGCTGCAATGGCATTGCATTGGCCCGATCCAGAGCAACAAGACCCGGCTCGTGGCCGGGCATTTCAGCTGGGCACATACCATCGACCGGCTCAGGATCGCCCAGCGTTTGAGCGAGCAGCGGTCGCCCGACATGGAGCCGCTGCAGGTCTGCGTTCAAGTCAATATCGACGCCGGCCCAACGAAATCGGGTGTGGCGCTGCAGGATGCTTTGTCGCTGGTGCGCGAGGTGGCGAAATTGCCCAGATTGCAGGTCCGCGGACTCATGACCATCCCCGAGCCCAGTGCGCACTTTCAAGGCCAAATGGCCGCGCATGCCAAGGCCAGAATCCTGTTTGACGAGATTGCAGCGGCCGGTGGGCACGGGCTTGATCACTTCGATACGCTGTCCATGGGCATGACCGCGGACCTCGAGGCGGCGATTCAGGCCGGCAGCACGATGGTGCGTGTCGGCAGCGCGATTTTTGGTGGTCGTCCCAAGCCGTAGCGGCACAGCGGCCATCAGCGTCGCCAGCCCGGCAACCAGCCCAATACGTGGCCTACGATGCGGTGTGCCGATGGTCGCGCGGATACGGTGCGCGCGACCCGGCTCACGGCCAAACCCGCTACTACGCGCATGAGCGCCGGCTCCGCCAGCTTACCTTTGCTGCGCAATTGCGCCAGCGTGAGCGGGGCCTGTTCCAGCTCGCCCAGAATCGTCTGGCTGTCCTCGTCCAGGTCGGCAATGGGGAACGGCATGCGACTCGAGCGCATCAGCCGCGACTTGAGAAACGCAGGCGGCAGAAGTCGGGGGAGTGCCTCTTCGTTGCAGCGCCGGGCGAGCTCCCACAGTACCGACTCCATCGGCACGATTTCGAAGTCGGATGAATGCGTGATGGGGCGTGCCGGCAGCTCTTGCAGGGCAACGCGTTCCACCTGGATCGCGGTCGCCGTACGGCGCAGGTAGACCTGCCAGTTGGCCGGGTCGACCATCGCCATGATCTGGCCATGGCTAAGAAGGTGCAATTGGCTGGTGGCCCAGACGTCACGATTTAACCAGGCCGCGCGCCCGAGCGCGTAGCGAATGCGCTGTCGCGAGAGCTGGGCCGCCGCAAAGCGCAAGCCGGCATTGAGCTCACCAATGGATTCGGCGTCATTCGAGTTCCAGGCCAGGTGAGTGCTTTCGCAGCCGCCGATAAGGCAGACCGGACGGCCCCGGTACCGCCCGCGGTCGTCTACCGCGACGCGCGGCGGATAGCGGTCCATGCTCCAGGCAGGGGTGGAATCTGTCCGGTCTTCGGGCAGGTCGACCGAGCGCATGTGGGCGACATACACGTCCGGCGTGCTGCCAGGCGCCGGCTGCCGCCATTGCACCGTGCTGTTGTTGCGGCCGGCTGACGTCAAGATGGCATTGGCCTCGACCGGCGACAGCCCCACCGGCTGCAGATAAGCCAGTGGAGTGGTTGCCAATTCTGTACGGGGAGACGCCATGAGCTGTTTGTTGGTTAGATCATATGCTACGCAAATTACCGTCGTTGGGGACGGAAAGCCGGGAAAAGACGTGAGTTTGCGGCATTAGTACACAAGCTTCGTGAACGCCAAGTGACGGATGGCGACACGCGGTGTCACCCCTGCACCGGCAGCGGCAAGCGCGTCGCGTTCGTGACATCTTCCATCGCCGCGTCGATGCGGATCTCGCGCACGCCGGGCAACTGCCACAGCACGGCGCCGGCAAAGTCGCGGTAGGCCGCGATGTCGGCCAGGCGGGTCTTGAGCAGATAGCCGGCGCGCGTGGGCCGCTGCACGCGCGACAGCCCGTCCGTGGGCGAAAGCGCGACGGCCTCGGCCAGCCTGAGGTTCGAGATACGGCCGTTGTCTTGCAGAACGCTCAGGATTTTCAGGTCGATCAAGTCAATATCTGGCGCTGTGTCTGGCATGAGTAGTCAATTATCTGGTAGATATCGAAAATTTAACTGAAACTCATTTTGAGTTTCAGCAACATGGCGATATTCACCAGGATATTAGACTCGCGCACGCTGCCCAGCCGTGGGTGCAGGCCGTGCGGCGCCCCCTGCGGTGCATCTGTTTACGGTGTCCTGTCGCGCATGAAGACTTCCAGCTCGTCAATCGGCAGGGCCCGGCAAAACAGATGGCCCTGGTAGGCGTCGCAGCCGAATCCAGACAGAAGTTCGCGCTGGTCTTCGGTTTCGACGCCTTCGGCCATGACAGACAGGTCCAGACTTCTTGCCAGGCCAATGATGGTGCGCGCGATGGCCGCGTCGTTCGGATCGGTCAGCATGTCCTTGACGAAGGACCGGTCGATTTTTAGTTGGTCCAGCGGGAGGCGCTTGAGGTAGGACAGTGCTGAGTAGCCCATGCCGAAGTCGTCGATCGACAGTGTCACGCCGGCTGCCTTGAGTATTCCCATCTTGGCAATCGTCACCTCGATGCCAGTGGCCAGCAAAGTCTCGGTGAGCTCCAGTCTGAGCCGATGGGCCGGCACACCCGTGCGTTCGATCACGCGCATGACCTGATCGACAAATTCGGGGTTGCGGAATTGGCGAACGCTCACGTTCACGGAAATGCTGAGCTGCGCGGTGTCGGGATGTTTAGCCCATCGAGCCAGTTGCGCGCAGGCGTCTTCCAGGGCCCACTGGCCCATCGGCAGGATGAGTCCGCTGTCTTCCGCTTGCGGAATGAAGGCATCGGGCAGCACCAGGCCGCGTTGCGGGTGTTGCCAGCGCATCAGCGCTTCCACCCCCAGCATGCGCCCGTCGCGTGCCATCTGCGGTTGGTAATGCAGCACGAATTCCCGGCGCCGCACGCCTCGCCGAAGCTCCGAGGTCAGCGCCGCATTGGCCGTGGCCACCGCCTGCATCTCGGGGTCGAAAAAACACACCGCGTTCCGCCCGGCCGCCTTGGCCTGGTACATCGCCAGATCGGCCTGTTTGAGCAGGTCTTCGATGCTGACCTCATCCTCGTTGAACGAGGTGACCCCGATGCTGCAGGTTCCGTGATAGGAATACTGGGCCAGATCGTAGGGCTCGCCCAGCGTAGCCAGGATCCTTTCCCCGACCACCCGGGCCCGAGCGTTGGCTGTCAGCAGGCTGTCTCCGATGTCTTGCAGCAGCACCACGAACTCGTCGCCGCCCAGGCGCGCCACCGTATCGCCAGGGCCGATACATGAGGCCAAGCGTGAAGATGCCTTTCTGAGCAGCATGTCGCCTCGGGAGTGCCCCATGGTGTCGTTGAGCAGTTTGAAATGGTCCAGGTCAACAAACATCAGCGCGCCGACTTTTCGTTTGGGCTGGGCCAGCATATGGCGCAGACGGCTCATCAACAGCTGGCGGTTGGGCAACTGCGTGAGCACATCGTAGAACGCCAAATGCTCGATCTCGTCCTCGGACGCCTTGCGCGTGGTGATGTCCCGCGCCACGGCGATCCAGTGGGTCAGTCCGCGGTCGAAGTAATCGACCGGGACGACTTCGAGCTCCATCCAGAATTGCTCTCCATCCTTTTTGTAGATGATCAACTCCGAGCGTACCGGCTGCGACTGCGCCAGCGCTCCGCGGATGCGTTCGAGTTCGCTGTGCTGGGTCAGGGGACCCTGCAGCATGCGTGGCGTCTGGCCCAATACCTCATCGCGGCTATAGCCGGTGCGCCGCTGGAAGGCGTCGTTGACGAATACGATGCGCGGGTCCGGTAGCTCAGGCGAGCCGGCATCAGCGATCACCACAATGTCGTTGAGGCGATTGATGCTGGTTTGCAGTAGCAGTAGCTGTTCTTTGGACTGCTGCAGGGCGCTCACGTCGCGCAGGTAGACGGCAATACCTTCTTCGAACGGATAGGCGCGCAGCTCGAGCCATATACCCAACTGAGGGACAAATTCTTCAAATTCGACACTGAGCTGGTCGCTCTGGACGGCACGCAACTCGGTACGCAGCCGGCTACTGCCATTTTCATCCAGTACACGCCAAAGGGTGCGGCCCAGCAGTTCGGCGCTGCTGCGTTGTAGCAGGCGCTCGGCCTCATGATTGACGTAAGTGAACCGGCCTTCGTGGTCCAGCGTCACACTGGCAAGGGTCGAGCTCAGTCGCACCGTTGCGTTCAAGGACTCCTCCTCGGCCCGCTTCTTCTCCGTGAGGTCCTGAAGCAGCCCTTGAACACACACGATAGCGCCGGTGGCATCACACAGCGCCTTGCCTACCGTGCGCACCCACAGGCGGTCGCCACGGGCCGTGATGATCTCGGCCTCCCTGTCAAAGGACACTGCGCTCTGCACGCAAGCCTCGAACGCCGCAGCCATCGCGGCACGCGACGTGGGCGCATACAGGTCCAACGCCCGCGTCAGCGTCAGCGATGGAGCGGAGTCATGCGACACGCTGAGCAGGGCGGCAAGCCGGCGCGTCCACGTAACGCGCCGCTCCGGCAGCTCAAGTACCCACGCGCCTGAGCCTGTGTACCGTTCCACCAGGTCGAGCAATTGTCCAGCCGTCGCTGCGGGTCCCATGCGGGCAGCCGGATGCAACGCGGGAGCGATAACTGATGACATCTTGTGAATGGATTAAAACGAATCCTGGGGTAAAGCCGATCCTGCAAAGGCCGACCATGGATGAAAGTGTAGTTCCTTTCGTCACTCTTTCCTCTCACTGGGCTCGGCGACGCGACTCGTAGCGTCCGGGAAAACGCGAACCGCATTGCCCCTGGGGGCCTTGGACAATGGCGTGCTCTACGAATGGAAGGCTTTTGTACTTCGGGAAATGGATTCAGGGCGATGAGCACGCAAATACGTCGACCAGGGGTGCCTTCGACGGTGGGCCAGCAAGTTCCGCCAGAGGATGGCATTGGCCATTCCAGCAGAGCTTGTAATCGGCGACGTAATCCGAGCGCGTCAGGTGCAGGCGGTCGAGCGGCGCCAGCGCGGGCCGATAGCGCCACACCCCGTTCTCCAGCACGGCATCGGGCGGCGGCTCCATGCCGGCACCGGAACCGCGGATGCGCGCCTCGGTGAGGTGCAGACGGGCGCCGGCGGCGGTTTGCACAACCTTGTAATCCTCTTCCCACAGGATCTTTTCGATCGAATGGGTCCAGTTCAGGGTGAACGCCTGCAGCGGCAGGCTGATGGTCAGGCCCGCCGCGAGCAGGCAGACCGCGATCATGACGCCACCAGCCGACGCCGTTGCCAGACGTGCCAGCTGATAAAAATTGCTGCCATCGCGAATCCGATCTGGTCGCTCAGTGTCCCCGCCGTCACGAGCATCAGCGCGGCGACGCCGCAAAACACGCGTTCGGGGATTTTGAGCGGGGTCAGCAGGTAGCCTACCGCGGTCGCTCCCCACAAGGCGATGGCCAGCAGCGCCTTGCCCACAATGTAGAGCACCGCAATCGCTGTCCATTGACCCTGCAGCATCAGCGCGGGGGTATAGACCGCCATGTAGGGGATGACAAAGCCGGCGATTGCAATCTGGGTTGCCTTGAAGCCGATGCGCATGGGCGAGGCCTTGGCGATCGAGGCCGCGGCAAATGCCGCCAGCGCCACCGGCGGCGTCAGGTCGGCCATGATGCCGAAATAGAACACGAACATGTGCGACACGATCAGCGGCACGCCCAGGCTGAGCAGCGCGGGCGCCGCAATCGAGCTGGTGATGATGTAGTTCGGAATGGTCGGAATTCCCATGCCGAGGATCAGACACACGATCATGGTCAGGAACAACGACAGGAACAGGCTTTTTTCACCGACGGTCAGGATGAATCCGGCAAAGCTGGAAGCGGCGCCCGTCAGGGTCAGTACACCAATGATGACGCCCACTACCGCACAGGCGACACCGACCGGCAACGCCTGTTTGGCGCCGTCAATCAGGCTCAGGCGCACCGCCCGCAAGGTGTCACGACCGCCCTTGACTCTCAAACACAGCACCACCAGGAGCGCGATCACGGCAAGGATCGAATAGATGCCAAACTCGACAAAGCTTGCCGCCGCCAGGCCCAGGGCCAGCCAGAACACGTAGCGAAACGCCGTGCTCGACAGGCGCGCCGCCACGGCCGCGCCGAGAATCAGGATCACGGTCAGCGCCAGGCCCGTGAGTCCGGCAAACATCGGCGTGAAACCATGGAACAGCATGCCGACCAGGCCTGCCAGCGGCAGCACGAGATACCAGCTTTCCTTGAGCGCCTTCATCGGGCTAGGGCACTGGTCCTTCGGCAGACCCACAAGCCCCATACGGCCGGCTTCCAGGTGCACCATCCAGAACGCCGTCACGTAATAGAGGATCGCCGGAATGACCGCCGCCTTGACGATGTCTACATACGGCACGTTCAGCGTCTCGGCCATGATGAATGCCACCGCCCCCATGACGGGCGGCATGATCTGACCGCCCATGGAGGATGTGGCCTCGACCGCGCCGGCAAAGATCGAGCTGTAGCCAAAGCGCTTCATCAACGGGATCGTGAACTGGCCGACCGTCAGCACGTTGGCAACACCGGAACCCGAGATGGTTCCCATGAAGCCCGACGAGATCACTGCCACCTTGGCCGGCCCCCCCTTGGCCCGGCCGACCAGGCCCAGCGCCACGGAGTTGAACAGCTTGATCATGCCGGCGTGCTCGAGAAATGCGCCGAACAGGATGAAGAGAAAGATATAGGTCGCAGACACCATGACGGGGATGCCCAGAATGCCCTCGGTGCCCAGCCACAGTTGATTCACGATCTGATCGAACCCATAGGCCCGATGTGACAGGGGCCCCGGCAGGTACTGCCCGAACAAGCCGTACGACAGGAAGGTGCCACACACCAAGGGCAGCGCGAGGCCGAGAATCCGTCGCGTGGCTTCGAACACCAGCACGACCATGATGGTGCCGACCAGCAGATCTGCAGTGGTCGGATCGCCCGAGCGCTGAATCAGCTCAGACTCAAAAATCCAGTGGTAGAACGACAGGGCGAATCCGACGGCGCCCAGCAACCAGTCGTACCAGACGATGGAGGTCAACTTCCCGCTCTTCAAGGCCGGGTACATCAGGAAGGTCAGCAACAGCAGGAAGCCGACATGCAGTGAACGCATGGTCAGTGACGACAGCGGCGAAAAGCCGGCGACGATCAGCTGGTATGTCGAAAATGTCAGCGCCGTACCGATCACGATCTTCAGCGCGGCACCGCTGAGCGTTCGCTGTGCCCCGTGCTCCTGAAATTCGTCGGCGGGCGTAGTGAGGGAGGACATATGGTCGTTGCTCCTGGCGTGTGATGGCAGGCGGGCCTGGCCGCCCGCCTGCCTGTGCTGCGGATAGGGCGGCTTACTTGATCAAACCGATTTCGCGGTAGTACTTCTCGGCGCCCGGATGCAGCGGCACCGGCATTCCGACCAGCGCCGTCTCCTTGCGAATCGCCTTGGCTGCGGCGTGCGCGGCGACCAGGTGGTCGAGGTTCTCAAACATGCTCTTGGTCATTTTGTAGACAGTCTCCGTGGGCACTCCTTCGTGTGTGACCAGGAAGTTCTGCACGAATGCGGTCGGCACATTGGTGGGTTGCCCTTCGTAGGTGTTGGCCGGCACGATCCCCGCCTGATAGGCCGTGTCGCCGACTTTTGCCACGACGTCGGCCGGAATCGGCACGATCACGATCTTGACCGAGGTCGCCAGGTCCCGCAATGACGAGACACCCAGGCCGGCTGACTGCAGCGTGGCATCGAGCTGGCGGTTCTTCATCAATTCCACCGATTCGCCAAACGGGAGGTACTCCACCTTGGCAAAGTCGGCGTAGGTCAGGCCGGCGGCCTTGAAGATCGCGCGGGCATTGAGTTCGGTGCCGGATTTGGGTGCGCCCACTGAGATGCGCTTGCCTTTGAGGTCCGCCAGTGTCTTGACCCCGGAATCGGCCGCTGCCACGATCTGGATGTAGTTCGGATAAATGCCCGCAATACCGCGCAGTTTTTTCAAGGGAGTCTTGAAGCCGGCTTCGGCATTGCCTTTCCAGGCATCGGACAGTGAGTCGCCCAGCGTGAAGGCGACTTCACCGCGCCCGGCCTGCAACAGATTGAGGTTTTCCGCGGAAGCCTTGGTCGCCTGTACCGTGCATTTCGCCTCCGGCATCGCCTTGGCATAGATCTGCGACAGCGCGACGCCCATCGGGTAGTACACGCCGCTGGTGCCACCGGTCAACACGGTGATGAATTGCTGTTGTGCTTGTGCCGGAGCCGTCGCCAGCATCGTCACGCCGGCCAGGGCCAGCAGTCCGCGCAAAAATCCGAGTTTCATTTTTGTCTCCTTGTGTGGGTGAAAAGGCAAAAGCCCCAAGTATTCTATAAGCCGGTGCTTATGCCGTGCCTGCAGCAGCCGGCGCCGATCTTCGGGCTACGACCCGGTATATATTGACCAGCGTATTTCGGCGTGCCAACTCACGCGTCAACCCGAAGGAAGCACCATGGAGACAGCCGCTTCGCCATCGTTGAAGATGGATGAACCCCTGCACGAATACCTGCGCCATCACGCGCGCGAGCAGCCGGACAAGGCCGCCTACCTCTGGTACGGACGCACGATCAGCTTCGCCGATCTGGATCGTGCCAGTGACGCGTTTGCGGCCCGACTGGCCCAGATGGGGGTGAAAAAGGGCGACCCGGTGGCGCTCTTCATGAACAACTGCCCGCAGTATGTGATGGCGCACTACGGCATCCAGAAGCTCGGCGCCATCGTCTGCCCGTGCGGACCGCTGGGCAAGGCGCATGAACTCGAATACCAGTTGAACGACTTGCAGGCACGCGTCGTCGTGGCGGCCGATAACCTGCTGCCGGTAGTGCAACAGGTGCGGGACAGGACCGCGCTGGTCCATGTGTCCGTGGTGCGCTACGCCGACCTGCTGCCCGATGTGCCCGCTATCAATGTGCCGGCCGAGCTGCTGGCGATGCGGACCCAGCCTCGTCACGCGCCCAGCGGCACCGAGGACTTCCTGGCCACCACGCAAACAGGCCTGCCGGCGCCCCGAGTCACGCTGGACATGGACGACGTGGCACTCATGACCTACACCTCCGGCACCACCGGCCTGCCCAAGGGCGCGATGCTGACTTATCGCAACGCGCTGTTCAAGACGCAGGCCTCGGTCAGCACGATGCGGGTCAGCGGCAACGACGTCCTGCTCTCGATTGCGCCGCTTTATCACATCGCCGGCATGTTGATGGGCGTGAACATTCCCATCCTGGCCGGCGCCACCGCCGTATTGCTGTACCGGTTTGATCCGGTCGCGGTGCTGCAGTCGATCGAGCGGCACCAGGTGACGTGGTGGTACAGCATCGCACCGATGAATGTGGCGGTGATGGCCGTGCCCGATGCCGCGCGCTACAAGCTCGACAGTCTTGTGAAAAATCCCGTGACCAGTTTCGGCATCACGTTCACCGAGGCGCTGGCACGGCAATGGCAAACCCTCGCGACCCATTGCCAGTCGATGGAGGCCGCCTACGGCCTGAGCGAAACCCACACCATGGACACCTACATGCCGGCCGACGCGATTCGCTGGGGCACCCACGGCAAGCCGGTTCCCGGCAACGAGATCCGGATTCTCGATCCGGACACCGGTGCCGAGCTGCCGGCGGGAGGCGTCGGGGAAATCGTGATGCGCAGCGCTGGTGTGTTCAAGGGCTACTGGAACAAGCCCGAGGCTACCGCGCAAACGCTGCGCGACGGCTGGGTCCATACCGGTGACATGGGCAAGCTCGATGTCGATGGCTATCTCACCTTCATCGGACGCTTCAAGGAGATGATCAAGGTCTCGGGCTACAGCGTGTTTCCGGAAGAAGTCGAAACCATCCTGATCAAGCACCCGGCCGTCGCGCAGGCGGCCGTCATCGGCATCTCCGACGCGGCGAAGGGCGAAGTGGTCAAAGCCTTCATCGTCCTCAAGCCCGGCAGTCCGCTTGACGCAGCGGCCCTGATCGCCTGGTCGCGCGAGAACATGTCCAGCTACAAGGCGCCACGCGAGGTCAAATTCATCGAAGCCCTGCCGGCCACCGGTGCAGGCAAGTTGCTACGCCGAATGCTGAAAGATCAAGTCTGAGGGATCACCCCGTGTTCAAGAAAATTCTGATTGCCAACCGTGGTGAGATCGCGTTGCGGCTGGTGCGTGCGGTGCAGGATCTGGGCAGCCGCAGCGTCGCCGTGTATGCGCGGGACGATGCGCAGGCGGTGCATGTGCGCCAGGCTGACGAAGCGCTAGCGCTGGACACGACCGGGCCGGCCGCCTATCTGGACATCGCCCGCATCATCGCGCTGGCGCGGCAATCCGGCTGCGATGCAGTACACCCAGGCTATGGTTTTTTGAGCGAGCGCGCCGACTTTGCGCAGGCCTGTCTGGACGCGGGCCTCACCTTTATCGGCCCGACGCCGGAACAGCTTGCCCTGTTCGGCGACAAGGCACGCGCCCGCAGCCTCGCGCAGGAGTGTGGCGTGCCTCTGATGCCGGGCAGCGCGGGAGCCGTCACACAGGCGCAGGCGCAGGCCTTCTTTGCCGAGCAGAGCGGCACAGCAAAGCTCGCCGGCGTGATGATCAAGGCCATCGGCGGTGGTGGCGGTCGTGGCATGCGCGCCGTGCTTCATCCAGGCGACTTGCCCGAGGCCTATGCGCGCTGTGTGTCGGAGGCGAGAGCCTTTGGGGTGGACGGGGTCTATGTCGAGCGCCTGATGCCGCGTGCGCGGCATATTGAAATCCAGCTCATCGGCGACGGCACACACGTGGTGTCACTCGGTGAGCGCGAATGCTCGCTGCAGCGGCGCTTTCAGAAGCTGGTGGAAATTGCGCCGAGTCCATCACTGCCCGAGGCGCTGCGGAGCAGCATCACGCAGGCGGCGCTGCGGCTGGCGCAGGCGGTGAACTACCGCAGTCTGGGCACCTTCGAATTTCTGGTGGGTGAAGACGCCGGCGATCTGCCCTTTGTCTTCATCGAAGCCAATCCGCGCCTGCAGGTGGAACACACGGTCACCGAGGAGGTCACCGGACTCGACCTGGTGCAACTGCAGATTCAGGTGGCGGCAGGTCAAAGCCTGGCGGCGCTCGGGCTTGACCCCCAGGCGCCGCCGCGCACGCAGGGCTTTGCCGTGCAGTGGCGCATCAACGCGGAGACGCTGGATGTGCAGGGGCGGGCCAGACCCTCGGGGGGCTCACTCGCGCGCTTCGAGTTGCCCTCGGGCCCGGGCATCCGGGTTGACACGCACGGTTATGCGGGCGCCGCGCCGTCGCCCCATTACGACACGCTGCTGGCCAAGCTGATCGTGCGTTCGCACTCGAACGACTTCGCCGATGTGGCCAGGCGCTCGCGCCGCGCGCTCGCGGAATGCCACATCGAAGGTGTGGCCACCAACCTGTCGCTGCTCCAGGCGCTCGCGGCACGCCCCGAGTTCGATGCGCAGCAGGTACATACGCGCTTCGTCGAGGCGCAACTGCCGCAGTTGCTGGCGGTGGCGCAATCCTTCGAGCATCGAAATGCTGCACAAAAGATAGTTAACAATGAAGATGAGATAAGGGTTACAGCCTCGTTTGGCATTGAATCGGGGCAAGATGAGGGCGGACTGGACGCAGTGCGCGCGCCGATGCCGGCCAAACTGGTGCAACTCGACGTGGGCGTCGGCGACTTCGTGCCCGCCGGCGGGCAGATCGCCGTGCTGGAGGCCATGAAGATGGAGCATCTGGTGCTGGCCCACGCGCCAGGGCGTGTCGTGGAGATTCGCGCCGCGCCCGGTGACTACCTCGGCGAAGGCCAGCCCATCGTGCTGCTCGAGACGGTGGAGCTTGCCGCGGGCGCGGTACAGCCTGCGCACAGCATCGACCTGGACCGGATCCGGCCCGACCTGCAAAAGGTCATCGATCGTCACGCCTTCACGCTCGATGCGAACCGTCCCGCCGCCGTGGGCAGGCGCCACGCGCAGGGCGGGCGCACCGCGCGCGAAAACATCGCGGACCTGTGCGATCTGCAGCAGCACCCCGGCAGCTTCATCGAATACGGCGCGCTGGCAATTGCCGCGCAAACGCGGCGCCGTTCGCTGGACGACCTGGTGGCGAATACACCGGCCGACGGCATGGTGACCGGGCTAGGCAGCGTGAATGCCGATCTGTTCGGCCCCGAGAAGTCGCGCTGCGCGGTGCTGGCCTACGACTACACCGTGCTGGCCGGCACGCAGGGCATGCGCAACCACCGCAAGACCGATCGCCTGCTCGCGCTCGCCCATCAGCTGAAACTGCCCGTGGTGCTGTTTGCCGAAGGCGGCGGCGGACGCCCCGGCGACACTGATGTCGCGGTGGTGGCGGGGCTGGACATCCACACCTTCGGCCAGTTCGCCAGGCTGTCGGGCCAGGTGCCGGTGGTCGGCATCGTGCATGGGCGCTGCTTTGCCGGCAACGCGGCGCTGGTCGGTTGCTGCGACGTCATCATTGCCACCCGCGCCAGCAACATCGGCATGGGCGGTCCGGCCATGGTCGAGGGCGGCGGGCTCGGCAGCTTCGCGCCCGAGCAGATCGGCCCGAGCAGCGTGCAGTCCGGCAATGGCGTGATCGACATCCTGGTGCAAGACGAGGCTGCAGCGGTGCACGCCGCCAAGCGCTACCTGGCGTATTTTCAGGGGGCTATCCTGGCGGCTGTGCAGCCCTGGCACTGCGGCGACCAGCGTGCGCTGCGCCACGCGGTGCCCGAGAACCGCCTGCGCGTGTACGACGTGCGCGGGGTGATGCAGGCGCTGGTGGACAGCGACTCGCTGCTGGAGCTGCGCGCGGGCTTTGGCGCCGGCATCCTGACCGCGCTGGCGCGCATCGAAGGCCGCGCCGTCGGCATTCTGGCCAACAACCCGCATCATCTGGGCGGAGCGATCGACGCCGACGCGGCCGACAAGGCCGCGCGCTTCATGCAGTTGTGCAATGCGCACGGCCTGCCGCTGGTCGCGCTGTGCGATACGCCGGGCTTCATGGTCGGGCCCGAGATCGAGGCCCGGGCGCAGGTGCGCCATGTGTGCCGCATGTTCGTTGCGGCGGCGCATCTGCGCGTGCCTTACTTCACCGTGGTGTTGCGCAAGGGCTATGGCCTGGGTGCGATGGCGATGGCCGCGGGCGGCTTCGATGCACCGGTGTTCACGGTGGCGTGGCCGACCGGGGAATTCGGCGGCATGGGGCTGGAGGGCGCGGTGCGACTGGGCTTCCGCAAAGAGCTGGAGGCGGTGCCCGAAGGCCCTGATCGCGACGAACTGTTCAACAAGCTGGTGGCGCGCCAGTACGCCAACGGCGAGGCCATCAATATGGCGCAGACGCTGGAGATCGACGCCGTGATCGATCCGGCCGAGACGCGCGCGTGGCTGGTGCGCGGCCTGGCGTCGGCCGTGCCCGCCGCGCCCGTGCCCGCCGCGCCCCGAGCGCCCTTTGTCGATTGCTGGTAAGGGCGCTCTGGCGAGGTGCGTGCTAAGCTGACACGCTCGGTGGCGGACCGGTGTGGCCCGCGCCCATCTCACTGACCAAGGAAACACCCATGCCCGGACTTTTGCCCAACGTCGATCCCGACGGCCTTCTCGAATTTTCTGTGGTCTACACGGACCGCTCGCTCAATCACATGTCCAAACGCTTCGCGGGCGTCATGCGCGACATTATCGGCACGCTCAAAGAGGTGTACCACGCGCACAGCGCCGTGCTGTTACCTGGCAGCGGCACCTTCGGCATGGAGGCGGTGGCGCGCCAGTTTGCGAACGACCAGAAAGTGCTGATCGTGCGCAACGGCTGGTTCAGCTACCGCTGGAGCCAGATCTTCGACGCGGGCCGCATGGGCGGCAGCGCCGTGGTGTGCAAGGCGCGCCGCGTGGGCGAAGGCGCGCAGGCGCCGTGGCAGCCCATGCCGGCCCTTGAGGTGGCCGCCGCGATTCGCCAGGAAAAACCCGCCGTGGTGTTCGCGCCGCACGTTGAGACCTCCAGCGGCATCATCCTGCCCGACGACTACCTGCGCACTGTCGCTGAGGCCGCACACGCGGTTGGCGCGCTGTTCGTGCTGGACTGCGTGGCCTCGGGCGCGGTGTGGGTCGACATGAAGGCCACCGGCGTGGACGTGCTGATTTCCGCGCCGCAAAAGGGCTGGAGCAGCTCGCCGTGCTGCGCCATGGTCATGCTGGGCGAGCGTGCGCGCCAGGCTATCGAGGGCACGACCAGTTCCAGTTTCTCGTGCGACCTCAAGAAGTGGCTGCAGATCGCCGAAGCCTACGAAAAGGGCCAGCACGCGTACCACACCACCTTGCCGACCGATGCGCTGGTCAAGCTGCGCGATGTGATGCTGGAGACGCGCGCCTACGGCTTCGACAAGGTCAAGGCCGAGCAGGTCGAACTGGGCGCCAAGGTACGCGCGCTGCTCGAATCGCGCGGTTTTGCGAGTGTTGCGGCCAACGGCTATAAGGCGCCCGGTGTGGTGGTGAGCTTTACCACCGACCCAGGTATCCAGAACGGCAAAAAGTTCGTCGAGGCCGGCCTGCAGACCGCCGCCGGCGTACCGCTGCAGTGCGACGAAGGGGCCGATTTCAGCACCTTCCGCATCGGGCTTTTCGGCCTGGAGAAGTGGCACAACGTCGATCGCACCGTGCGGCAGCTGGCTGCGGCACTGGACCGCGTGGCACCGCGGTAATCCGCACGCCGCGCCGCTGCACGGGCCGACGCTGCAGCCGCCTGGCAAGCTGCCGCGCCTTTGACTGCGAAGGAGTTGCTCCGCATGGACAAGCACGCTGAGCTGGTGCGCGCCAAGCGCCAGGCCCTGGGTCTGCTGCTTGTTGTGACGGCCGTGTTCGTGGTCACCAGCTGGCTGCCGCGCGGCTTGGGCGTGGACATCCTCAAGGCCATGGCCGAGGCGGCGATGGTGGGGGCGATGGCCGACTGGTTCGCGGTGGTGGCGCTGTTCCGGCGCATTCCGGTTCCCTTCATCGCGCGCCACACGGCCATCATCCCGCGCAACAGGGATCGCATTGGCGAGAATCTGGCGGTCTTTGTGCGCGACAAATTCCTCGACCCGCCTTCGCTGGTCACGCTGATGAAGCGGCACGATCCCCTGGCGCTGCTGGCGCACTGGCTCACTGCCCCGGGCCATGCCGGCATGCTGGGCCGCCAGGTGGTGCGCCTGCTGTCGGCGGCGCTGGAGATGGTGCAGGACGCGCAGGTCGAGCGCTTCATCAAGCACGCCGCGCGGACCCTCATCGGGCAGCTGGACCTGTCGCGCTCCATGGCCACGGTGCTCGCGGCGCTGACGCAGAACGGCCGTCACCAGGTGCTGCTGGACGCCGCGCTGGCGCGCCTGACGGAGCTAGTGCAGGAGCCTGCATCGCGCAGCATCATCGCGCAGGCCATCGTGCAATGGGTCAGGCGCGAGCACCCTCTCAAGGAGAAGATGTTGCCCACCGACTGGCTGGGCGATCAGGGGGCGGGCCTGATCGCCCATGCGCTGGAGAGCCTGCTGGCCGATGTGGCGAGCAACCCCCGGCACCAGTTGCGCGACAAGTTCGATGAGGCAGTCCGGCAACTGATCGACAAGCTGCGCACCGATCCGGACTTTGCGCGCAAAGGAGAGGAAATTCGCCACTACCTGCAGCACGACGCCGCGCTGGGCACCTATGTGCAGGAATTGTGGCAAGGCATGCGCGCCGCGCTGCAACGCGACCTGGCCAATGAGCGATCAAGAGTGGCGCGCAACGTGGCGGCCATGGGACGCTGGCTGGGCCAGTCGCTGGCGCATGACGCGTCGCTGCGATCCTCTTTGAGCCAGCGGTTCGAAGATTGGGTACAAACGCTGGCGCCCGAGGTGTCGCAGTTCGTGGCGCAGCACATCCGCGACACGGTGCAGCACTGGGACGCGCAGGAGATGTCGCGACTGGTGGAGTTGAACATCGGCAAGGACCTGCAGCACATCCGCATCAACGGTACTCTGGTGGGCGGCCTGATCGGATTACTGCTGTTCGGGCTGTCGCACCTGCCCGACCTGGTGCGCGCGCTCCATGGATGACGCTCGCCGCTGAGTCTGACGGTCGGCGCTGGTGGCGGTGGGTCAAGTCGCGTTATTTACAGTCAAATCTATCTGTAACCCTTATGTGGCGTTGATTGAATGCTCTGTTTTGTGTAGTCATGCTGGCTCGTTGGAGGCATCTGCGTCGGTCACTCCGGTGATATATCCGCCTTGGCCTGTCCGCAACAGCCGTCGTACTCCTGCGGGTCGTGGCTGTTGAAGATGCTGACCTCGGCACCGTGATGCGCATTCAAGACGCGCAGCCGTTCCTGGTTGGCAACCCGCGCAGCGTGGTCGGTGTCGGTCTTGCGCTGGAACACACGCAGTGCCAAAGGCACGGGCAGCGGGGGTGTCTGGATCTGGCCATGAAAGAAGTAGCTGTCGCCGGCATGCAGCAACCACTTGTCGGGTGTGCGAACCGCAATGCCGCAGTGACCCGGCGTATGGCCTGGCAACGGGATGACGAGCACGTCGGGGTTTCGATCGTCCAGTGCGCGCACGCCCTGGAAGCCGAACCAGTCCTCTCCCGCCTCGCCATAGAGCACCCACTGCGACGTGCCATTCCACTGGCTCGAGAGGTAACGGCCCTTGCGCACTGGCAGCTCACCGGTAATGGCCGCCTGGTGCTCCCGTAGGTGGATGTGGACTTTCGCGAGCGGGAAATCCGTAATCCCGCCGGCGTGATCGCGATCAAGATGCGTGAGCAGGATATGGCGCACGTCCATGGCCGAGAAGCCCAGCGCCTTGACCTGCTCGATGGCGGTTTCCGCAAGTAGCAGGCGCGGCGCGACATTCCTGACCCAATCTTTTCCAAGTCGCTGCGGGCGCGCTATGTCGCCCACGCCCAGACCGGTGTCCACCAGAACCAAACCGTCGTCTGTTTCCAGGAGCAGCACGTGGCAGACCAGCCGCGCGCGCTCGAACAGACGGCCCCGGCCATTGACGAGTTTGGCGCTGACGGGGCACAGGGTGCCCGCATTGAGATGGTGAACGCGCATTCGACTGCCAGCCTCCTGTTTCTTTGTGAGCGGTCGATAGATGCCGACGGGGCCGCTCCATCGCGCCACTGCGCGCTCGGCTCCCAACGGAAAGAGACCGACTTTAAGGCAAGCGCGATATGCGAGGTACGCGCACGTGCTCGGTAGAATGCTTTCCCATTCGCCACTACCGGTAGCTGCCTTGCCTGACCGCCTTTCCGTGCTGCTGCAGTACCTGTTGCCCAAGCAGGCGCTGACGGCTTTTGCGGGCATCGTGGCCTCAAGCCGGGGCGGACGCTGGAGCACCGGCCTGATTCGCTGGTTTGTCAGCAAATACGACGTTGACATGAGTGAGGCGGCCAATCCGGATATCGCCAGCTATGCCAGCTTCAACGATTTTTTCACACGCGCCTTGAGGCCCGGTGCACGGCCTTTGGCGGGCGCCGACCTGATCTGTCCGGTGGACGGCGCAATCAGTCAGTTTGGCGCGATCCAGCGGGGCCGGATTTTTCAGGCCAAGGGTCATGACTACTTGACCACGGCGCTCGTTGGCGGCGATGCGGCGCTCGGGGCACTGTTCGAAGATGGGCATTTCGCCACGCTGTACCTGAGCCCGAAGGACTATCACCGCATTCACATGCCGTGCGACGGCCGGCTCACACGCATGACTTACGTGCCGGGCTCGCTGTTCTCGGTCAATCCCGCGACCGCGCGCGGCGTGCCCGGTCTGTTCGCGCGCAACGAGCGCGTCGTCTGTGTTTTTGAGTCTTCGCAGGGCCCGTTTGTGCTGGTGCTGGTGGGCGCCACCGTGGTCGGCAGCATGGCGACGGTCTGGCATGGCGTCGTGAGTCCGCCGCGCGGCGGGCCCGTGCGCGAATGGCATTACCGCGACCAGAACGTACGGCTGGCGCAAGGCGACGAAATGGGCCGTTTCCTGCTGGGTTCCACCGTGGTGCTGCTGTTCCCCAGGGGGCCGCTTCGGTTCAGTGCGGCGTGGCAGCCCGGTGGCGCTATCCACATGGGTGAAAAGATGGCTGATCTGGGCGGCGCCTACGTGCCTTCCGTGCCCCCGTAAGCTCCGCGCGGCGCTGACAGGCGCCGTCTCTGGTGGCGCCTGGCGATCACGCTCCAAACCGGGTGTTCTGCCACAATGTTTGAATGAACTATGAACACCTTCTGGTCTCGACCGACGGCCCGATCACCACGGTAACACTCAATCGTCGGGACAAGCGCAATGCGCTGGCGCTGGACGTCATGCGCGAACTGACGCGGGCCCTGCGCGCCATCTCGGATACCGAGGCACTGGGCGTGATCCTCGCGGCGAACGGCCCGGTCTTCAGCGCGGGCCACAATTTCGCTGACATGGCTGGCGCCACGCTGACGCAGACGCGCGAGCTGTTCGCTGTCTGCACCGAGATGATGAACGCGGTGCAGACGATGTCGCAGCCGGTGGTGGCGCGCGTGCATGCGCCCGCTTCGGCGGGGGGCTGCCAGCTCGTCGCGAGTTGCGATTTGGCCGTGGCGGCCGATACCGCCTCGTTCGCCCTCCCGGGCGGCAAGGCGGGGATGTTTTGCCACACGCCGCTGGTCGCGGTCGCGCGCAACGTGGGGCGCAAGCGCGCGCTGGAGATGGCCCTGACCGGCGACGCCATCGATGCCGCCACGGCAGCCGATTGGGGCCTGATCAACAAGGCGGTTCCGCACGACCAGCTCGACGCCGCGACGCTGGACTTGATCAATCGGGCCACGCGTGGCAGTGCGCTGTCCAAGGCCTCGGGCAAGCAGGGGTTTTACCGTCAGATCGACTTGCCGCAGGACCAGGCCTATGCCTTTGTGGCCGAGCGCATGGCCACGGCCGCGCTGACGCCAGACGCCCAAGAGTGGTTTGCCTCCTTTCTGGAGAAGCGCCCCGCGAAGTACACGCAGCGCCCGTAGCATCCGTAGCGCCGCCACGCTTGTCACTGACCAATCATCGGCGGTGGCTGACGATGCAAGTGCAGTGCTCTTTCCTGAGCGGACCGATCTGCCCTGCTGCTACCCGGCGCCAGCTCGCCCGACTATTTGAAGATCACGGTCTTGTGACCATTGAGCAGCACGCGCCGCTCGCTGTGCCATTTCACCGCACGTGCCAGTACCTGGCTCTCGGTGTCGCGCCCCATGGCGGTCAGGTCCTCGACCGTTTTGCTGTGGTCCGCGCGGGCCACATCCTGCTCGATGATCGGGCCTTCATCGAGCGCGGCTGTCACGTAGTGCGCCGTCGCACCGATCAGCTTGACGCCACGGGCGTGCGCCTGGTAGTAGGGCTTGGCACCTTTGAAACTGGGCAGGAACGAATGGTGAATGTTGATGGCGCGGCCCGCCAGCTTTGCGCACAGTTCATCCGACAGGATCTGCATATAGCGCGCCAGTACCACCAGTTCGGCCCCTTCGGACTCGATGATCTCGTAGACACGCGCTTCGGCCTGCGCTTTGGTCGCCGGCGTGACCGGTATGTGGTGGAACGGCACGTTGTAGCTGGCTGCCAGCTGGTAGAAGTCGCGGTGGTTCGACACGACCGCACGGATGTCCAGCGGCAGCAGCCCCGATTTCCAGCGAAACAGCAGATCGTTGAGACAGTGTCCCTCCTTGCTGACCAGCATGACCGTGCGTACCGGCTGCGCCGTGGCGTGCAGGTGCCACTGCATCGTGAACGGCTGTGCAAAGGACTGCAATTGGGTGCATAAATCCGCATGCGCGAACCGGTCGCAGTGGAACTGCACGCGCATGAAAAACAGGCCGGTGGCACGGTCGTTGAACTGGGCGGCTTCTTCGATGTTGCCACCGCGCTCGAGCAGAAAGCCGGAGACGGCATGCACCAGCCCCAGGCGGTCGGGGCAGGACAGGGTCAGGATATAGACGTGGTTCATAGAGCCCGGATTGTCGCAGCATGAGGCGCAATCTCCCGCCCGGTGGTGTGGCATGTGCGGCGGTGCCAAAATGCACCTTTGTTCAACCTGAGCCTTGCGGAACAGACCGCAGCGCGAAGCGCAAGCTCTGTCCTCAACTGATTAAAGGAGACGCCATGGCATACCAGGACTTCAATATGGACAACCACTGGTTGCCCTTTACCCCGAACCGCAGCTTCAAGAAGGACCCGCGCGTTTTCGTGGCCGCCGACGGCATGTACTTCACGACTCTCGATGGCAAGAAAGTGATCGATGGCATCTCCTCCATGTGGTGTACCGGCGCAGGCCATAACCGCAAGCCCATCAACGATGCCATCAAGCGCCAGGTCGACACGCTCGACTACGCCACTGCGTTCCAGGCCACCAACGACAAGGCTGCGCGGGCCGCCCAGATGATTGCGGCGCTGGCGCCCGGAGATCTGAACAAGGTGCTGTTCTGCAACTCGGGCTCCGAGGCGGCCGACACCTCGATGAAGGTGGCGCTGGCTTACCACCGCGCGCGCGGCGAGGGTCACCGCAACCTCTTCATCGGCCGTGAAAAAGGCTATCACGGCGTAGGTTTTGGCGGCATGAGCGTGGGCGGCATGTCGGCGAATCGCAAGGTGTTCGGTACGTCGCTGCTGCCGCGCGTGGACCATATGCGGTTCATTCATGACCCGGTCCATCATGCCTATTACAACGGCACCCAGCCCGAGTGGCAGGAAGACATCCTGCTGGAGCTGGAGAATCGTATTTTGCCGCTGCACGATCCGAGCAACGTGGCCGCCATCATCGTCGAGCCGGTGGCGGGCAGTGCCGGCTGGTACGTGCCACCCAAAGGCTACCTCAAGCGCCTGCGCGAGATTTGCGACAAACACGGGATCCTGCTCATTTTTGACGAGGTTATCACCGGCTTTGGCCGCCTGGGCACGCCGTTCGCGTCCGACTACTACGGCGTCGTTCCCGACATGCTGAACTTCGCCAAATGCGTGACCAATGGGGTGATCCCGCTCGGTGGCGTGATCTGCCGCGACAAGCTCTACGACGAGATGATGAAGACCAGTGCGCCCGAGCACGTGATCGAGTTCTTCCACGGCTACACCTACTCGGGACATCCGGTGGCGTGCGCCGCGGCCATTGCCACGCTGGACCTGCTCCGGCAGGAACAGCTGTTTGCGCGCGCCGGCGAGATGGGCAAGCTGCTGGGTAACGCGATGCACAGCGCTCTCAAGGGCCTGCCCAATGTGATCGGGATCCGTACCCTGGGTCTGGCCGGCGCCGTGGAACTTGCACCCATGGCGGGGCAGCCGGGCAAGCGCGCTTACGACATTTTTGTCGACTGCTTCCACAAGGGGTCACTGGTGCGTCCGGCCGGCGACGTGCTGGTGCTGGCACCACCGTATATCGTGGAGAAGGAACATATCGATACGCTGGTGAATACGCTGGCGGATTCGATCAAGCAGCACGCTTGAGTGCACGCGCGGTCCCGCCGCCTTATTGGGCCTGAGGCAGTTGAGGCGGCATTGAGCGTTGCAGCTCGGCGCAGTGGTCCTTGGGCGGCAGTGCCGCGGTTTCCCAAACAGCATCCGCTTCACTATTGATAGCTGACTGTCTTTCCCCCGCCTGGGCTATGAGCACTTTTGTCTTTAAATCGGGAGGCAGGTAGAGCGGCACCCCGAGTCCGCGCCGGACATGCCCGGCCCCGGCGATCAGCAGCACGGTCTTGCCGTCCTGGTGTGCACTGGCAACGGTTTGCGCCATGGTCATGTCGCGTGCGAGCTGGATGCGGGTCATGGGTGAAATCTGGTCTTCCGGCAGCAGGCCGCAGTGGCCTATGCGTATCGCTTGCTGCTGGGCCTTGAGGGCCGGGCCGGACAACTGCCGATCGAGACGCTGCTCGGCCATGGCCGCGCTCATCTTGCTGCGCGGCAGGTTGGCGCCCAGCACCGGCACGCCGGCACGCACGGCCGCCATCACCACCGGGCCATAGGCGGTCCAGGGCCAGCCGGCGCTGCGCCAGTGCAGGGCGATCTGCACCTGAGCGTCGGTGGCGTCACGCGCAAGCCTCCCAGTGGAGTTGCCCTGCTCGGCCATTTCGACGGCCACCGCCGCCAACGTGCCGCGATCGGCCAGCGTTTGAACCACATCGCGCTCGATGCGCTGGTGCTGGGGCGCGTCGTGCTGCTCGCCGAGCAAAATGACGTCGGCGGGCAGCAGTGCGTCAATGCGTTGGGCGGTGTTCAGGCCCGGGCTGGCACAGGACACCAGAAGCGCGGCGCCCGTTAACAATGCGAATCGTATGAACGCCGCGCCGGGCCACTTCAAGCAAGCTCGCACTGCGGCGCAACGCATCAAGGGCCTCAAATAAGCGCCGTGATCAGTGCAGGACGACGGGGTTCTGGGCCAGCTCGGCGTAGCGGTCGAGCGTGTCTTCAACCTCTTCCTGAGTCGGCGTGTTGGCCTGCCAGGCCGCGATGTGTTGCTGGAATAGCTCGGCCCACGAGCCGTCGAGGTAAACCTCTTTGCCCGAGCGCTTGTCCACAATTTCAAAGCCATGGCGCGCCAGGGTCGGCACGCCGGCAGCCACAACTGGGACTGCGTTGGCTTGCTCATCCGTTGCCATGCCTTGCAGCTCAGCGTCGGGAAGCACGTGGACCACCACGAAGGATTCTGAGTCGTAGAGCATTTGCATGGTTTCGGTGTCCTGTAATGTCATCACTACAGTTAACAACGTTTGAGCCCGTTTCAAGGGGGACAGCGGCGGCGAAATCTGGCGCTTTCGTGAAATTTGACCCGTTCAGGGCTACTGCGGGCTCTCACTCGCGCGCAGACGCTGGTCGAAGCGGTCACCGTTGGCCTGCGTCAGGCGGATGCGAACCGGCAGATAACCCATGGACGGCGCCAGCCACATCTCTACCTTGGAGTCGAATTCGCGTTTCGGGTTCCGTGTCAGCCTGACCGCGTCGAGGTCCCCAATCGGCAGGCGAAGCTGTTCCGTGTCGCCCACGGTGAACTGCCAGATGTCCGCGTCGCGTGCGCCCACGATCTGCAGGTTGATGGTCGTGCCGCTGCGGTACAGGTCAGGTGCGCCGGCCAGCATGGCACCGAGCTGCAGAAACACGCTGAGCCGGTCCTGCGCACCGGCCAGCAGTGGCGCCTCGGGTGTGTTCGCACTGAAGATGACCTTGCCGCCGACGTCATCAGGGGCGCGCTCGAAGTGGGCGGCCAGCTCGCTGCGCGCCTTGTCGGAAAAACGCGTGGGTGCCAGCCGTTGCGCTGTGATGTGCCCCACGCTGGTCTGGCTGCGCGTGCCAACCAGCGGCAGCGTGAGGTCCAGCCGGGCATCGTAGGAGTCCTCGGCGTGGCGCCAGAGCAGCGTGGCCTGCGCGTCCAGCGCCAGCCCGCGCAGGTCAGCGTGCACGTCGTAAAGCAGCCGTACCGGCGTAGCGATCTTGAACGCTGCGGCATGCAGACTGTGTACCGGTGCGGCTGGCGCTGGCGTTGCCGGCGTGGTCAGCGAGGTAGGCGCACCAGCCGGGGGCGCGGCTTCCAGAGATCCCGCAGTCGCTATTGACGCCATAGCATCATCGACTGACTGCGTCACTGTTCTGCCGGAATTGTCATTCAGGCTCCGCGGAACTGCCGGGCCAGGCGCGTGCCGATTCGGAGGGGCCCGACGCCGCGCCGTGTCGCGAGCTTCTTCAGGGGGTGGCGGCGCGG
>JBDTCK010000125.1:0-16096 GCA_039923645.1 Rhodoferax sp.
CCCAGCTGGCGGCATTGCATCTCGCCGGGTACCTGCGGCAACTCCCGATTGCCACCAATAAATGCGCCTGCAAAGTCAGTGCCCCCCGAAATATTGCACCACCAGATGTCGCCCCCACACTCGTCCACTGCCCCGGGATCGGCGGCAGCCGATGACGCAGGTGGCTCGCTGCCCCCCGGGGGGGCCGTGCTTGCTTGGGGCGGCCCGGCGCGGCGCACATCGCTGCCTTGGTGGGCGTGGAGCTTGCGAAACTGGTCAGTCCCCCAGCGCTGCACGTCTTCGCTCAGCGGAGAACCGGTGACGCCGAGCGCACGCACGCGGCTTAAATCGCCGCAGGTCCGCAGGTCGATATCGGCCTTCATGCAGTTGGCATAGAACGCGGCACCAGCGCCGAAGAAGGTGACCCCGGTCCCGGCCGCGAAGCGCCACAGCGTGGTCCAGTCCGGGCCACCGGTTCCGGTCAGCTTGGTGCCGCCCGGACTGCCGTCGTACAGGCATAGCGTGGTACCGCCCAACAGGCCGGCCGTCTGCGCATTCCACATGACCCACCCGGTCGTGCTGTACCAGTGAAAGCGCTCGCCCCAAGAGTTGGCGGCGTAGCTGCAGCCCACGTCGTTGTGCAGCACGCTCAGCAGCAGCCCCACCAGCACCAGGCCGCCGTGTCCGTGCACGATGGGCTTGGGCAAACCGGTGGTGCCGCTGGAGTAGACGATCCACAGCGGATGGTCGAACGGCAGCCACAGCGGCTCGAACGCCGCTACTTCGGCATCATTTCTGGCTATAACCCTCGTAAACATTTCGCTGTCAGCTATAACGTTAGTAGCAGACTGGTTGTTGTAGGCGACCACATGCTGCAGCGAGGGCAGGGCCGCGCGCAGTTCGGCCACCACCGCGGTGCGGTCGAAATCACGCCCGCCGTAGCTCACCCCGTCGCAGGCGATCAGCACCCTGGGCTCGATCTGGCGGAAGCGGTCCAGTACCGCATTCGTACCCATGTCGGGCGCGCAGACGCTCCACACCCCGCCAATGCTGACCACCGCGAGGAACGCGATGATGGTCTCGGGAATGTTCGGCATGTAAGCCGCCACGCGGTCGCCAGGCTGCACACCCAGCGCCTTCAGGTGCAACGCAAGCGCGGCGACCTGCCGGCGCAGTTCTGGCCAGCTCAGCTCGCGAGGCTCACCCTTTTCGTTCTGGCTGATGATGGCCGGCATACCAGCGGCATGCGCCGCGCCGACATGGCGGAACACCTGGTGCGCATAGTTGGACTGGGCACCAGGAAACCACTGCGCACCCGGCATCTTGTTCTGCGCCAGCACGGCGCTGTGTGGTGTCGGTGAGCGCACATCGAAGTAGTCATGGATGCTCTGCCAGAAAGCGTCGAGATCGCTCACCGACCAGCGCCACAGCGCGTCGTACGAATCGAAGGAGAGGCCGCGCTGCTCGCGCAACCAGATCTGGTACAGGCGGATTTGCGGAATATGGGGAGGTGTATTTGTCTCAGTCATGAGCGACATAATGGCACGAAGCACACATCGACCCAATCACCATGACGTCATTGCCAGCACCCCAGCTTGAACACATTGCCGACCTCACGGTGCAGGTCTCCGCACCGATCGAGGCCGGACAGGTGAGCGGACTGAACAGCCGCGGCCGGCGCCGCATCATCCCCATCACGGGTGGCGTCCTGAGCGGTCCGCGGCTGCACGGCCGCGTGCTGCCGGGCGGCGCCGACTTCCAGCTGGTGGTGTCCAACACGACGACCGACCTCGATGCGCGCTATATGCTCGCGCTGGACGGGCCGCAGCACGCGGGCGAGCACATCTTTGTGCAAAACCATGCACTGCGCCGCGGCTCGGCTGACGACATCGCCAGGCTCGTGCGCGGCGAGCCGGTCGATCCCGCCGCCATTTACTTCCGCTGTGTGCCGACCTTCGAGGTGTCTTCGCCCAACCTGGCATGGCTCACGGAGAGCCTGTTCCTTGGCACCGGCGCACGCTACCCTGACCGCGTCGAGATGAGCTTTTATCGCGTCGCCTGACGCGTGCCGGCCGTCGCAGTAGCGAAAGCGCAGGTGCCGCGCAGGTGCTTGTGCGGCCACGGCTTTGCTCTTAGCATCGCGGCAATTTAACAAGGAGCGAGGAATGGGAATGTTCGACTGGACAGAGAAAAGCGCGGCCGTGCTGCAGCAGGGCGGGGTGATCGGCCCGGATGAGCGACTGCCTTGGCCGCAGACCGGCGCCATGGGCGTGCAGCACGTGATCGCCATGTTCGGCTCCACCGTGCTGGCGCCGATCCTGATGGGTTTCGACACCAACGTCGCCATTCTCATGAGCGGTATCGGCACGCTGATCTTCTTTGTCATCACGAACGGCAAGGTGCCGAGTTACTTGGGGTCCAGCTTTGCCTTCATCGGCGTAGTGATTGCGGCCACCGGCTTCGCGGGCAAGGGGCCGAACGCCAACATCGCGGTCGCGCTCGGAGGCATCATCGCGTGCGGCCTGGTCTATACCGTGGTCGGTGCGATCGTGCAGGCTGTCGGCACGGGCTGGATCGAGCGCGTCATGCCGCCCGTGGTCACCGGCGCGGTGGTCGCGGTGATCGGACTGAACCTGGCGAGCGTGCCGATCAAGAACATGGCGTCCAGCAACTTCGATGCGTGGATGCAGGCGGTCACCTTCGTCAGCGTCGGTCTGGTGGCCGTCTTCACACGGGGCATGGTGCAGCGCCTGCTGATCCTGGTAGGCCTGTTCGTTGCCAGCGTGATCTACGCGGTGTTCGCCAACGGCATGGGCCTGGGCAAGCCGCTGGACCTCTCGGGCGTGGCCAGCGCCGCGTGGATCGGGCTGCCGCACTTCACCATGCCGGTGTTCAGCGCCAACGCCATGGTGCTGATCGTCCCCGTAGTGATCATTCTGGTGGCCGAGAACCTGGGGCACCTGAAGGCCGTGACCGCCATGACCGGCAAGGACCTGGACTCGTACCTCGGCCGCGCCTTCATGGGCGACGGCATCGCCACCATGGTCAGCGCGGGTGTGGGCGGCACCGGAGTGACCACTTACGCCGAAAACATCGGTGTGATGGCGGCGACCCGGATCTACTCGACGGCGGTGTTCATCACGGCCGGGCTGATTGCCATCGTGCTCGGCTTTTCACCGAAGTTCGGCGCCATCATCCAGGCCATTCCGCTGCCGGTGATGGGCGGCGTCAGCATCGTGGTGTTCGGCCTGATCACGATCGCGGGAGCCCGCATCTGGGTCGACAACAAGGTGGACTTTTCGCAGAACCGGAACCTGATCGTGGCCGCCATCACGCTGATCATCGGCACCGGCGACTTCACGCTCAAGTTCGGCGACTTTGCGCTGGGCGGGATCGGCACCGCGACCTTCGGTGCGATTGTGTTGTACGCTTTGCTGAATCGAAAGTCCTGAGGATCAGCGCATGAAAATCTGGAAGAAACCCATCTCCATCGAGGACCTCACCGCCATCCACATCGACACGGCAGTACAGCACCTGGGTATCGAATTCCTGGAAGTGGGTGACGACTTCATTCGCGCGCGCGTACCGGTGAACACCCACACGCGCCAGCCCTACGGCCTGCTGCACGGCGGCGTGAGCGTGGTACTGGCCGAGACGCTGGGCTCATGCGGCGCGGCGTATAGCTGCCCTGAAGGCTATCGCGCAGTCGGTCTGGACATCAACGCGAACCACATCAAGGGCACGGTCAGTGGCTGGGTCACCGGCATCACGCGCCCGGTGCACATTGGCCGCACCACCCAGGTCTGGCAGATTGACCTGTCCAACGCCGCCGGCGAGTTGACCTGCGTGTCGCGCATCACGATGGCGGTGCTGGCCCCACGTTAAGAGCCGAATGCGACTCTAGCCTTTATCTGGTATAGGTAACCAGCTATTGCGTCGATAGCGGAGTCGTTTCGGATGAAGCTGTGCAGTCGCCCTATTTCCTGATGCGAGGTTTTCTACCAGCTGGAGAGGACTCCACGACGGGCCGCTCTAGTGGGTAAAGATAGGTGCTGACCAGCGCCGCGAGTGCGCCACCGACCAGCGGGGCCACAATAAACGGCCACAGTTGACTCAGTGCGGTGCCTCCGACGAAAAGTGCCGGACCGATGCTTCGGGCCGGGTTGACCGACGTCCCGGTCAGAGGGATGCCGATCAGGTGCACGGTGGCAAGTGCCAATCCGATCGCGAGTCCCGCGAGCGTGGTAGCAGCCGCCTTGCTTGTCACGCACAGCACCACGAGGACGAACAGGAAGGTCAGTATGGTCTCCGCGAGGAATGCGCCGCCAAGGCCAAGGTTGATCATCGACTGGGCCCCGAAGCCGTCCGTGCCGAGCCCGATCGTTGTTGTCGAATAACCTTCTGCGCTGGTGAACATCAGATACAGTGCCCCTGCACCGACGATGCCCCCGACGACCTGAGCGATCCAGTAGCCGACTGCTTCGACAGCCGATATCCGCCGCGATACCAGAAAGCCCATCGTCACCGCCGGATTGATATGCGCACCCGAGATCGGTCCAATCGCGTAAGCCAGGATCAGCATCACCAGGCCGAAGGCGAGCGCGGTCGCCACCACGCCGGCCGCTGCGCTGCCGCCGGCCAACTTGAAGCCGAAACTCAAAGTCGCGACGCCGACACCAAAGAAGACCAGCAGTGCGGTTCCAAGACCTTCAGCCACAAGTTTGCGTGCATCCATCAAATACTCCTCGGTGGGGTTGGTGATCAAGAACAGACGCCCAGCATACTGCAGCCCAAACGATCGGCAAGTTATGAAGGCGGTTGCGGCGCGCCAGCGCGCATCATGATGGCAGTGCTGGTGCCGCATTGATGGTCAAATACGGCCGCAACCATTGTCTGACCTTGCTATGCAGCTATTATGTTAATAGCATATGCGTTTTTACTCAACCTCAGATTTGGCCAGCTTCTCGCTCTTCCAGTACACATCATCACCCACCGTGCCATCCAGTCGGTACCGGTTCAGCACACGCGCCAGCACGAACATCAGATCGGACAGCCGGTTCAGGAACTGGCGCGGCGTGTCCTTCAATGTTTCCTTGTCGCCCAGCGCGACCACGGCGCGTTCGGCGCGGCGCGCCACGGTGCGGCACACATGCGCCTGCGAGGCACCGCGCGTGCCGGCTGGCAGGATGAATTCCTGCAGCCGTGGCAGCGCCTTGTTGTGCTCAGCCAGCGCCTGGTCGAGCGCCAGCAGCGCCTCGGGCTTGAGCAGCTCGAAGCCAGGAATGGACAGTTCGCCGCCCAGGTTGAACAACTGCTGCTGGATCTCCACCAGCAGGGTGCGCACGTTAGCGGGCATGTCCTCGCACAGCAGCAAGCCGATGTGGGAGTTGAGTTCGTCGATGTCGCCCATCGCGTGAACCCGCAGGCTGTTCTTGGAGACGCGTGTGTTGTCGCCCAGGCCCGTGGTGCCGTTATCGCCGGTGCGCGTGGCGATTTGGGTGAGTCGTTTGCCCATTGCGAATTTCCCCTTACAGAGTAGTGCGTCGATTGTGCGCCGTTGAAGATGGGGTTAAGCGTCGCGTGGAAATGTATCTGAGGCAAGTGTTTTGTCAGCGAGGAAACATCGGGCAAGAGTGCTGGCCGGATGGTATTTGCTGCGCTGCAATGGACGCCTGTTCAACTTCAATGGAGAGGCTCCATGAAATCCAAGCGCCGATACCTTGCCAACTTCGAAGCGCGCAGCGTGATGCTCATTGCCGCCTGGACCCTGGGCGGCGCCGCTGCCGTGCATGCCCAGACCCCCTCACCCAGATCGCGGACCGGTGCATCGCTGACGGCGCTGTCCGGCGACATGTCGGGAAACAAGGTTGACGCTGCCCATGACGGCTTTATCTCAAGCCAAGAGTATCGCAAGGCGATGATCTGAACGCGGGCTGCACAGCGGTGCCCGGCGCGGGTGATCGGCCGCAGCCACCGGCGAAGGAGATGCATCGCAAGGTCTGGCGAACGAAGTGCCCTTGCAGTTTTCCGTAGGGATTAAACTGGCACATACGCTCGGAGACACTGCATGAACGCCCCTACCGCCATCGCCCATCTGGTTCCGGAAATCAAGCTGCGCCGCGTGCCGCCTGCGCTGATCGAAGCGCTGCAGGCGCGCTTTGGCGCGCAATGCTCCACGGCGCTCGTGGTACGCGAGCAGCACGGGCGCGACGAGTCGTCGTTCGAGGCGCCGCCGCCCGCCGCCGTGATTTTTGCCGAGAGCACGCACGATGTCGCCGACGCCGTCAAGCTCGCCAGTCAGTACGAAGTGCCAGTGATTCCGTTTGCCGTCGGCTCCTCGCTGGAGGGCCATCTGCTCGCGGTGCAGGGCGGCATCAGCATCGATGTGAACCGCATGAACCGGGTCTTGAGCGTGAACGCCGAAGACCTCACCGTGACGGTGCAGCCCGGCGTGACACGCAAGCAACTCAACGAAGAGGTCAAGAGCACCGGTCTGTTCTTCCCGATCGACCCAGGCGCCGACGCTTCCATCGGCGGCATGACGGCAACGCGCGCCTCCGGCACCAACGCCGTGCGCTACGGCACCATGCGCGAGAACGTGCTGGCGCTGGAAGTCGTGACCGCGAGCGGCGAGGTGATCCGCACCGGCACGCGTGCCAAGAAGAGCAGTGCCGGCTACGACCTGACGCGCCTGATGGTCGGGTCGGAGGGCACGCTCGGCGTGATCACCGAGGTCACCGTCAAGCTGTACCCGCTGCCGGAGGCGATCTCGGCCGCGATCTGCTCGTTCCCGAGCATCGAGGCCGCCGTGCGCACCACCATCGAGGTGATCCAGCTCGGCGTGCCGATCGCGCGCGTGGAGCTGATCGACCATCACACCGTGCGCATGGTGAACAAGCACAGCAAGCTGAACCTGCGCGAGGAGCCGCTGCTACTGATGGAGTTCCACGGCTCGCCGGCCAGTGTGAAGGAGCAGGCGCAGACCGTGCAGGAGCTCGCGAGCGAGCACGGCGGCAACGCATTCGAGTGGGCCAGCACGCCCGAGGAGCGCACGCGCCTGTGGACGGCGCGGCACAACGCCTACTTTGCTGCGGTGCAATCGCGCCCCGGCTGCCGCGCCATCTCGACCGACACCTGCGTGCCGATATCGCGCCTGGCCGACTGCCTGCTCGATTCGGTGGCAGAGGCCGAGGCCAGCGGCATCCCCTACTTCCTGGTCGGCCATGTGGGCGACGGCAACTTCCACTTCGGCTACCTGCTGGATCCCAATGATCCCAAAGAGCGCGAAGTGGCCGAAGACCTGAACCACAAGCTGGTGACGCGCGCGCTGAGCCTGGAAGGTACCTGCACCGGAGAGCACGGCGTGGGCCTGCACAAGATGGACTTCCTGGTGACCGAGGCCGGTGCGGGCGCGGTCGACATGATGCGCACCATCAAGCGAGCGCTCGATCCGAAGAACATCATGAACCCGGGCAAGATTTTTGCGCTTTAACTCGCAGGATGCTAAAAATTACAAGTGCGCCGGATACTTCGGCCCAGCTTTACCAAAAGTAAAAACTCGGCTGCTAGGATAGGTCAAGGAAGGTTGCCAGCAGTGGCCCGTGTTGCCTCTAGAGCGCCTTCCAATGCAAGGGAGATATCGTGTCTCTGGCTTTATCCCGACGAGTTTTTCGAATTCTGCTGCCTTGCGTGGCGGGGTTTTTGCTCGCGTGCAGCGCGTGGGCCCAGCACGCCCGCGAGGAGCGGGGGCCAGGATACCGCCATGGTGGCGGACATGAGCACTACTCGTTTCGCTACCATGATGTGAACCGCTTCGACCGCGGCGAGCTGGGTCGCTGGCGTGGCGGGCGCTGGAACAACAGCTGTTTCGGCGGGCGTTGCGGCTGGTGGTGGTTCTCGGGCGGACTTTGGTATTTCTACACCCAGCCCGTCTATCCGTATCCGCTGGTCGTCTCGGGCATCCAATATGCCGATCCACTGGTAGTGGGGCCAGGGCCCGCAGTCATCACCGCGCCACCGATGTCGCAACCCACCCACATCGAGCCACCTCCGCAATTCTGGTATTACTGCGACAACCCCCAAGGCTATTTCCCCGCTGTGCAGACCTGCAACACGCAGTTCCGTCAAGTGGAGAAGCCGCCGCCGCATTGAACAGCGTCGGCTCGCCTCGCGGGAACCGCCGGCGCCTCAGATCGATCCAATTTTCATCATCCATCAAAGGATTCCTGTGCAAACTCGCAAGCTGACGTTCATCGCGCTGTCGCCACTGTTGCTGTTGGCGGCCTGCGCCTCGCCTCCCATGGGGCCGACCGTCCAGGTCTTGCCCAGCCCGAACAAGCCGTTCCAGGTGTTCCAGCATGATCAATTCGACTGCAAGCAGTACGCGCAGTCGCAGGTGGCCGGACAGGCCGAGGCAGCCAATCAGGGCGCCGTGGGCTCGGCCGCTGTGGGCGTGGTGCTCGGCGGCCTGTTGGGCGCGGCCATCGGCGGCCATCAGGGCGCCGGCGTAGGCGCAGGTGTGGGGGCCATTGCCGGAACCAGCGCCGGCGCGAACTCATCGGCCTACGGCCAAGGCTCGATCCAGGCGCAATACAACAACGCCTATGTGCAGTGCATGTACTCCAGGGGCAACCAGGTGCCCGGGGCCGCTCCCGCTTATTACCCGCGGTATTGAACGAGGCCGAACAAGGCTGCGTTCAAGCCTTGCGCAGTCTTTCAATCAGGCTGCCCAGTTCGTCGAGCGAGCCGAACTGGATCGCCACCTCGCCCATCTCCTCAGTGCGGCCAGCCCGTTTGACGTGCTTTTTCACGCGCACCTCGACGACCGCCGTGAGCAGGTCCGACAACTCCTCTTCCAGCCGCAGCAGGTCGCGCGGCTTCTCCTTCTTGTCCGAACCAGAGGTCTTCGATGAGACCAGGCTGAACTCGACACTGAGTTTCTTGACCAGCCGTTCGGCCTCGCGCACCGACAGCTTTTTTGCCGCGATCTGATTCGCCGCCGTGATCTGGGTGGCCTGTTCCAGCGCCAGCAGGGCCCGCGCATGACCCATGTCGATGTCGCCGGCCATCAGCATGGTCTGCACTGGACCGGTCAGGTTCAGCAGCCGCAGAAGGTTACTGGCGGCGCTCCGCGAGCGCCCCACAGCCTGAGCCGCAGTTTCGTGAGTGAGCCCAAACTCCTTTATCAGGCGTTGTAAACCCTGGGCCTCTTCCAGTGGATTGAGGTCTTCGCGCTGGATATTCTCGATCAGTGACATGGCGGCGGCCGACTCATCGGGCACATCGCGCACCAGCACTGGAACGCTGTCCAGGCCGGCCAGCCGGGCCGCGCGAAAGCGCCGCTCGCCGGCGATGATCTCATACACCGGGCGCTCCAATGCGGTGGCGGACGCACGAGCCTGACCGGGGGCTTGCCCCTGGACGGTTTCAGCTTGGCGGCGCAGACGGGAGTCGTCGTCGCTCAAGCGACGAACGAGGATCGGCTGCATGATGCCCTGCGCCTTGATCGACTCGGCCAGTTCGTACAGTGCGCCCTCGTCCATGCGTGTGCGCGGCTGGTACTGTCCCGGCACCAGTTCCGTCAGCAGCAAGGTGGTCGGCAAGCCGGGGGCCGGCGCAGGAGCGTCCGCCCCGCCCTCGGCCACCCTGGGGCCCAGCAGGGCTTCGAGTCCGCGGCCGAGGCCCTTGGGTTTTTTGGTAACCATCGTGTCTTAGTCCTTCATCAAGTCGTCAAGCAGCACATACCCTTCAGGCCAGCTGGCCACGCCGGCCGCGGCGTTGATGTGCCCCGCCTCGCCGTAGTCGATGAATTGCGCGCCCCAGGCCGCGGCGAACGACCTGGCACGGTCGAAATCACACCAGGGGTCGTTGCGGCTGCCCAGCAGCACGCTGCGAAACGGCAGCTTTTGCAGCGCGATGGGTGTCCAGCTCCACAAGAGTGGGTCGATGTCGGCTCGCTCGACGTCGCCGGGCGCGACCAGTAGGGCGCCCTTGACGTGGTGCGTGTTCTTCGAATGCGCGGCCCAGGCCGCCACCTGGATGCAGCCCAGGCTGTGCGCCACCAGCACGGCCGGCTCGTCGCACGAGAGCACGACGTCTTCGAGCCGGGCAATCCAGTCGCCGCGCAGCGGGCGCATCCAGTCGTGCTGCTCCACACGCCGGTACCCGTGCGCGCGCTCCCAGTGGCTTTGCCAGTGGTCGGGGTCGCTGCCCTGCCAGCCCGGCAGGATCAAAACGTTGGCAGGCTTCATACTATAAATTAAATAGCTTGTTGCTGTTGCATGGCAAGGGCTAGAGGTTGATTTGATTCACCATCACAGCGCCTTGATACGCTCCACCATCTCGCGCGCAAACTCCACATAGGCCTGGCTGCCCTTGGCCGAAGGATCGAATATTACGCCCGGCAGGCCATAGCTGGGCGCCTCGGCGAGCCGCACGTTGCGCGGGATCACGGTGTTGAACACCTTGTCGCCGAAATGACTTTTCAGCTGGTCACTCACTTGCTGCTGCAGCGTGATACGTGGGTCGAACATCACGCGCAGCAGGCCGATGATAGCCAGTTCTGGATTCAGGTTGGCATGCACCTGCTTGATGGTGTTGACCAGGTCGGTCAGCCCCTCCAGGGCAAAATACTCGCACTGCATCGGCACGATGACGCCGTGCGCCGCGCACAGGCCGTTCAGGGTCAGCATCGAGAGCGACGGCGGGCAGTCGATCAGGATGAAGTCGTATTGGTCCTGCACTTCTGCCAGCGCCGTTTTCAGGCGCTTCTCGCGGCGCTCGATATCGACCATTTCGACCTCGGCGCCGGCCAGTTCGCGGTTCGCGCCGAGCACGTCATAGCCGCACTTGTCGCTTTTGACCCGCGCTTCCATGATCGAGGCAGACTCCAGCAGCACGTCGTAAACGGACAGCGCGAGCTGACGCTTGTCCACACCCGACCCCATGGTGGCATTGCCCTGGGGATCCAGGTCGACCATGAGTACGCGTTGGCCAACCTTGACCAGACCGGCGGCCAGATTCACCGTGCTGGTGGTCTTGCCAACGCCGCCCTTTTGATTTGCGACACAGAAAATCTTGGTCATTCGCGGCTCCCTGATCTTGTTATTGTTAGATTACGGACTGGCCACTCGGGGCCAAATGACGTCGGGCAGCAATTGTCAAAAATATGAGGCTCGTGATAACGGAAACACAAAAAATCCCAATCCCAAACATGAGAAATTCCCCGAAGCCAAGGCGTCGAGTTTACGATGCATTGAGGCGTCGGAAGACCTCACGTTTCACTTCAAGACGCTTTTGTGCATCCAGACAATGCAACGCTCTGCATCCAGCCCCGGTACGCTCAGTTGTTCCACGTGAAACACCGCCACCGTCTCTGGCAGCGCCGCGACCTCGTCGTCGGGACGCTTGCCCTTCATGGCCAGCCAGACACCGGTTGGCGCCAGTGCGCCGCCTGACAAGGTCGTGAAATCGGCGAGAGACGCAAAGGCGCGTGAACAAATCACATCGTACGATCCAGCCAGCGACTCTATGCGCCCGTGCACCCCGTGCAAGTTGGGCAAACGCAGCTCGACCGCCACTTGCTGGATGAATGCCGCCTTCTTGGCGACAGCGTCCACGCAGATGACATCCATCTCTGGACAGCACACAGCGATGACCACGCCCGGCAGTCCGGCGCCGGCGCCCACATCCAGCAACCGGCCAACCTGCCCTTGGGTCTGCCGGCGCAGCGGAGCCACAACGGCCAGACTGTCCAGCAAATGATGGGTAAGCATGTCGGCTGGCTCGCGCAGTGCGGTCAGGTTGTAGACCTTATTCCATTTCTGGATCAGAGCGAGATAACGCACCAAAAGATCGACCTGGATGACGCTGAGCTCGACGCCCAATTGCGACGCGCTCCGTCGCAACGCCTCCTCCACGTCTGCGTCCCGATGTTGCCGCGGGGGCTTGCCTCGATGCGCAGGTAAAGCGGAGATCACGGGCCGGGAGCTCGCAGCAGGCTCATGCGTCAACCGTTTTGTCGTGACTCGCGGCGTCGTCGACCAAGCCCTTCCAGCCGCCCTTTTTTAGGTGGACCATCAATAATGAGATAGTGGCCGGCGTCACACCCGAGATCCGCGAGGCCAGGCCCAGCGTCTCGGGCCGATACTTGGTCAGCTTCTGCCTCGCCTCTATGCTCAAGGCCGTCACTTGCATGTAATCCAGGTCGGCGGGCAGCCTGAGGCCCTCGAAGTGCGAAGCGCGCTCCACCTCGTCCTTTTGGCGATCGATGTAGCCGGAATACTTGGCGGCTATTTCAACTTGCTCGATCACGGTTTTGCCGAAATCTGTTTCACGTGAAACATCGGCCGCAAGCTCAGGGCTTGCGTATTTGCCGTCGTCGAGTGACATCAAGCCCGCGTAGTTCACATCGGGTCGGCGCAGCAAGTCGGCGAGGTTGTATTCGTGATCGATGGCTTTGCCCAGCACCCGTTCAGTCTCGGTGGCCGCCAGATTCCGGGGGTTGACCCAGATCGATCGCAGGCGCTCTGTTTCACGTGAAACAGCATCGCGCTTGCGATTGAACGCGTCCCAGCGGACATCGTCGACCAAGCCCATGCGGCGGGCCGGCTCGGTCAGCCGCGCGTCGGCGTTGTCTTCGCGAAGCTGCAGCCGGAACTCGGCGCGGCTCGTGAACATGCGGTACGGCTCGGTTACGCCTTGGGTGATCAGGTCGTCCACCAGCACACCGAGATAGGCCTGATCGCGGCGCGGCAGCCACGCCTCCTCGCCGCGGCACTGTAGCGCAGCGTTGATCCCAGCAAACAGGCCCTGCGCTGCCGCTTCTTCGTAACCCGTCGTACCGTTGATCTGCCCGGCAAAAAACAGCCCCTGGACGGCGCGCGTCTCAAAGCTTGTCTTGAGCGCGCGCGGGTCGAAATAGTCGTATTCGATGGCGTAGCCCGGCCGCAGAATGTGGGCATTTTCCAACCCGGCCATCGAGCGCACCAGTTGGTACTGGATGTCGAACGGCAGGCTCGTACTGATTCCGTTCGGGTAAAACTCGTTCGTCGTGAGGCCCTCGGGCTCCAGGAAGATCTGGTGACTTTCCTTGTCGGCAAAGCGATTGATCTTGTCTTCCACACTCGGGCAATAACGCGGACCCACGCCATCAATCTTGCCCGTGAACATGGGGCTTCGATCAAAGCCAGAGCGGATGATGTCGTGCGTGCGCGAATTCGTTTTGGTGATCCAGCACGGCAGCTGACGCGGGTGCTGCGACGCCTGGCCCATGAAGCTGAACACCGGCATCGTCGCACTACCGCCGACCTTTGCCGCGCCCGGCATGCCGTCGCCGGGCTGCTCTACGCAGCGGCTGAAATCAATGGTGCGGCCATCGAGCCGTGGCGGCGTGCCGGTCTTGAGTCGCCCCTGCGGCAACTGCAGCTCCTTCAGCCGCGCACTCAGCGACACCGCCGGCGGGTCGCCGGCCCTGCCCGCAGCGTAGTTATTCAGTCCGACATGAATCTTGCCATCCAGAAACGTGCCCGCCGTCAGCACCACAGTCCTGGCCTGGAAGCGAATGCCTACTTGCGTCACAGCACCCACCACGCGGTCACCCTGGATCATCAGGTCGTCAACCGCCTGCTGGAACAGCCACAGGTTGGGCTGGTTTTCAAGGCGGCGCCGGATCGCCACTCTGTACAGCATCCGGTCCGCTTGGGCCCGTGTCGCACGCACCGCCGGTCCTTTGGAATTGTTAAGGATGCGGAACTGGATGCCGGCCTCGTCCGTCGCCGCCGCCATGGCGCCACCCATGGCATCGACTTCCTTGACCAGATGGCCCTTGCCAATACCGCCGATCGATGGGTTGCAGCTCATCTGCCCGAGCGTCTCGATGTTGTGCGTGAGTAGCAGCGTCTTGCAGCCCATGCGTGCCGCGGCCAGCGCGGCCTCGGTTCCGGCGTGGCCGCCGCCAACCACGATGACGTCGAATTCTTGGGGGTAGAGCATGAATATCCAGGGTGCGTGCCCACAGGGCAACCCCTGATTTTATCCGCGGAGGGCGGATTTTGCTCAATCACGGCCCCAGGCGGTGGTGTCTCAGTTTGAGTTTCCGCTCACGACCCGAAGCAGACGGGTGGCGAACGGCTGCTTTCGGGATGGCCAATACCGCTCGAAATGAGCGGTGGAGGTCGACTACGTCGAACGGTTCTGCGACCCGAGAATGCAGCAGAGGCTGGATGCCCAAGATCAGAAGTTCTTCGCCTTAACCCAACTGTCCGTGAAAACGGGGTAGAACCCGTGAGGAGGCTTCAGGACGCAGTTCGACGCGTTCTGGAAATCTAAAGACCGTGCTGTTTGAATAGCTTGCGGGCCCCCACCGGACCGGAACACGCGGCGTGGGCCCAGCGATCGACCGCTGTGGGATAGTCTCATAGAAGCTGCGACTGGCCGGTTTTGACGGGGGATTCGACCGTTGGCCGTCAATCTTTGTATCAACGGATTCTCGCCGTGAACGGGTAGTAAGGCAGCAGACCAAAGCTCGAGTCGTAACCCGAGTCTTGCTTGCTGGCGGGGATGCCAGCCCAGTCGCACAAGCACCCGCGGCATTGCTCGAGCCGATGTTCGCCTCACTGAAGAGGGAGCTGTACAGACGCCTGCACGTCGACGTACAATTCGTCAACTTGCACATCCCGCACTTGCACGCCCACGAACAAGGCTCCGGCATGACAGGACCCGCTACGTGCGATTTCAATCGCAGTCATTGCGCTGTCTTCGCGTTCCTCTACGACAACCCGGTAACCAAAGGCGCAACGGGTTCCCGACCCATTCTTGCGGGGGAGGCGGAGTAACCGGATGGTGACGCAAACGGCGTCCGCCGCCGCACGAACGACACCGCGGCTCTGGAACAGGGACTTCACGCTGGCGAGTTTCGCGTTCCTCGTGGTAATGATCGGCACCACACTGCCGACATCGCTGTATCCGCTATACCGGCACCAATTCGCACTCTCGGAGATGATCATTACCGTCATCTACGGGGTATACGCTGCCGGTACTATTACCGCCCTCATCGTCGCCGGGAGTTGGTCTGACCAGCTGGGGCGGCGCATCATCATGTTCGCGGCGCTAGCATTTTCCGTCGCCAGTGGGATCGTATTTCTGTTCGACGCGAACCTGCCTTCGCTGCTGCTGGGGCGCGTGCTTTCGGGCATCTCGGCTGGCCTCGCAACTGGCACGGCCACGGTCATGGTGATTGAGCTTGCGCCAGACAACCGCCGCGGCATCGCAACACTGATCGCAACGGCCGTCAACATGGGTGGACTCGGCCTTGGCCCGCTGCTCAGCGGCATCCTCGCCCAGTATGCGCCGTGGCCGATGCATCTGGTTTTCATCGTCTACCTCGCGCTGGTCGTGATTGCTGCCGTTGGATTACTGAAGACCCGCGAGACGGTTGCCAGCGCGACGCGACCGCGACTTCATGTCCAAAGGTTGAGTGTTCCGCGCGAGGTGCGCAGCGTATTCATCCCGGCCAGCATCGCAGGTTTTGCGGGATTCGCGGTGCTCGGTCTTTTCAGCGCCGTGACGCCAGCCTTTCTGGGCGAGGTACTTGGTTTGTCCAACCTCGCCCTGATCGGGTTCGCGGTGTTCATCGTGTTCGCGGCCTCCACGCTGGGTCAATTGGCGTTGGAAGTTGTACCACCGAAGCTGGCCCTCCCGGCTGGCTGCGTGGTCCTCGCGGTTGGCGCGTTGCTGGTGGGTGCGGCTATCAACGTCGAATCGCTGACACTGCTCATTCTCGGCGCGGTTTTGTCCGGTTTGGGACAAGGACTTGGATTTCGCGCGGGTCTGGCCGAAGTGGCCGCAGCCTGTCCTTCTGATCGGCGTGGCGAGGTCACGTCGACCTTCTTCATCGTGCTCTACGTCGCGATCTCAATTCCCGTCATCGGCGTCGGCATTGCAGCAAACGCGCTGGGCCTGCGCCCTGCCGGCACCGGCTTCGCCATCGCGGTCGCGGCGCTCTCGGTGGTCGCGTTGCTTGCATTGGAGCTTCGCAAGCGGCCACGGCACGCGAGCTGACATCGCCTCGCCGCCCCGGCTCACTGAAGCGTGAACTGCGGAAGCATCCGAAGTGACA
>JBDTCK010000126.1:0-3281 GCA_039923645.1 Rhodoferax sp.
ACGGCCGAACACGTCGCGCAGGTCGCCAACTGGGGTCCCAACGAGGACCGCACCGACGAAATCCCGTTCGTGGTGGCGCGCGTGATGCTGCAAGACTTCACCGGGGTGCCGCTGCTGGCCGACATCGCCGCCATGCGCAGCGCGGCGGTCCGCCTGGGCAAGGATCCCAAACGTATCGAGCCGCTGGTGCCGGTCGATCTGGTGGTGGATCACTCGGTCATGGTCGACTACTACGGCATCAAGAATGCGCTGGCACTGAACATGGAGCTGGAATTCAAGCGCAATCGCGAGCGCTATCAATTCATGAAATGGGGCATGCAGGCGTTCGACACGTTCCGCGTCGTGCCACCAGGCGTGGGCATCTGCCACCAGGTCAACCTGGAGTACCTGGGGCGCGGCGTGCACAAGACCAGGGACCAGGTCTACTACCCCGATACGCTGGTCGGCACCGACAGCCACACCACGATGATCAACGGCATTGGTGTGGTCGGCTGGGGCGTGGGCGGCATCGAGGCCGAGGCCGCCATGCTGGGCCAGCCGGTGTACTTGCTGACGCCCGACGTGGTCGGCATGGAGCTGACCGGGCATCTGCGCGAGGGCGTGACGGCGACCGACCTGGTGCTGACCGTGACGCAGCTGCTGCGCCAGCACAAGGTGGTGGGCAAGTTTGTCGAGTTTTTTGGTGAAGGCACGCGCACGCTTGCCGTGCCGGACCGGGCCACGCTGGGCAATATGTCGCCCGAGTGCGGCGCCACCATGAATCTTTTTCCAGTGGACGACAAGACCCTCGAGTACTTTGCCGGTACCGGTCGCACCAAAGACGAGATCGAGGTTTTCGAAGCGTACTTCAAGGCCCAGGGGCTGTTTGGTGTGCCCAAATCGGGTGAAATCGATTACTCCGAGGTGATCCGGCTCGATCTGGGCGACGTGACACCGAGCCTGGCTGGCCCGCGGCGCCCGCAGGACCGTATCGAGCTGGGCAAGATGAACACCCAGTTCGCCTCGTTGTTTTCCAAGCCCAACGCCGAGAACGGCTTCAACCAGAGCGCGGACCGGCTGGAAACGCGCTACCCGGTGCACACCACGGTCCCGGGCACCAATGGTGCCCCGCCGGCGCCGCCGCTGCAACTGGGGGCATCGCGCGACGTGGCGGAAATGGTGCTGAACCGGCCCACGCTTGAATCCAGCAAGGCGCATGCCGGGGTGCCCGAGCCGATGGAGCGTGACATCACGCTGGGCAATGGCGATGTACTGATTGCGGCCATCACCAGCTGCACCAACACCTCCAACCCCAGCGTCATGCTGGCGGCGGGGCTGCTGGCCAAAAAAGCGGTGCAGGCGGGCCTGCGCGTTCAGCGGCACATCAAGACCTCGCTAGCACCCGGCTCGCGCATCGTCACCGAATACCTGACGCAGGCCGGCTTGATGCCGTATCTGGAGCAGCTGGGCTTCGGGCTCGTCGGCTACGGCTGCACCACCTGCATCGGCAATTCGGGCGACCTGACGCCCCAGCTGAACGAGGCGATCAACCAGCACAACCTGGTGTGCGCCGCCGTGCTGTCGGGGAACCGCAACTTCGAGGCGCGTATCCACCCCAACATCAAGGCCAACTTCCTGGCCAGCCCGCCACTGGTGGTCGCGTTTGCGATCGCCGGAACCGTGCGGCGCGACCTGATGACCGAGCCGGTGGGCCAGGGCACCGGCGGCAAGGATGTGTACCTGGGCGACATCTGGCCGACCAGCGATGAAATCTACAAGCTCATGAAGTTCGCCATGAACGGGAAGGCGTTCCGCGAGAACTACGCGCGCATCGCGAGCCAGCCCGGCGCGCTGTGGGAGGAGATCGAGGGCGTCGCGGGTGATGCCTACGCCTGGCCGCCCAGTACTTATATTGCCGAGCCGCCGTTCTTCGACGGATTTGCGATGGAGAAGGGCGCATCCAGATCGGATGCAGTAGGCGCCATCAAGGTGGAGGGTGCCAGGATCATGGCGCTGTTCGGCGATTCCATCACGACCGACCACATCTCGCCCGCTGGCGCGATTGCGGAGCGCTCGCCGGCCGGTCAGTGGCTGTTGAAAAATGGCGTCACCAAGGCTGACTTCAATAGCTACGGCTCGCGCCGCGGCAACCACGACGTCATGATGCGCGGCACCTTTGCCAACGTGCGCATCAAGAATCTCATGATTCCGCCCGGCGCGGATGGCTCGCGCGAGGAGGGCGGGGTTACGCTGTTCCAGCCCGATGGCGCCAAGATGTTCATCTATGACGCGGCCATGAAGTACATGGAAGCCGGGGTGCCGACCGTGGTGTTCGCGGGCGAGGAATACGGCAACGGGTCGAGCCGCGACTGGGCCGCCAAGGGCACGCTGCTGCTTGGCATCAAGGCGGTGGTGGCCAAAAGCTTCGAGCGCATTCACCGCAGCAACCTGGTGGGCATGGGCGTGCTTCCGCTGCAGTTCAAGGGCGCCGACTCGTGGCAGTCGCTCGGGCTCACGGGAAACGAGGTGATCGCCATCACGCCGCATCCCGACCTCAAACCGCAAAGTGATGCGCGGCTGGTGGTCACGCGCAGCGACGGCAGCAAGGTAGAGGTCACCGTGACGCTGCGCATCGACACGCCGATCGAGGTGGACTACTACCGCAACGGCGGCATCCTGCCGTTTGTGCTGAGGCAACTGCTGGCGGCCTGAGCCAGGGCTTCGGATCGGCGGTAAAGCAGGGCAAAATCTGCCTGCATGATTCGGCAGGCATTGATTTCAGGTGGCGGTATTGGCGGGCTCGCTGCGGCGCTGGCCTGCACGCGCGCGGGTTGGGAGGTGCGACTCTTCGAGCGCGCGCGCGTGTTCAGTGAGGTCGGCGCGGGGATCCAGCTGGGGCCGAATGTGACGCGCGTGCTGCACGCCTGGGATCTGGCCGGCGCACTCGCCAATATCGCTGCCTTTCCCGATCGTTTGCAGGTGCGCAATGCTGTCTCCGGACGGGAGCTCGGCGTGCTGCCGCTTGGCGCCACGACCCTTGAGCGCTACGGCGCTCCTTACGCCACGGTGCATCGCGCCGACCTGCACCAGACGCTGCTTGCTCGGGTACAGCAAAGCGCGGATGCGAAGCTGAAACTCAACTATCGGTTGGCGCGCTTCAGTCAGACCGGTGACACCGTGACGGTGCAAGGGTTGCGGGCGTCCGGGCAGAACCCCGAAGCCTGGGGCCCGCCAATCGAGGGCGACGCGCTGATCGGCGCGGACGGCCTGTGGAGTCCGGTGCGCCAGTGGCTGCTCGGCGA
>JBDTCK010000127.1:0-2709 GCA_039923645.1 Rhodoferax sp.
AGCATTATCAAAAACGCCAAGGGCATCGCCAGCAGTTCACCGAACTGCAAATCGGCGCCATTGCAGCATAAGGAGCAAGAGTCATGGCACAGAAAAAAGGCGGCGGCTCTACGCGAAACGGGCGCGACTCGCAGCCCAAGATGCTCGGTGTAAAGGCTTTCGGCGGTGAACTCATCACGGCCGGCGCCATCATCGTGCGCCAGCGCGGCACCAGGTTCCATCCCGGCACCAATGTCGGCTTGGGCAAGGACCACACCCTTTTCGCACTGGTAGGTGGTCACGTGTCGTTTGCCGTGAAGGGTTCGCTGAACAAGCACACGGTCAGCGTGACGCCGGCATAAGGTCGTCACTTCGATCCGTCGAAGCCCCGCTTGGCCGGGGCTTTTTTGTATTTTGGCCCGGCATTCTTTGTAAACTGGACCCTTCATGAAATTCGTTGACGAGGCGTACATCGACATCTCAGCGGGAGATGGCGGGGCAGGCTGCGTCTCGTTTCGTCATGAAAAGTACAAGGAGTTCGGTGGCCCCAACGGCGGCGACGGCGGTCGCGGCGGCCACGTCTTTGCGGTGGCCGACCCCAACCTCAACACGCTGGTGGATTACCGGTTTTCGCGTCGCCACGATGCCAAGCGCGGCGAGCATGGCATGGGCTCCGACATGTTCGGCGCGGCCGGCGACGACATCACGCTCAAGATGCCGGTCGGCACCATCATCACTGATGCCGAGACCGGCGAGGTGCTGTATGAAATGCTGGTCCCCGGCGAGATTCTCACGATCGCCAAGGGAGGTGACGGCGGTTTCGGCAATCTGCGTTTCAAAAGCGCCATCAACCGTGCGCCGCGGCAAAAAACACCGGGCTGGCCTGGAGAGAAGAAGAGCCTCAAGCTCGAACTCAAGGTGCTCGCCGATGTTGGGCTGCTGGGTATGCCCAACGCCGGCAAGTCCACCCTGATATCGGCCATTTCCAACGCGCGTCCGCGCATTGCCGACTATCCGTTCACGACGCTGCATCCCAATCTGGGCGTGGTGCGGGTTGGCCCCGAGCAAAGTTTCGTGGTGGCGGACCTGCCCGGGCTGATTGAAGGTGCTTCAGAGGGCGCCGGACTGGGTCATCTGTTCCTGCGCCACTTGCAGCGCACGCGGCTGTTGTTGCATGTGGTGGACATGGTCCCGTTTGATGACGGCGTGGACCCTGTGGTGCAGGCAAGGGCGATCGTCGGCGAGCTCAAGAAATACGACGAGGCGCTCTACAAAAAGCCGCGCTGGCTGGTGCTCAACAAGCTGGACATGGTGCCGCTGGACGAACGCGCGGCCCGGACCCGGGAATTTGTAAGGCGCCTCAGGTACAAGGGCCCGGTATTTGAAATTTCGGCCCTGACGCACGAAGGTTGTGAGACGTTGGTGAAGGATGTCTACAAGCACATCAAGGCGCAGCAGGTGTCCGAGCAGCCGCCCGAGTATGTGGATCCACGATTTGTCGACCGGCCCGCAGAATAGCTGATAACTATGAAAATTATAGCTGGCAGCGTATAACTGATATGGGCTACGGGCCGAAATGACGAACAAAAAAAATTCGGGTGTGTTGCGCGACGCGCGGCGCATCGTCGTCAAGGTGGGCTCCAGCCTGGTGACCAACGAAGGGCGCGGCCTCGACGAGGCGGCGATTGGCGAATGGTGCCGGCAGTTGGCGGCACTGGTGCACGGTCTGGAGCACGGCGCATCTGCGCAGGGCGGCACGGCCGGACAGCGGCGCGAGGTCGTGATGGTGTCCAGCGGCGCCGTCGCAGAAGGCATGAAACGTCTGGGTTGGACCAAACGCCCGCGTGAAATCCACGAGCTGCAGGCCGCTGCCGCTGTTGGCCAGATGGGACTGGCGCAGATGTACGAGACCAAGCTGCGTGAGAACGGGCTGGGCAGCGCCCAGGTGTTGTTGACGCACGCCGATCTGGCCGACCGTGAGCGCTATCTGAATGCTCGCTCGACCTTGCTGACGCTTCTGCGCCTGGGCGTGGTGCCGGTCATCAACGAGAACGACACGGTGGTCAACGACGAAATCAAGTTCGGCGACAACGACACGCTGGGCGCACTGGTCGCCAACCTGATTGAAGCCGATGCGCTGATCATCCTGACGGACCAGAAGGGCCTGTTTACCGCTGACCCGCGCAAGGACCCGGCGGCCAAATTCGTGCGCACGGCCAAGGCCGGAGATCCGGCCCTGGAAGTGATGGCGGGTGGCGTCGGCTCGAGTATTGGCAGCGGCGGCATGATCACCAAGATTCTCGCAGCCAAACGGGCGGCGGGATCGGGCGCGTCCACCGTGATTGCCTGGGGCCGCGAGCCCGACGCGCTGCTGCGGCTCTCGAACGGCGAAGCCATCGGTACGCTGCTGGTGGCCCAGACCCACAAGAACCAGGCGCGCAAGCAGTGGCTGGCGGATCACCTGCAACTGCGCGGTGCTGTCACCGTGGACAGCGGCGCTGCCGCCAAGCTCCGCGACGAGGGAAAGAGCCTGCTACCGATCGGAATGACGGGTGTGCAAGGCGATTTTTCGCGTGGCGATGTGATCGCGGTGTGCGACGCCAAGGGAGTTGAGGTGGGCCGGGGCCTGGCAAATTACTCCAGCGTCGAGGCCCGCCTGATATGCCGCAAGCCGTCGAGCAAGTTCGAAGCGCTGCTGGGTTACGCCGCCGAGCCCGAGATGGTGCACCG
>JBDTCK010000128.1:0-47948 GCA_039923645.1 Rhodoferax sp.
AGCGTCTTGGCCGTCTCCTTGGCGATCGCCAGCGCGTCGCCGGTCACCATCTTGATCTTGACGCCCATCTGGGCCGCGGTCGCGACCGTGGCCTTGGCATCCTCGCGCGGCGGATCGAAGAGCGGCAACACGCCGAGAAGCAGCCATTTGCCGCCGCCGTCGGCCCGCGCGACACCGAGCGCGCGAAAGCCGCGCGCGGCGAAGTCGTCGACCGCCTTGTCGACAGCGTCTTTCACCGCCGCGGCATTGGCGGCCAGCGCGAGGATGACCTGAGGCGCCCCCTTGGTCACCTTGAACGTGCTCCCGTCTGCAGCCTTGACGGTGGCCTCGGTGCGCTTGTGCACCGGATCGAAGGGCTGGAAGTGCGTCACCTCGAAGGGCTTGAGCGCCGCCTTGTCCTTCAGACCGCCGAGCACGGCGAGATCGATCGTGTCGTTGTTGTCCGACCGCGAGGCGAGTGCGCCGGCCAGGATGATCTGGTCATCGGTGATTTTGTCGAGGCAGAACGGCTTGCCCAAGGTCAGCTTGTTCTGTGTCAGCGTGCCGGTCTTGTCGGCGCACAGCACGTCGACGCCAGCCAGTTCCTCGATCGCGACCAGCTTGCTGACGATTGCCTGCTTCTTCGCGAGCAGACGCGCGCCGACGGCCATCGTCACCGACAGCACCGTCGGCATGGCCACCGGGATCGCTGCCACCGTCAGCACCAGGGCGAACTGAAGCACGGTCAGGATGTGCTCGCCGCGATAGATGCCCATGCCGATGATCACCGCCACCATGACGACGGCCAGCATGATCAGGTAGTTGCCGATCTTCAGCACGGCCTGCTGGAAGTGGCTGACGGTGACCGCCGTCTGCACCAGTTCCGCAGTCTTTCCGAAGTAGGTCTTGCCCCCCGTCGCATAGACCAGCGCGCTGACCTCGCCGCGACGAATGATCGAACCGGAGAACACCGGGTCGCCGGGTTTGCAGGTCTTTGGCAGCGATTCGCCGGTGAGCGTCGACTGATCGACCGAGACGTCGTCGCCGTCCAGCAGTCGCGCATCGGCGGGCACGATGTCGCCCAGGCGCAGGCGAATTGCGTCGCCCGGCACCAGCTCGCGCGCCGGTGGGTTGATCCATTTCCCGTCGCGCTTGACCCGCGCCTTGATGGCCAGCTTGGCCTTCAATGCCTCGATGGCGTTGCCCGCCTGGCGCTCTTCCCAGAAACCCACGGCGGCATTGGCGATCAACAACAGCAGGATGATGCCGAAGTCGGGCCAGTGGCCCACCACGGCGGACAGCACCACCGCGATTTCGATCATCCAGGGGATGGGGCCCCAAAAGTAGGAGAGCAGCTTCAGCAGCACATTGGTCTTTTTCTCCTCGATCTCGTTCGGCCCGTATTGGGTCAGCCGCTTCTTGGCCTCGGCATCGCTCAGCCCATCGGGTGACGAGCCGAGCTTCTTTTCGACCTCGGCGATCGGCAGCGTCTTCAGATCGTCCTTGGGGTCGACAGGTGCCGGTTTGGCGGGCGGCGACTTGGGCGAGTCGGAGTTAGGCGTGCTCATCTTGCAAGCCTGTGGTCACTCAAACATTCGGGGGTGAACTCGAAGACGATGTCGCGGTCGGGGGGCGTGATCTTCTTGTTCCTGCCAGCGTAGTGCAGTCGGGCGAGGATGTCGCGCATCAGATTCAGGCGCGCCCGGTGCTTGTTGTCGGTGCGCACGATGTGCCACGGTGCCGCAGATGTATGTGTGGCCAGCAGCATCGCGTCACGCGCTTGCGTGTAGGCGTCCCAGTGCTTGACGGCTACGTCGTCGATCGAGCTCGTCTTCCACTGCTTGAGCGGATCGTGCTTGCGGTCGGCCAGTCGCGATTTCTGCTCGTCCTTGCTGATGTCGAGGTAGTACTTCAGCAGCGTGATGCCCGAGTCGACCAGCATGCGCTCGAAGCGCGGCGCCGCCTGCATGAAGTCTTCGAGCTGGCGCTTGGTGCAAAACCCCATGACCCGCTCGACGCCTGCCCGGTTGTACCAACTGCGGTTGAAGAGCACGAGCTCCTCGGCCTTGGGCAGCTGGCCGACGTAGCGCTCGAAGTACCAACTGCGCAGATCGCCGTCCGAGGGCTTGCCGAGGGCGACGACGCGCGTATCGCGCGGGCTCAGGTGCGCCACGATGCGTTTGATGCTGCCGTCCTTGCCGGCCGAGTCGCGACCTTCCAGCAGCACGAGAATCCGGTCACCGTGGCGAATGAAGTGCCGCTGCAGCTTGACGAACTCGACCTGCAGGTCGAGCAACTCGGCCTTGTAAGGCTTGTGTGGCAGGGCGGTCTCGGCCTGAGGGTCGGGACCGGCCGTTGCGGTCAGGCTCGCTGCGCCTGCGTCCGGCACCGGCACCAGCTCAGTCACTTTGCGGTTCTTGGCTTTCTCGTTCATGTCTTCGTCCTCAAGCTCGCGAGCTTATTTCGAAAGGTGTACCGACCAGAAGGCGTCAACCTGCTGACTCCATTCGGTGCCTGTTGTCGGAACGTACGATGTGCCAGGCCGCGGCCACTGGGTGAATACGTAACATGGGTTGAACTCCTTCAATAGTCTGCGCTGGTCACTGTGGCCCGGGGAACATCGGTGTGTCTGTTTGATAGCGCACTCTTGCCGGTGGGCCTCGGCGGCGCTTGACAGCGTCAGGCGATTCCGCCTGGTAGTGCGCGGCCAGGGAAAGGCCACAACAGCCACTGTGGGCGGGTGCGCGCGCTGCGTCTGTGCGACAACGCACAGACCGCAGGCTCTGCCTCCGATAATTTGGCGTTGGAATTGCTGGCGTCATCATGCCTGCGCTGATCGCGTTGAGAATGATCCGGCGGATTGAACGCCCCGACTCAAACCGCGTCGGTGCGATGTGAGCCGACCGTACGCGGCGTGTGAAGTGCTGCTGATCGACAGGAGAATGTTCATGCCCGTGGCGACAGTCTCAGCGACCGCTCCCGTGCCCAATGCAGCTAACCCGCCGGAAGCACCTGCGCCAGGCGGTCTGAGCAGCGCTGAAGCGCGCCGCCGGTTGGCCGAGTCAGGCCCGAATGCGATGCCGGACACATCGGCGCACCCGTTGCGCAGCGCGCTCGAAAAGTTCTGGGCGCCGGTACCGTGGATGTTGGAAGCCGCGGTCGTGCTGCAGTGCGCGCTGGGTAAATTCGTCGAGGCTGGAATCATTGCGGGACTCCTCGTGTTCAACGCCGCCCTCGGCTTGATTCAGGAAGGCCGCGCGCAGGCGACGCTGGCTGCCCTGAAATCGCGCCTCGCGCTGAACGCTTCGGTGCAGCGCGACGGGGCTTGGTCGATCATCCCGGCCGCGGACCTTGTCCCGGGTGATGTGGTCAAGCTGTCGCTGGGGGGAGTGGTGGCAGCAGACATGCGGCTCGTCTCGGGCGACGCCCTGCTGGACCATTCGATGCTCACCGGCGAATCGGTGCCGATCGAAGCCGCTGCCGGCGCGCAGACCTTTGCCGGCGCATTGGTGCGGCGCGGCGAGGCGGTGGCCGTGGTGACGGCGACAGGCGCGCGCACCCGCTTCGGCCGCACCGCGGAACTGGTCCGCACCGCCCATGTGGTGAGTTCACAGCAGAAGGCGGTATTGCTGGTCGTGCGCAATCTCGCGATGTTCAGTGGTGTTGTCATCGTGATGCTGATTGCCTGCGCGCTGTATTTGCGCATGCCCCTTGCCGAACTCGTGCCGCTCGTGCTGACCGCGGTGCTGGCCGCAATTCCCGTGGCGTTGCCGGCCACGTTTACGCTATCGGCCGCGCTGGGCGCTCGCGCACTGGCTGGGCGCGGCGTGTTGTCCACCCGCCTGACCGCTGTGGATGAGGCCGGGACCATGGATGTGCTGTGCGCCGACAAGACGGGCACGCTGACGTGCAATGCATTGTCGGTCACGACCGTCAGTCCAATGCCCGGCTTCGACGCTCGGCACGTGCTGACGCTGGCGGCGCTGGCGAGTGCAGAGGGCAGCCAGGACCCGGTCGACACCGCGATTCGCGTGGCCGCCTCGGCCAGTGTCGAACCCCAAGCGCCGAAACTGGTCAAGTTCACCGCTTTCGACCCAACGAAGAAGATGTCCGAAGCTAGCGCCGTTGATTCGACTGGCAGTGCGTTGCGTGTCGTGAAGGGGGCCTTCTCGGTCGTCGCAGGGCTTGCGCAACCGTCGCCGACGGCGCCAGCGCTGGCGGCCGAACTCGAAGGACAGGGTTTGCGGGTGCTAGCCGTGGCTGCGGGCGCGCCGACGGCACTGAAGCTGGCAGGGCTCGTAGCGCTGAGCGATCCGCCGCGTGCGGATTCGGCGGCGCTGGTGACCGAATTGCATGGTCTCGGGGTGCGGGTGGTGATGGCCACGGGCGATGCGCCGGCCACTGCGGCCATCGTCGCGCAAGCGGTCGGTCTCAGCGGTGCGACCTGCCCGCCGGGACCCATTCCTGACGGCGTCAAACCGGAGGCCTTCGTGATATTCGCTGGCGTCCTGCCAGAGGACAAGTACAAGCTCGTCAAGGCGTTCCAGAAGGGCGGCCACGTCGTGGGCATGTGTGGCGACGGCGCCAACGACGCGCCTGCGCTACGGCAGGCGCAAATTGGCATCGCGGTGTCGAGCGCAACCGACGTTGCCAAATCCGCCGCCGGCATGGTCTTGACCGAACCAGGGCTTGCCGGCATCGTGGCGGCGGTGAAGGAAGGCCGCGTGACGTTCCAGCGCATCCTGACCTACACGCTGAATTCGATCCTCAAGAAGATCGTGACGGCATTCCTGCTGGTGTTTGGTCTGATCATGACCGGCCACGCCATTCTGACCCCGCTGCTGATGGTGATCGTGATGATCGCGGGCGACTTTCTTGCCATGTCGCTAACCACTGACAACGTCGATCCTTCGCCCTCACCGAATGCGTGGCGAATCGGCAATCTGACAATGGCCGGCGTGCTCATCGGCATTGCTTTGCTGGCTTTCTGTATGGGCGCGCTGGCCATCGGCAAGTTCACGCTCGATCTGGGCACTGAAGCGTTGCAAACCCTGACCTTTGTGGTCCTCGTCTTCGGCAGTCAGGCTACGCTCTACGCGATTCGTCAACGCCGCCATATGTGGGGGATCCGTCCCAGCCGCTGGCTGGTGGCGTCGTCGGTTGCCGATATCCTGATCGCCTCGATCCTTGCCATCGGCGGGATCGCGATGACGCCACTGCCTATCGCTGTCGTTGCGGGTGTATTGGCTGCCGCGCTGGTTTTTGCGATAGTGCTGGATGCGCTGAAGATCCCGGTATTCGCGCATCTGAGGATTACGTAGAACAAGACAGGCCGCTGCCGGACGCATCGCTCGGCAAGGATGCGGTCTGGCACGACCAGTATCGCTCGATCGTGGATCTGGAGCAGCACCTGTATCGCAATGGCACGCGCGTCGTCAAGTTCTTCCTTCACCTATCGAAGGAGGAGCAGCGCAAGCGCTTTCTCGAGCGGATCGACGATACCGAAAAGAACTGGAAATTCAGTTCAGCGGACATAGTGGAGCGCAAATTCTGGAAGCACTACATGAAGGCCTATGAGCAATGCCTTGGCGCGATCAGCACGCGGGATGCTCCCTGGTATGTCGTGCCTGCCGACGACAAAGAGAACGCGCGGATGATCGTTTCGCAGATCGTTCTCGATACGCTGGAAGCGCTCAAAATGACCTACCCCAAAGCGGATCCACAGCGTCGGCGGGAATTGAAGGCGATCCGCAAACAGTTGACCAAATGAGAGGCGCCACCGCAGAGGGTTTATGGCGGGGAGCGACTGAGACCGACATGGACCACATCTGGAGCGGGGATCGATCGGGCGTACTGCGCAAACGATCCTCTTCCTGAAGGGCGGGCTCGCTTTTGGCTGCGCTGCTGGATTGCAGTTCAACCGAGAAATTCCCTCTCCAGCCACCCCTTCGAGAAGCCAGCACGCTTGAGCCCGAGCCGGATGGGCGGGCACTCACGCATCAGGCGCCAGATCAGTCCGCTGCAATAATTTTCGACCATCAGCACGATCGGCCCCTGATTCAACGCATAGTGCCAGGGAGCGACCCAGCCGGGCGGCGATCCGTGTCCGGGATAGGTGCGGTTGCATGAGGCGTGAAACCCCATGCCATCAGGGTGATAGCCGAGCAACTCTTTCAGGTTTCGCATCAATGGAATCACGATTTCGGGCGCAAAGGGCAGCGAGGCGATCCCGGCCCACGGCGAGATCGTTCCATCGTCGGGCCCGAACGGTGCACCTCGCGCCAGGTAACCATGGAATTTACGCTTTCGCCCCTTGATGCGGAGCTCTGCGTCGCCGGGCCCGTCGCTGGCGGTGAAACCCCAGCAGTTGTCCTGATAGCCGTCGTATTTACGGGGGTTGCGGATAGCGTATTGCTGATGAATATAGGTGGCATGCCGGCTGTTCTGGAAATAGTCGGATTTCTTGCCCGCCATGAAGAAATCCTGGATGCCACGCAGGTCAAGCCAGATGTGGGAGAACTGATGGATGAAGAGCGGGCCCGCATACAGCACGGGTTGACCGTATAGGCGCCGCCATTGAAAGTCCGCAGTCCAGGCGGTGTAAGCCTCAGGGCCGATCGCAAAGTCCGGCGCCCCCAGCGCCAGCACGTAGAGCAACATCGCCTCGTTGTAACCGAGCCAGCGATTGGCGATGAAGCCGGTTTCGGGCTTCCAGCCCATGGATACGCCAGGGCCGCCGTTCTGGGCCCAGCGCCAGTCGACCCGCGCATAGATGGCCTGCGCGCGCTCGCGCACTTCGCGTTCGCTTGCGCTCCCGTTGGTAAAGTATTGCGCGGCAACCAGTAGTCCGGCCAGCAGCAGCGTCGTGTCAATGGTGGACAACTCGCTGTTGCCTGCACGATGCCCCGTATCGGGATGCAAAAAATGATAGAAAAAACCTTTGAAGCCCGTGCCATCGACGGCGCCTGTCTGGTCGGCGCCGTCGAAGAAGCGAATTGCGGCCAGCGTGTGCGAGAGTGCAACGTCGCGCGCGATCAGTCCGCGTTCGATGGCGACCGGGTAGCACGACAGCGCAAAGCCGACAGAGGCGATGCTGGCCGGGCTGCCCGGCTGCGTCGAATCCAGTACCAAGCCAGTTGTTGGATGCACATGGGTAGCGAAAAATTTCCAGGCCTTTTTTTGGACTGAAAGCACCAAAGCCTCCCCGGAATCTTCGCTCGACGCCTTCTTTTTGGTCATGGTTTCTCGCTTGGGCTTTGCACAAACGCCCCGTTCAGATTTTGGCGTATTGCAAATGGACTGCCGCGATGGCGTGCGGCATTAAATTGAAAGTGAAGTCGATGCCGTGCTCATGGGACCGCCCTTCGATGGGCTCGACAATCAGTTGCGAAGCTTTCTCCAGCAACACAAGCTGACTCTGGTCGGGAAATTCGGGCGAACCCATCTCTTTCCATTGATGGCGCGCGTTGCAATGGTCTTCGTCGATGCGCTCGATCGTCGCCTTCACGGGTCTGCGCGTGCCATTCAACGTCAAGGTGATCGGCTCCGTGCGAATGTCGTGCTTCGGGAACGCGTGGTTGTTGAGCAGCGCGGTCACGGTGCCGTCCAGCTTGCGCGTCACCCATGCGTCGACAGTGCGGTGATGGCCATCGACCTGTAACAGCTCTTCGCCCACATGATTGAGGAGCTGCATCGCGCGGTAGGTCGGCTTGGGTGTCCCGTGGATGGTCTGCAGGCCAAACCCGCCGTGAAACGGTATCGACGAGAAGTAGTTTTCTTCGAAGATGTCGGAAAACGTCCACCAGCTGTACGCCTCGACCAGATCGGCCACGTCAAGCATGTTCTTGAGCAGGAACGCCGCCGCATACGGTTCGTCATGACGATAGAAAAACGGATTGGACGAGCTGCACCATTCGGTGTAATAGACCGGCTTGCCGGCGGCGGCGCGGCAGCTCTTCTTGGTGCTTTCGCGCAGGACGCCCCGCGTTGCGAGCGATAGCTGCTGCTCGGTGTCGTCGCCCGGCTTGCCCAGGGCGTCGGTGGGGTAGTGATGGGTGGAGACAAAGTCCACTGGTACTTTCGCATGCTCGCAAAACTCCAGAAAATCACCGATCCAGGCGTCTTCGGCGGTCGCCGGGCCGCCCACGCGCAACTGTTCGTCCACCCCCTTGATGGCGCTGGCGGTGTACTGGTAAAGCTTGAAGTAGTCGGCTTGGGTGCCGGTCCAGAAGGCGCTCAGGTTAGGCTCGTTCCAGACTTCAAAATACCACTGGCGCACCTCCGCCAGGCCATAGCGATCGACCCAGTGCTGCACCAGTTTCCTGATGAGAGTGCTCCACTTTTGCCAGTCGTTGGGGGGCGTCACATTGCCGTGGTAGCGAAAAACCGTTGTACTCCCCGACGACAGCGCGGTAGGCATGAAACTCAACTCGACGAACGGGTGCATGCCAATGCCAAGCAGAAAGTCGAAGATCTGGTCGGCGTTGGAGAACGAGTGCACTTCCTTGTCCCGCTCAATCAGGAAGGTGCCCATTTCATCGCACAAGATCCCGTGGAAGCGGACGTGCCGTACGCCCAGATCGCGTCGAGTCCGGACCATTTGTTCGCGCCAGTCCGCACGCATCGCCAGCGCCGCGCGGCCGCTTCCTACGGTGTGGTTCCAGACCGGACGCAACGGCGCACCGGTGGTGTCGAGATTGCAGGTGAAGTGTGGCATGGCATTATTCCTTGGCTATTGACGGGGGGTTCGAATTTGAGTCTCGACTCGCTGCATGCATGAGGGCGATCAGGGGGGCATCGGCAGGCTCATCCTTGTTGCCAGGCTGGCCATGATCCAGATGGTGCCGGCTACCATGATCATCAGCAACAGTGCCGAGAACAGGATCAGTTGCAGATCTTCCCGCTTCTGACTGAAGCCGATGTGCAGGAAGAAGCGAAAATGGACGGCCATCTGCACCAAGGCAAATGCCCCGATCACGATGAACAGTGCAAACCGCGGCATGACGCCCCAGTGCACTAGCGCAAACGGCGCCAGAGTCAACATCAGCGCCAGGCCGACGCCCCAGACGTACGAGCGAAATTCGCGCTGCTCATCGTGTCTGCGCTCAGCCTGATCGATATCGGCGTGCGTGGGTTCGATCATGCCAATCCTCCCAGATACACTACCGAAAAAATCGCGATCCAGACGATATCCAGAAAGTGCCAGAACAGCGCCAGCCGCATGATGCCGAGCTTGGCGCGGGTGTCGAGACCGTAGCGCGCGATCTGCCCGGTCAGGCAAATCAGCCAGAGGCAGCCGCTGGCGACGTGCAGACCGTGCAACGGCACCAGATCGAAGAAGGCGGACAGGAATCCACTGCGGCTCGGCACGCCGTCCCCGGCGATCATTGCCAGGAAGTCGTGCATCTCGAAACCCAGAAAGCCCAGGCCCAGCACCAGTGTCACCAGCAACCATGCGATTAGACGCGACGTACTGTGCCGGTACTTCATTGCCAGCGAAGCCATGCCGAACGTGAAACTGCTGGCCAACAGCAGCAGGGTTTCGATGAAGACGCTCTTGATGTCGTACAGGTCATGTGGCCCAGGGCCGCCGGCGGTGGCGTGCACCGATGTCACATAGGTGGCGAACACCATCCCGAACAGGACGGCATCGCTCATCAAAAACACCCAGAAGCCGAACAGCATGGTCTCTGCGGCGTCGTGTGCCTCGGGGTGCGCACTGCCGAGGTTCAGTCCGGGGTACTTGAAGATTTCGTAACTCATGGTGTGGCCTGCGCGAGTTCCTGTTCGAGCTCGGCGAGGCCCTGATTGGCCGGTCTGCTCTCATCGGCGCGTGTGATGGCGCTCGCTACACGTACGACATCCAGCCAGCGCTGATGTTCCCGCCTCACCTCGCTGGCAGTAATTATTTTTGTGATGTCTCGCGCAAAGCCGTGCACGATCATCGCCGCGATCACGCCGAAAGCGGCAAGAATCACCAACCACCAGATATGCCAGACGAGCCCGAACGTGAGGGCGAAACCGAGTGCGCCGAGCACCGGGCCCATCGCGCTATTCCGGGGCATTTTGATATCCACGTACTCGTCGGGTTCCTGATATCCCCTGCCGAACTCCTTGGCGGCCGTGAAGGCGTCACGGTCGTTGACAATGGGAATCACCGGAAAGTTGTATTCCGGCGGGGGCGCCGAAACTGCCCACTCCAGGCTGCGCCCGTCCCACGGATCGCCTACAGGTACACGGTTCTTGTTGCGATCCCTGATCGAGAGCCACAACTGGATCAAAAGTGCCGCCAGCGCCACGCCGAGCAGCAGCGCGCCGGTGAACGCCACCATTTCCAGTGGTACGTACGCCGTCTGGCTGTAGGCCACGGTGCGGCGCGGCAGGCCCATGATGCCCAGTGCATACAGCGGAAAGAACGCCAGCATGAAGCCAAAGATCCAGCACAGCGCCGAGAAGATGCCCCAGCGCTCGTTGAGACGGAAACCGAACGCTTTGGGAAACCAGAAGTGGTAGCCGGCGAGCATGCCGAACAGCACGCCAGGAACCGCGACGTTGTGGAAGTGCGCCACCAGGAACACAGTGTTGTGCACCTGGTAGTCAAGGCTCGGGTTGGCCAACAAGATGCCGGTTATGCCGCCCAGCACGAACAACACGATGAAGCCCATCGAATACACCATCGGCGTGGTGAATCGCACCCGACCGCGAAACATCGTCCATAACCAGTCGTAGATCTTCACGCCCGTGGGGATGCCGATCAACATCGAGGCGATGCCGAAAACCGCGTTGATGTTGGCGTTCTGGCCCATGGTGAAAAAATGGTGCAGCCACACGGTGAAGGACAGGATGGCAATGCACATGGTGGCCATCACCAGCGACCGATAGCCGAACAGCACCTTGCCGGAAAATGTTGAAATGACCTCCGAGAAGACCCCAAAGGCCGGCAAGATCAATATGTAAACCTCCGGATGACCGAACAGCCAGAACAGATTGGCGAAGTGCATCTGGTTGCCGCCCAGCGCATTGGTGAAGTAGTGAAAACCAAGGTAGCGATCCAGCGCCAGTTGCGCCATGGCCACGGTCAGCGGTGGCATCGCGAAGATCATCAGGATGGCAGTGCACAGCGCAGTCCAGGTAAATAGCGGCATCCGCATCAGCGTCATGCCCGGTGCGCGTTCCTTGTAGATGGTGACCGCGAAATTGATCCCCGTGAGTGTCGAGCCCAGCCCGGTCACACTCAGCGCCCAGATCCAGTAATCGGGCCCAACGCCCGGGCTGAAAGTGGCTTCGGTGTAGGGCGGGTAGCCAAACCAGCCACCGCTCGAGAACTTCCCCAAAACCAGGGAAACCATCACCAGCATCGCGCCGGCCACGGTCAGCCACAGGCTGATGGAATTGAGCGCCGGAAAGGAAACGTCGCGCGCGCCAATCTGCAGCGGCATCACGTAGTTGATGAGGCCGGTGAGAAACGGCATCGCCATGAAGAAGATCATGATCGTGCCGTGAGTGCTGAACAATTGCGCAAAATGGTCGGGCGACAGAAAGCCGCCGCCCAGCCCGAACGCCTGTTGCGCGCGCATCAGCACGGCCTCGATCAGCGCCCGCGCCAGCATCACGAGCGCCAGCACCACGTACATGATGCCGATCTTCTTGTGGTCGGTGCTGGTCAGCCAGTGCGACCAAAGCACACGCCATTTGCCGTAGTACGTGATCAACGCGACAGTCACCAAGGCGCCGATCACCACCAGGCTTGCGGCAAACCCACCAATGCTGCCGTTGATCAGATTCGCCTGGGTCGGATCCTGCAGCATCTGGTAGAACGGCAGTGAACTGAGATGCAAGCGCCCAAGGGGATGCTCGATGATGGCGGCGACACTCATGGTGCTTTCTCCGTCGCCGGCGTGGCGGGTTTCTGGACTGCGGTCGCAACCACTTTTGCATGCATCGTTGCAGCGTTTGCCAGGTCGACCGGGGTACCTTCCATGGTCGCTTTGACTACAGCAGGAAACAGCGACTTGCTTACGCCGGTGAAATACACATTTCCCTGCATGGATTTAGCTTTGGGCAGGGAAGCGATCAACTGGACGTGCGTACTGCGCTGGGAGATCGCCGTCAAGGTCTGCGCATTGAAGGGAATGCCATCTGCCCGGACCTTGGCCACCCACGCTTCGAATCCGGCCGGCGTCATTGCCACCGCAGTGAACTTCTGCTGGTGGAAGCCGTCACCGTTGTACATGGTGTTCTCACCCAGCGAGCGCCCCGGTTTGGCCGCCTGCAGATTGAGCTGTGTGACCATGCCGCCCATCGCGTAGATCTGGCTACCGAGCGCCGGAATGAAAAATGACTGCATCACCGTGGCGGAGGTCAGGTGCATGGATATCGGACGTCCGACCGGCATGGCCATCGTTCCGATCGTGGCAATGCCTTGGTCCGGATAGATGAACAACCATTTCCAGTCATAGCCGATGACCTGCACCTGCAGTGCGGGCTGGTCCGATACCAGCGGCCTGTAGGGGTCCAGCCGGTGCGAATCACGCCATACAAAAAAGGCCAGTATTGCCACGATGATGATCGGGCCGCCCCACGACATGATTTCCAGCAAGCGCGAAAATTTCCATTTCGGCGTGTACCGGGCTGCCTTGTTGCCGTAGCGGTAACGCCAGGCAAAAAACGGGAGTGCCAGGAAGATAGGCCCGGCCACCAGCACCGCCATGATGCCAAGAACCCAGTAAAAATGCTCGCGCTGGGCTGCAGCAATCGGACCTTGGGGATCGAGAAAGCTCAGATGCATGTCGGTGCTGCAGCCGCTGAGGGCCAGCAGTGCGCCCAACAAACCGAGCCAGATGGCAGGAAATCTTCCCAGCCATCCTTGTGGTTGCGCGGCTATTGCCATCTCTGGCTCGGCTAGCGCGATGCCCGAATCTGAGAAGCCGATTTAGTACGGTTCGGCTGGCTGCGAGCGCGCAAACTCCACAATGTGGCCCCCGCTGCGGCGGTCAATGCAGCAACGAACACCAAGCCTCTGTTTTTCTCCACCCACAGCGCTGGGCTGTAGCTCATGGAGCGGTCGCCGAACGTGCCGTGCGTGCCGGGGTCACCCGCGACCGGGTCGAACAGATTGTTGGCGCGCGTGTGGTCGTCCGGCTCATCGGTCTGCTGACCCTTGTAGCCATGACGGCCCAGGTAATGGTCGAGCAGGCCGGGAATCAGCTTCTGGCCCCACTCCGCGGCCCAGGTCGGCGCACCGACCGGCACGCTGCGGCGGCGATTGCGCGCTGCCCACACAATTGCGTTGGCCGCCACCTCGGGCTGAAAGATAGGGGGCACAGGCTGCGGAAGATTTGGCATCTTGTTGAGGGCCCAGCCGAATTGCGGCGTATTCAATGCCGGCATCTCCACCGTGGTCACATGGATGGCGCTGTGATCGTGAATCAACTCGCTGCGCAGGGAATCAATAAATCCGACCAGCGCGTGCTTGGCACCGCAATAGGCCGATTGCAACGGAATGCTGCGGTAGGCCAGGGCCGAGCTGACCTGGACGATGACGCCGCGATCGCGTCTGCGCATCCGCTTGAGCGCCGCCATCGTGCCGTAGACGCCGCCAAGGTAGGTGACTTCCGTCACCCGTTTGAATTCCTTCGCGTCGATTTCGCTGACCGGTGCAAAAATTGTCACCATCGCGTTGTTGACCCACACCTCGATCGGACCCAGCTCCCGCTCGACGGTATCGGCAGCGGCTTCGACGGCCTCGGCATCCGACACATCAACGGCGATCGTCAGCGCCATTCCGCCTGCCAGCTCCACTTCCCGTTTTGCCGATTCCAGGCCCTCCGTTCCGCGCGCCAGCAGGGCAACGCGGGCGCCCTGCCGGGCGAAGGCCACCGCTGCGGCGCGGCCCACCCCGGCCGACGCGCCGGTAACCACCACCACTTGATTGTGGAAGTAGGTTGAAGTGTCACACCAAGTTTCACGTGACGATTTCATGAGTTTTCTCCGATCATTTCCTGAGCGGTGGGCGTGAATGCGCACATTTTCCGGCGACCGGCGGGATGCATCGCACCCGTGCCACCGTTGATGACGTCACCCGGATCACCGCAAATGAGCCGGGTGTTCCATCCATCCAATCGCTGCGGAAGAAGATCGCTGGCCTGCATGCTCATGGCCATTCCCTCGTTTGCGGTCGAAAGTCCTCAGTAAACTGGTCACGTCGACGACGCCAAGCGTATGTCAGCACCATGCCGAAGACTGGAATTCATTTTTAAAAGAATAGGCGCCTGCCGTGGCGCGTTATGTAGGAGAGAGCCGCGATCCTGTATGCGCAGTCTTCCAGTGCGGGGCCGCAAGTCCATGCATGCACAGCGCGACGAATCGCCCGAGATCGCACACCGTGCACGAGTCGGCCAATACCGCGGGGTGGAGGACTCGTTGACTCTCAGCTACAAAGCAGCAGAAGGTGCCCCGTGGGGTCGCGCACGAGCGCTGCACCGGGGTTACCAAATCCGGCCACGATACCGGGCGACAGGAACTCCACGCGGTTCGCGCGCAAGGTGTCGACCATTTTTTCCAGTTCATCGACTTGCAGCACCAGCCGATCGCAAGCAATGTCGTTGGGCTGAGCGGTCTTGGAAATGGCTCTTCCGGCTGGCTTGCTATAGCAGAGCAGTTCCACATGCGGTGGGTCGGGTGGCCCCGGCTGCAACGCGAGCACTTCCACCACATCTTGCGACGCACCATCAAGGCGCTGCTGGGCCGGCCCGGAGTTGACGGAACGCGACACAAGGCGAAAACCCAGCAAGCGGGTGTAGAAGTCAATGCTCTCATCACTATTGGCCACATCAATCGCCGAGTGATCGATGCCGAGAAACAGGCCTGGCGTGTTCTGCCACATCGCGTTCCCGGTGCCTGCGGGGAACTGGATCAATTCGAGCGGATGGCCATCCGGGTCCCGGAACTTGTAGGCGATCACGGAACCCGTCGCGGGAGGAAGCTGCTCCGGGCCTCCCTCGCTGATCGGCGTGAACGCATGGGCGCGCAGGCGGTTGTAGGCCGCGTCGATGTCGCTGACGACGATGGCAACGTGCTGGAACCAAAGGTCCGCGCTTTGACTATGGGGCGGATACGCAGCGCCGGCAGGATCGAAGGCGACAAGTTTAAGCTGCTGCGCGCCGAGTTGCATCGTGGTGGACTGGCCGCGGGCGCCGTGAATGCCGAACAATTCACCCCATGCCAGGCCATCATGCGCGGCTTCGTCGATGACGCGGAAATCCAGTGCGTCCCGATAGAACGCTACGGCTCGCGCGAGATCGGACACCGTGCGGCTCACCTGTGCCAGTCGCAGCACGCGAGCGGCGGTCATGGGCGCTGGGCCCCGCGCCGATTGACGTATATCGCGTAAAGCGTGTGCGATCCGCAAATGAAGAGCTGGCTACGGTGGCGACCACCGAAGGTCAGGTTCGACACTACATGTGGGACCTTGATCTTGCCGAGCAGCACGCCGGACGGATCGATGCAGTGCACCCCGTCGCCCGCGCTGCTCCAGATATTGCCGTCCTCGTCGCAGCGCAAGCCGTCGGTGAAGCCGGGCTCCACCTTGTAAAAGACGCGCCCATTCGACAGGTGCGCGCCGTCGTCGGAAACATCGAATACGCGCAGATGCTGTATCGGGTCGGTGGCGAACGGTGCGCCACTCTCGGAAACATACAGGCGCCTTTCGTCGGGTGAAAAGCACAAGCCGTTTGGTCCCTGAAAGTCATTGGCCACCACGCTGAGGCGGCCATCCCGTGGATCGAAACGATAAAGACTGGGGGGCAACTCGGCTTCGCGCTTGCCGCCTTCATAGTCGGTCACGATACCGGCGAGCTGATCGCTGAACCAGATGGTGCCGTCGCTCTTGACCACAACATCGTTCGGTGAGTTCAGGCGGTTGCCGTGATAGCGATTGACCAGCACCGTGACATGGCCGTCAAGTTCGGTGCGATGGAGGCAATGATCCAGGTGAGAGCAGCCGATCAGGCGACCCTCGCGATCGCGGGTGTGGCCGTTGGCGTAACTTGATGGCTCACGAAAGACCGAGATGCCGCCCGAGTCGGTCCAGCGCATGATGCGGTTGTTGGGCAGATCGCTGAACAGCAGGCACTGCAGATCGGCAAACCAGACGGGCCCTTCGAGCCAGCGAAAGCCTTCGGCGAGCTTTTCCAGCGGCGCATTCGGCAGCACAAACGAATTGAAACGCGGGTCGACGAGTTCAATGCCGTCCATCACAGCTTCCCGCTATTTGCGATGGCAAGGCTCGCGCACCGGCGGGACGTGCAGTTGCACGACCATCAGGACAGCAGGCACGTCTCCAAGAGTGCCCGAGCGGTGCCCCTTGCGGCCCTGATCATCCTTGACGCATTGCTGGTCTTCGCCGAACGACAAATCACCCGCGCCCATTTCGACGCGCTTGCCGTCCATGGCTTCAACCCACCAGCGGCCCGAGATAGGAAGAATCCATTGCGGCGCGGGATTCTCATGCCACTCGCCGACCCAGCCGACCGGCAACACGGTAAAGACGACGGTCGCCGGGCTCTTCGCCTGCTTGTCGTTCCACTGCGGCGCGGCGTCGCCCATGCTGGCGAGCTCGAATTGATCCAGCACACAGTGCGTCTGGTGACTGGTGCCATTGGGGTCGGACCACAAATGCCAGTAATCCTGGGTCGGGGGCGAGGGCTGGCTCATGGGGTGCTCCGTACGGATTTGATTTCAGGCGTTCCTACGTTCGCAGACGCGGTCGCCATCTGTGGGCCGGAGGAGAGCGGCTGTTCTATGACGGCCGAGGCCGGTGCAAACCCCGCAACGATGACGATCAGGATCAAGCCACCGGCCAGACCCAGGTTCTTCAGGAAATCCCAGAAATTGTTGCGTCCCTTGCTGTCTCCCGGCGTCCAGAAATCCGGGAAGGCCCAGAACGGGTGGTACAAGACCGCAGTCACCACGCAAAACCCGGCCAGCACGAAGGCGGCCAACCGGTCATGCCAACTGGTCACGATGCAAATCGGCGTCACCACCTCGATGATGATCGCCAGGATGACCAGCACCGCACCGCCAGGTATGAAAGAAGACCGCGCCTGCTTCAGCGCGTCATCCCAGTAGATGATCTTGTCCAGTGCGCTGAACGGAAACAGCACGACCAGGAAAATGCGCGCGATCAGCGGAAGCGCGGCAAGGTTTAGCCACGCCATGTTTGTTCTTCCACCGCCTCGACTGGCGCAGCGCCCAGACGGGCGACGATCTTGTCGGCCACGCGCAATGCGTTGGCAATGATCGTCAGGGTCGGATTCACCGCGCCGATCGACGGGAAAAAGCTGGCGTCGGCGAGGTACAGGTTATCGAGTTCGTGGGCCTTGCATTCAAGGTCCAGCACCGAGGTGCCCGGATCGGTGCCGAAGCGTGCGGTGCCGGCCTGGTGCGCGGTGCCGGCGATGTCGATGTCCTTGCCAAAATAAAGATTGCGGCTCATCAGATGGGGATGAGCGCGCGCGGCGCCCATCAGGTGTTCAAGCTTGGCTTTGAGACGGTGATGCGCCTCCATGTTGGTCTCGGTCAGTTCCAGAACAACGCGGCCATCAGGCTCGATCCGGATGCGGTTTTCCGGTTGCGGCAAATCCTCGCTCATGAGCCAGAAATCAATGGAGTGCTGGGCCATTACTTCGAACGGCATTTCAGGAAGCCACGACAGCCACTCGGGCAATGCTTCGGCGCGAATCTGGTCGGGATGCGATTTGCCCATCATCTGGATCAGGCCGAGCGGAAAATCCCAGTCGTCGCAGCCGAAGTAAAAGTCGCTGACGCCGAGCGTCTTCTGGAACACTGTGGGGTTAGCTTCGCGCGATAGCGCCATCAACACCGACTGGTTGTGACGCATGTAGTTGCGCCCCACCTGGTCGGAACCGTTCGCCAACCCATTGGGATGGTGCTCGTTGGCCGATCGCAACAGCAGCAGCGCCGAGCTCAGCGCGCCGCACGCCACCACCACGATATCGGCGCTGTAACGCTCCGTTTGGCCGTTGCGCACGACCTCGACCGCATTGACCGTGCGTCCACTCGCATCGGTATGAAGTCGCGCGGCATAGGCGTTGGTCACCAGCGAGACATTGGGGTACGCCGCCAGCATCGGATCGATGCACATCACCTGCGAATCAGCCTTGCCGTTGAGCAGGCACGGAAACCCATCGAACGTATTGTTGCGAAACCAGCGACTGGTCGGAGTGGCCTTGCCATCCTGTTCGTCCAGAAGGATACCCATCGGAAGATGAAACGGATGCAGCCCTTCGCCGGCGAAACTGTCGTTGATATCCTGAACACGCGGCTCGTGGGAAACGGCGGGAAAGGGGTAGGGATCGCGCGAGGGCGGCTCGGTCGGATCTTCCCCGCGTTGCCCGTGCACGTGAAATACGCGTTCGGCTTGCGTGTAGTACGGCTCGAACGCTGCATATTTGAGCGGCCACGCTGGGGAAACACCGCCCCCGTGCTTGATTTCGTCGAAGTCGCGCTCACGCAGTCGGAACAGTGCTGCGCCATAGACCTTTGAGTTACCGCCCACAAAATAATGCAGTCCCGGACGAAACGGCTTGCCGTGCTTGTCGTACCAGGTCTCGTTCGCCTGATAGGCGGCATCGACGAACACTGTCTTGGCGTCCCAGTTTCCCTGGGACCGCGGAAGATAGTCGCCGCGCTCGATCAGCAGGATGCGTTTGCCGCAGGGAGCCACGCGCTGTGCTAGCGCCGCACCGCCAGGGCCTGTTCCGATAACGATGAGGTCGTAATGGTCTGCCAGCATGCCTTTCCTTTCTGACGTTTCGCCGAGATCGAAATGCCTTTCATTCAAAGCCTAGCACCCTCCTATCGAGGGCTTGTAGGACTGGGCCGCGTCAGCCTGTAGAGAAGTTGAGAGTCCGCATGCGGATCGCGCGTCGCCTCGGCCCTGGCCTGGGCGGCGCTCCATGATGGCTCATTGGCACTCATTTGCTATTGCGTTGATAGCTGTATGTGAAGATGGAATAAGGGTGTGTGGCGCTTTTTCTTCAAGAACTGGAGTCGAGCAGCGCGCCGACCACCAGCGCGATACCGACGGTCGCAGCCATCGCCCACTGGCCCGGTCGTGTCAAGGTGTTGGCAGAACGTCGGGACGGGGCGGCATCGCTGTAAGACGAAGCCCACGTACGAAAGCGGTTTCCGCCGATAGCAGCTTCGCTCCTGGTCCCGGATGATCAAGTCTCCATTAATGCGCCGAGAGTCTCATGAGCCCAATACCCAGTCTCGTCTGTCACCCGAGACAAAACCAGTTGCTTGCCGCGTTGCCCGATGCCGACTGGGATCGCTGGGGGCCACATCTGGAGCGGGTCGAGCTGGCGCAGGGTCAGGTCCTGTACGAATCGGGCAGGACGCCCACCCATGTGGTGTTTCCGACCACGGCCATCGTGTCGGTGCTGTGTCTGACGCAAGAGGGTGGAACGGCCGAGGTTGCGGTGGTGGGCAACGATGGGGTGGTGGGAATCTCGCTATTCATGGGCAGCGACACCACGCCGAGCCGGGCGGTGGTGCAACGCGCCGGGCTGGGCTACCGACTGCGAGTGCAGGCGGTCCGCGACGAGGTAAGCCATGGTGGTCCGATCCTGACTTTGATGCTGCGCTACACCCAGGCCAGGATCGAGCAAGTGGCGCAGACGGCCATGTGCAATCGCTACCATTCGATCGACCAGCAATTGTGTCGTCGTCTGCTGATGGGCCTGGACCGATCACCTTCCGACGAACTGGCGATGACGCAGGAACTGCTCGCCAGCTTGCTGGGCGTGCGCCGTGAAGGCGTGACCGCCGCGGCACTCAAATTGCAACAGGCCGGGGTAATCCGGTACGGCCGCGGGCATATCGACGTGCTCGATCGCGAGCGACTCGAACAGCGCGCTTGCGAGTGCTACGCCATGGCCAAGAAGGAATACAACCGGTTGGTGCCGATGCCGCTTGCGGCCTGAGGAGCACATTTATTTTCCGTTATGTGCGCTGGCAGACGGTGGCTTGGCCGCGCCGAGTGAACAATGGACTCACCGATTAATGCGGTTCACGCTAGCCAGGGCGATCTTCAGCGCGCCCATCCCCCTGAGGGGCCAGCAACAACCGGAGAAGTCAATTTGGCCACCACCGAGAACCGGCTGATCGAGCGGCTTCCGCGCAAAGACCGTCTGCGGCTTTTGGGCGTGTGCGAGCCGGTCCAACTGGTGCTGGGAACCGTGCTGTGCGAACCTGCCAAACCAGCGCTTCACGTGTATTTTCCAATCGACGGGTTTATCTCGCTGGTGGCGCCGGTCGACGGCAAGCCGGGCCTGGAAGTCGGCATGGTGGGCCGTGAGGGCATGCTGGGAGCGCACTTGGCGCTGGGCGTGGTGACCGCACCATTTCATGCGCTGGTGCAGGGGCCGGGCTCGGCGCGGCGCATTGCCACAAGTGATTTTCGGCGCGAGTTGGCGCTCAGTGCGGCGCTGCAGCGCACGCTGAACCACTACCTGTACGTTCTGATGACGCAGATGGCCACGTCTGCAACCTGTCTGCGCTTTCACGAGATCGCCCCGCGCCTGGCCCGCTGGCTGCTGATGAGCCAGGACCGCGCCCACAGCGACAGCTTTCCGGTGACCCAGGAGTTCCTCGCCTACATGCTCGGCGTGCGCCGCGTGGGCATCACCGGTGCCGCTGGCGACTTGCAACGCGCTGGTTTGATCGAATACCACCGTGGAGACCTCAAGGTGCGCGACCGCAATGGCCTGGAGGCTGCCGCCTGCACCTGCTATGCGATTGACCGGCAGGCCTACGTCGAACTGCTGGGTTGACTTAAAGGGTTCCCGGCGCCCGTAGGGTCGGCTGTGGTACGTACCGTGCTGCAGGCAGCGCGCGCGGCGATTTGTGGCCCACGGCCAGTGCTCGCCCGGGATGTTTTCCTACAGTAGCCCTCAAGAATTTCCCACATCGCGCACTCAGCCCGAGCGTGATGATGGCCCATTCAATTCTGGAGCTCAACATGGAACTTCCCAATACCGCGAGTGCTGCCTTGGCCGCCGATGAAATCAGGCGCCGTCAGGCGGTGGCTTATGTCGGCGGCCCGGCCGGCGCTGGCGCAACCGGCGAGAGCGCGGTCGCATGGGCTGCCATCCTTGCAGGCGCTGCGGCAGCGGCGGCTCTGGCGCTTATCCTGCTGATGCTGGGAACTGGCCTGGGGTTGTCAGCGGTATCGCCTTGGTCGCAAGAGGGCATCAGCGCAACAACCTTTGGGGTCTCGACCATCCTGTGGCTGACCTTCACCCAAATCGTTGCGTCCGCCATGGGGGGTTATCTGGCCGGCCGCCTGCGTACCAAGTGGGTCGCGGTTCACACCGACGAAGTTTACTTTCGCGACACCGCGCATGGCTTTTTAGCCTGGGCGATCGCGGCGCTGGCGACCGCTGCATTGCTGACCTCGGTGATCGGCTCGATCGTCGGCACAGGCACGCAAACGGGTGCCACGCTGGCGCGGGGCGTGGTCAGCACGGGCGCTGCCACGGTCGGCGGTGGTTCGGCAATGGCGCAATCGGACACCACGGGTGGGCCGATGGGGTACTTTATCGATTCCCTGTTCAGGCGGGACGCGAACGCGGCCCCGGGCGCCGGTGGCTCTGCGGCGTTAGATAGCAGCGCTGTGCCCCAGGGTGCTTCCGGCGGCGTGGCACGGACCCCGACGACTGAAGTGGCCCGCATTTTCACGCAGGCGATTTATAGTGGGCCGCTCCCGGCGCAGGACGTCAAGTACGTCGGTCAGATGGTGGCCCAGCGCACCGGTTTGACACAGCAGGATGCCGAGAAACGCGTCACCGACATCTATGCCCGTGCGCAGGCACAGCTCAACGACGCCCAAACCGCGGCCATCGATGCTGTCAACAAGGCCCGCAAGGCGTCTGCCTACGCAGCGCTGTGGCTCTTCATCTCGCTCTTGGTGGGCGCCTTCTGTGCCAGCCTGGCCGCCACCTTCGGTGGTCGCCGGCGCGACATCTAAGCCCCCTTTAACGTCTCTTTCAGGAGATTGCAATGCGTTCATTACTACTGTTCTTTCTTGGGGTGCCGATTCCCATCATCATTTTGATTGCGCTGTTCATGCACTAAACGCCGACAGACCCATGATTCCGTCAGCCGCCAGACAATGTGAGTCTGGCGTCTTTGCCATCCACATGCCTTCTATTCAACATCCATAGACCATCCATATGGATGGTGTTAAGATGACTACATGCTCGAAACTCCGATATCACGCCGCCTTCCCGTCAAGCTCCCCGAGTCCGAGAAGATCACCATCAATCTGGGTTTTGTCGACCTGGGCCAGATTGACCTGCTGGTGGCCGAGAGCTTTTATGCGAACCGCACGGATTTCATCCGCACCGCGATTCGCAACCAGCTGGCCGCGCAGGCCGAGGCGGTCAAGCAGGTCACGACCCGCCGGATGCTGGTTTTGGGCCTGCAGCAATTCGGCGTGAGCGAGCTGGAAGCAGCGTGCGCTGCCCGCCAACAGCTGCAGATCCGGGTACTGGGGCTTGCCAGCATTTCGCCCGACGTCACGCCCGAACTGGCGCGCGCCGCCATCGCTTCGATCAGCGTGCTGGGTGCCTTGCACGCCAGCGCGGCCGTGAAGCTGGCACTGGCCGACCGGATGACATAACCGGCATCGTTTTTTTTTATAAATCGTCATCCCGTTAGGAACTCCTCATGAATCGTGCCCAACAAGAATTGATGCAAAACGCCACCGTCCTGACCCGTGCGGGCCGCCTGCAAGACGCCACCATAGCCTTGCAACGCGCGCTAGGATCGGCCGCGTTCGAGCTCCCCGGGTTCGTCGCGCCTGCCGCACCGCGCTTCACAGCGCCCCGCGCCGAAGCGGGCGTGGCAGTTCGCGGCGTCGATGCCTGGCGGGTGCTGGACGGCCTCGTCACCGATGTCAAAGCCAAGGGCAAAGTAAACCTGGCCGACGCCGATCGCCACGCCGCTGCTGACGCCTTCACCACGCGGACCTTCTCGCACGGCGGCCGGTCGATCACCTACAAGCTGTTCGTGCCCGGTGGCCTGGGACAGGTGCTGCGGCCGCTGATCGTCATGCTGCATGGCTGCACGCAAAACCCGGACGACTTTGCCGCCGGCACCGGCATGAATGCGCTGGCGGTAGAGCACGGTTTTCGGGTTCTTTACCCGGCTCAGGCGCAGGACATCAACCCGCAGCGTTGCTGGACCTGGTTCAAGCACAACCACCAGCAGCGCGGGCGAGGCGAGCCGGCCCTGCTGGCGGCCCTGACTCAGTCAGTGATGAGCGAAGGAGCGGTCGACCAGGACCGCGTGTTTATCGCGGGCCTCTCCGCCGGTGGCGCGATGGCGACCATCGTGGCGCAAGCCTATCCGGACATTTTCAGCGCCGTCGGCGTTCATTCTGGCCTGGCGCGCGGTACGGCGAAGGATGCAATGGCAGCGATGATGGCCATGAAGTCGGGTACGGGTCCTGCCGCTGCTGCAGTGCAAGCCGACTCGATCGGTGTGCCGACGATCGTCTTTCACGGCGACGCCGACACTACCGTGCACCCTGACCACGGTGGGCATGTGCTGGCAGCATCATTTGCGGCCGCAACGGTGCGACGCCTTTCAGTGCAACAAGGCGCGTCGGCGCAAGGCCAACGCTATACACAGGAGGTGTACGCCGACGTGGGCGGTGCCGTGGTTGCCGAGTACTGGCAACTGCACAACGCCGGTCATGCCTGGTCGGGCGGCAGCCGGCACGGTTCGTACACCGATCCGCGCGGGCCTGAGGCCAGCCGCGAGATGCTGCGTTTTTTCATGGCGCATGGCCGGCCGCACAAGAATTGACGGGTTTGCACGGCCACCGTGGCGCAATCGATTCGGGCCCAAGAGCAGCGCCGCTGGTTACCTCTATTGTTAAGAGAAATGGACCGTAGCGCTTATGAGCAAATGGTATATTGCTATCAATTAAATAGTAAGAAGCAAATGCATCGGACTATCTCCTGATTTGCAACTTTGGAGGTCGCGCCATATTGATCAGGTTTTGTTTTGCTATGCGCTGGCGGCACCTGTGTTCGCCAACGCACAGAAATATGCTGGAGGGGCGCCTACGATCTACCGAGTGCGTTCATCTCCAGTCGTGACAGTTTGTCGATTGTTGAGTTGAAACCATTCTTCCCGCTACTTTCCACCTCGAAAGGATTTCCCATGAACCGTATGATATTTTTCTCGGCGCTATTGGCCACGTTGAGCCTTGCGGCTTGCGACAAACAGCCGACGGTCGTCAATGTTCCCGCAGCGCCTGCCGTTGTCGTACCCGGACCCGCTGGCCCTCCGGGCGCAACTGGCGCGATGGGCGATCAGGGCAGCAAGGGAGATACCGGCAAGACCGGTGATGGCACGACGGTGATCGTGGCGCCGCCAGCGTCCGAGCCGGCGTCCGCGCCGGCGTCCGCGCCCGCCAACTGAATCGGCTCGCTCACTGAAGTGGAATCGAACTTGATGAGATCAGGAGCAGCCGTATTGCTGGGTGGCGTTGTATTGGCACTTGCTGCCTGCGGTGAGATCGCCCAGCTGCCGGTCTCGGCCGGCACGGGGCCTGCGCCGCAGCTCCCGGCGCCACGACACACGTTGATTCCCACCGTCAACATCGCGCCTGCAGTGGGCTGGCCACCCGGCGCGATGCCTGTGGGACCGCCTGGTACCTTGGTGACTGCCTTTGCGCGTGGCCTGGACCACCCACGCTGGTTGCACGTGCTGCCCAATGGCGACGTGTTGGTGGCCGAAACCAATGCGCCGGCAAAGCCCGACGATGCCAAGGGCATCAAGGGCTGGATCATGCGGCTGGTGATGAAGCGTGCCGGCGCGGGAGTGCCCAGTGCCAACCGCATCACGCTGTTGCGCGACACGAATGGCGACGGAGTGGCCGACAAGAGCTTCGTGCTTCTGCAAGGGCTGAACTCGCCCTTCGGCATGGCGCTGGTGGGCGACTCGCTCTATGTGGCCAACTCCGACGCGGTCTGGCGTTACCCCTACGCTGCTGGCGACACGACCATCACAGCGCCCGGCACCAAAGTCGTTGATTTGCCGGCAGGCCCGATCAACCATCACTGGACCAAAAATCTGATCGCCAGCCCTGACGGGAGCAAGCTTTTCGTGACCGTTGGCTCGAACAGCAACGTGGCCGAGCGCGGCATGGCAGTGGAGGCGCAGCGCGCGGCGATCTGGGAGGTGGACCTCAAGAGCAGTGCGCATCGCATCTTTGCGAGCGGCCTGCGCAACCCGAACGGCTTGGCGTGGGAGCCCTCGACCGGCGCCTTATGGACCGTGGTGAACGAACGGGACGAGCTCGGCAGCGACCTGGTGCCCGACTACCTGACCTCAGTGCGTGACGGCGCTTTTTACGGCTGGCCCTACAGTTATTATGGTCAACATGTGGACACCCGAGTGACACCACAACAGCCAGCCTTGGTGGCGACTGCGATTGCCCCGGATTACGCATTGGGGTCGCATACCGCTGCATTGGGCTTGGCGTCTTCCGTGGGCACTACACTGCCAGCCCCATTTGCCCACGGCATGTTTATTGGCGAGCATGGCTCGTGGAACCGGCGCCCGCACAGCGGTTACAAAGTGGTCTTCGTGCCATTTGAGGGCGGCAAGCCTGCTGGCGCACCGATCAATGTATTGACGGGCTTTCTCAGTGACGATGGCGATGCGTTCGGCCGGCCGGTCGGCGTGGCGATCGACAAACAGGGTGCCTTGCTCGTGGCCGACGACGTGGGCAACGTCGTTTGGCGGGTCGCTCCCAGGCGCTGATACGCGTCGTTACATATCCAGGCGACGCGGCCGCATCCTATGTGCGATGGCGTACCGACGCAGCACGTTTATTTCGCTACAAATGACTCAGGCGCGGTCCGCGATCCTTTGTCCGGGCGCTGCGCCCAATTGTCGCCATTGCGTCCTGTAGCACCCTATTTCGAGGAGAAGCCCGACATGAGTGAATTGGCCTTTACCCGGACTTCGATGCCCACCCATACCCTGCCACCTGCAACTTTGACCATGCCTGATCACGAATACGTCAAACCTCGAGCCAACGGGCATAACCCCGATGCGGGCGCGGATGCAAGCGTACTTCCGAGGTTGGAATCATTGCTTCCCGCCAGCTCCGGGAATATTGCGTCCGGTGAATGGGATGACCTGTTTCGCGCCGTCGAGGCACGGCTCACACTGGCAGTGGGCAAACGCCAGTCCAAAGCGACGGAGCAAGACGTGGACGACGTTGCCGCTCATGTGCAGGCAATTGTGCTGGAGTGCGTGGCAGCTTTGGACCAGCTCCACAAGATGCTGGAATGCGAACGCGATCGCAGTGCGGTGTTCGTCATGGAAGCCTTTCATGCCTATGCCGGGCTGGACCAGGCGCAAGCTGAACTGTTGCTGCTGCACGCCAGAACGGCACGCGCGGCCAGCCGAAGCGCAACCTAACTTGTGCACTGCCGGGCCCATGGCTCGTCGGCACCATCAGGTTCGTGGCCCCGGCCGAGGCACTTCCCCCGAACGCGCCGTGGTATATGGCATGGTCTGATTCGGCTGGTGGCGTGGATTGGATGTCAGCGCAGCCCACATGGCGATCCATGCCTGTGGTGGTACACGGGTAACAATCTTTTTGACGAGTTGCGGCAGTACCGCAACCAGTAAAGCCGGCTTGAAAAGCCAACGCCACGGCCGGCTCAAGACCAACAGGCCACCCAACACAAAGGCGCCCAGCACCAAACCCAGCGGATGGCGCTGCGCCGTCGATTTCACCATGGCATCTGCGGTCTCTGCGGCAACCGCGCCGGCAAGATGCAGCGGATGGTGCTCCCACCAACTGAGTAGCCGCAGGACGGTGGACCGACCGTTGCCCAACCGGGCAGATCCGTCCTGCTGCGTCGAGGTTTCCATCATGGACTGGCGTAAACGCTCGCGTGAAAGCTCAAGGCGTGCACTGGTTTGCAGCACGGTGCTCATGGGGGGCTCACTTCGCGCAGCATATTCATGTCGGCCCTGACTTGCCGACGCAAGTCATCGAATGCGCCACCCTTGTCCCCCACTTTGGCGATCAGCAGGCATAGCAAGCCTATAAATAGCGGCAGCACCGGTACGGCCACCAGGATTCCGAGTGCGCGGTTTTGCAGCGCCGGGGCGACTGCCCACAGCATCAGCGCCACGCCCGCGAAGATCACAGCCACGCCCAGGCAAAACAGGGCGATGGCACTGAGCAGGGCGCGCCGCTTCCAGGCCGCCGAAGCGTTGGCTATCTCTTCAGCGACGAGGTCGGCGTAGCCTTCCGCGTGATCCAACAGCAACCGGGGCTGGGTCGCGACAAGGTGGAGGAGGGGATGCAACATGAAAGTCAGCGCTGCGGCAACGGCTGACGCTTAGTTGCGGTCGCGCGAACCAATCATCATGCTGATCAGGGCCATCAACGCGGCACCGGTAGCGGCGGCAATCAGCATGGCCTTGACGGGTTCCTCCCTGGTGTAGCTGAGGGTGGCGTCGGATACGCGGTCTGCCGTGTCACGCAGTTGTTGGGAGGTGTCGCGAATGGCGTCGCTGCCGCGCTGCGCCAAGGCGCTGACCTGGTCAGTTGCGCGGTTCAGCAGCGGGGAGGCTTGCTGGCGCAAATTCTCGACCGTGCCAGATAAATTATTCAACGTCTCGTTGGCAAAGCGTTGAGTGGACTTGATGGCTTTGTCGGTGGACTGAGCGGCCTGATCAGCGAGGGCATTCGTTGGGTCCGGGGTGTCGTTGGGCATCATGAGAGTTCCTTTGAAGTGGGAAGAGAAAATTGTGCGTGGGTCTTCAGTGTCGGTGTTGCCAGGGGACGCGGCGATAGGCAAGTTGGCTGCAGTCATGTCAGGCAAGTGACTGAATCGATGTAGGAGGTCGCTCACACACCCCATGGAATGGTTCGAGGCTTGCAGCCAGGCCGACGCCTTACACGTTGCCAGCGCACGTACAACACGTGGCCATGGGGCCGCGCGAGCGCTGCTCGTGTAGGAAATTGACTACAAGGCCGGGCGATGCTGTCCGCTTTTTCTGCCGACAAACGAGTCAGATACTGGTGTCATCTTCCAGGCCGAGTGTTCAAAATCGGGCACCACCGCGGAGGACATCGGGTTGCGAGGTTCAAGATGCAGATCGGCATGATTGGTTTGGGGCGCATGGGTGCCAGCATGGTGCGCAGGCTAGTCAAGAGTGGTCAGGAGTGCGTGGTTTATGACCGGGACGCACAGGCCGTGAAAACCTTGCAGGGTCAGGGCGCGATAGGAGCCTCGTCGATCGAAGCGATGATCTCACTGCTACGTGCGCCACGCGCGGTATGGCTCATGCTGCCGGCAGCCGTGGTTGATGACACGCTGTCTGCGCTGTTTCCACTGCTCCAGCCTGGCGACATCGTCATCGATGGGGGTAATTCGTACTATCGCGACGATATCCAGCGCGGTGGTGAAGCCAGATCAAGGCAGATCCACTACGTGGATGTCGGAACCAGTGGGGGCGTCGCGGGACTCGACCGAGGTTACTGCCTGATGATCGGCGGCGAACAAGAGGTCGTTCAGCATCTGGCGCCGATATTGGCGGCGCTCGCGCCGGGCATCGGGGAGGCTGCGCCCACGCCCCACAGGAACAAGCCCGGAAGCACGGCGGAGCAAGGTTATTTGCACTGCGGCCCGCAAGGCGCCGGGCATTTCGTCAAGATGGTTCACAACGGCATTGAATACGGCATCATGGGAGCCTATGCCGAGGGGTTGAACGTTTTGCGCAACGCCAATATCGGTAAGCACAAAGGCGAGGCGGACGCCGAGACGACACCGCTGCGCAACCCCGAGCTGTATCAATACGAACTGGATCTGCCAGAGATCACGGAGCTTTGGCGGCGTGGCAGTGTGATCGGTTCCTGGCTGCTCGATCTCACCGCAAGCGCTTTGCTGGCGGATCCCAAGCTGGAGAACTACGCCGGACGTGTATCGGACTCGGGAGAGGGGCGCTGGACGATTGCGGCGGCAATTGACGAAGCCGTTCCGGTGCCCATTTTGAGCGCAGCGCTATTTGAGCGTTTCAGCTCGCGCGGCGAGGCCGACTTTGCCGACAAGGTGTTGTCGGCCATGCGGCACGGGTTTGGTGGGCATGTGGAAAAGGCCGCTCCAAAGCCGGGAGAATGACGATGGAAGCATCGCACTCTGACGCCTTCGTCTTCTTCGGTGCCACGGGCGATCTGGCCTACAAACAGGTTTTCCCGGCGTTGCAGGCGATGATCAAGCGTGGGCAGCTCGATATGCCCATCATCGGCGTGGCAAGGTCCAACTGGAGCGATGACCAACTCCGTGAGCGTGCGCGAGACAGCCTGCAAAAGCATGGTGGGCTGGATCCGCAAGCGTTTGAAAAGCTCTCGGCCCGGCTCCAATACGTTAGCGGAGATTATGGGGATGACGCGACGTATCAGAAGTTGCGTCAGGCGCTGGGCAGCGCGGCGGCACCACTGCACTATCTCGCCATTCCGCCGGGCATGTTCGAGCCCGTCATACAGGGGCTCGTCAAGTCCGGCTGTGGTCGTGGTGCGCGGGTCGTCATCGAAAAGCCTTTTGGCCGCGATCTTGCTTCGGCACAGGCGCTCAATCGCACGCTGCACCAATCGTTTGCCGAGGATGCGATTTTTCGCATTGACCACTATCTCGGTAAGGAGGCGGTGGAAAACCTGCTTTATTTCCGGTTCGCCAATACCTTCATGGAGCCGGTCTGGCGCCGCGACCATGTCGCAAGTGTGCAGATCACCATGGCCGAGCAAATGGGCGTGCAAGGTCGTGGCGCGTTCTATGAAGAAGTCGGTGCGATACGCGATGTGGTGCAAAACCACATGCTGCAGGTCATGATGCTGCTCACAATGGAGCCCCCCAAAGAGGGCGGCATGGACGCGATCCGCGACGCAAAGTTGCGCGTCCTCAAGAAGATGCGTCCCTTGGCTCCGGCAGAAATCGTGCGCGGCCAGTTTCGCGGTTACCGCGATGAATCGGGAGTCGCTGCGCAGTCGCAAGTCGAGACCTTTGCGGCGCTGCGTCTGCACATTGACAACGCTCGCTGGGAAGGTGTACCGTTCTATATCCGGGCCGGCAAACAGCTGCCAGTCACCTGCACCGAAGTGATGGTCGAACTACGGCCACCGGCTCAGGCCGTATTCGATGCCGATGGTTCCGGGCGGTCGAACTTCTTCCGCTTCCGGCTCAGTCCCGACAGGCTGATATCCGTCGGTGCGCGAACCAAGGAGCCAGGGGAGATGATGGTGGGGTCTGCCACGGAACTGATCGCGCATCACCATCCGGGCGATGAGATGACACCCTATGAGCGTCTGCTCGGCGATGCCCTGCGTGGAGACGCCGCGCTTTTCACGCGAAGCGACACGGTTGAAGCAGCCTGGCGCGTCGTGGACCCGGTCCTTGGGCAAGCCGATGTGCCGGTCGCGCCCTACGAGATAGGTACGTGGGGGCCTGCGGCGGCCGCGCGCATCCTGGCTGGCAGCGATCAATGGCACGATCCCGCAGCGCAGGAGGCTTCGCCATGAAAGCGCGCGACGAGATCGTCTTTCTATTCGATTGTGACAATACCCTGCTTGACAACGATCGCGTGCAGGCCGATCTACGGAGCCACCTCGCGCGCGCCTTTGGTGCTTCGAGTCGCGATCGTTACTGGGAAATTTTCGAGTCTTTACGCACGGAGCTGGGTTACGCGGACTACCTGGGCGCATTGCAACGCTATCGTCTGGACACGACAAGCGATCCCCGTTTGTTGCAGATGTCCGAGTTTCTGCTGGATTACCCCTTTGCGGATCGGTTGTATCCGGGCGCCCTGGAGGTCATCAAATATGCAGGGCGCTGGGGCCCGGTGGTCATTTTGTCGGATGGGGATGTGGTGTTCCAGCCGCGCAAGATCCAGCGCTCCGGGCTGTGGCAGGCGGTCGATGGTCATGTATTGATCTATGTCCACAAGGAGAAGAGGCTCGCCGACGTCGAGCACCGTTATCCCGCGCACCATTACGTCATGATCGATGACAAGCTGCGCATCCTGGGAGCCATGAAAAAGGTGATGGGGGAGCGGCTCACAACGGTTTTCCCGCGCCAGGGGCACTACGCCATCGACCCGGTGAATCTCGCCACCTATCCGGCGGCCGACCTGACGCTTGAGCACATCGGAGATTTGATTCATTGCGACCGGCCGGGCCTGGTGAACGCCGCCCGTGCCGGCCAACCCGAAACGAGGCCAATATGAACGCTACCCAACAACTTCACGAGCTCGGGCAAAGCCTGTGGCTCGACAACATCACACGTGGACTGCTGGAAAGTGGCACGCTGCAGCGCTATATGCGCGAGTTCGCCATCACCGGGCTCACTTCGAATCCGACGATTTTCGATCACGCCATTGCAGGCTCGAATTCCTACGACGGGGCGATCCGGGACAAGGCCGCCGCCGGCAAGTCAGGTGAGGCGCTGTTTTTTGATCTGGCATTGGAAGACCTGACCCAAGCCGCCGATCTATTCCGCCCCGTCCACCAGGCGACCGCTGGGGTTGACGGCTGGGTGTCACTGGAGGTCTCCCCGCTGCTGGCCAACGATGCGGCGGCCACGGTGCGTGAAGCCGTGCAACTTCACGCGCGCGCGGCGCGACCAAATTTGTTCATCAAGATCCCGGGCACCCCGGCGGGTGTCATTGCGATCGAGGAATCGATCTTTGCCGGCGTGCCGATCAACGTTACGCTGCTGTTTTCGCGCGGGCAATACCTCGCGGCCGCCGACGCTTACATGAAGGGAATCGAGCGACGCATCGCCGCGGGACGGGACCCTAAAGTCGCATCTGTCGCCTCGATATTCGTGAGTCGCTGGGACGTGGCCGTGAAGGATCAGGTTGCACCGGCGCTTCACAATCATCTAGGCATCGCCATTGCGCAGCGCACCTACCGGTCCTATCGCGAGGTCCTGGCTAGCGCACGCTGGCGGAAATTGGCAGACGCTGGCGCGCAGGCGCAACGTCTGTTGTGGGCCAGCACCGGCACGAAAGACCCCGCCGCCCCCGACACCCTGTACCTGCAAGCCCTGGCGGCGCCCGACACGATCAATACCATTCCAGAAAAGACACTCCTCGCCTTTGCCGACCATGGCACGGTAAGTGGCAGCATGGCGGCGGACGGCGCCGAATGTGAAGAGACTCTCGCTGCGTTTGTCCACGCGGGCGTGGACGACGCAGCGCTGGCGAGCCGCTTGCAACAGGAGGGGGCTGAGTCGTTCAGCAAGTCCTGGAGCGACTTGATGGCAGTCATTGCCAGCAAGAGCGCGGCGCTGGCAAAAGGCCAGTCTGGCGCGAAAGGTCAATCTTGAACGGCGTGGCATCCACAGCCGATCTGCGACTTGACGAACGTCCGGCATGGAAGGCGCTTGCGGCGCACCATCAGCAAGTGCGCGATCTGCATTTGCGCCAGATTTTTGCCGACGATCCGCAGCGCGGCGAGCGGCTGGTAGCCGAAGGCGCGGGCCTGTACCTTGATTACTCAAAAAACCGCGTGACCGATGAGACGATCAGGCTGCTGCTGCAGTTGGCCGATGAATGCGGGTTGGCTGGCCGCATCGAAGCCATGTTCAGCGGTGAAAAAATCAACACGAGCGAGCGCCGGGCGGTGCTCCACGTGGCCTTGCGCGCCCCCCTTGGCGAGCGCATCGAGGTCGATGACGTCGATGTCGTGCCGGAAGTCCATGCGGTGCTCGACCACATGGCGCAATTTTCCGAGAGTGTTCGCAGCGGAGTCTGGCTAGGATATAGCGGCCGACCCATTCGCAACGTGATCAATATCGGAATCGGCGGCTCCGACCTGGGCCCGGTCATGGCCTATGAGGCGCTGCGTCACTACAGCCAGCGCGACATGACGTTCCGCTTCATCTCCAACGTCGACGGCACGGATTTTGAAGAGGCCACCCGTGACCTCGATCCCGAGGAAACGATGTTCATCATCTGTTCCAAGACGTTTACGACGCTGGAGACGCTGACCAATGCGCATAGCGCGCGCGAATGGAGCCTGCGCAAGTTCAAGGACGAACGGGCAGTGCAACGGCACTTTGTTGCCGTGTCGACCAATGCCGAGGGCGTGGCGAAGTTCGGCATCGACACCGCCAACATGTTCGGCTTCTGGGATTGGGTCGGTGGTCGCTATTCAATGGACTCGGCCATCGGCCTGTCCACGATGCTGGCCATTGGAGCAGAAAGGTTTCGGGAGATGTTGTCCGGATTCCATGAAATGGATCAGCATTTCCGCCATACCCCGTTTGCCCGGAATCTGCCTGTGATGATGGGCTTGCTGGCGATCTGGAACAACAATTTCCTGGGCGCCGAAACAGTCGCCGTGTTGCCGTACGAGCACTACCTCAAGCGTTTCCCTGCCTATCTGCAGCAATTGACGATGGAAAGCAACGGCAAGCAAGTCATGCTTGACGGGACGCCCGTGGACATATCCACGGGACCGATCTACTGGGGCGAGCCGGGCACCAACGGCCAGCATTCCTTCTATCAACTGATCCACCAGGGAACTCGGCTCGTGCCTTGCGACTTTATCGGCTTTTGCCAACCGCTTAATCCGCTGGGCCGTCATCATGATCTGCTGCTGGCCAACCTGCTTGCGCAAACTGAAGCGCTGGCCTTCGGCAAAACGAAGGAGCAGGTCGAGGCCGAAGGAACACCCGCCTGGCTGGTGCCGCATCGCGTGTTTGAAGGCAACCGGCCGACCAACACCATTCTGGCGGAACGCCTGACGCCGCAGACATTGGGGCAGCTGGTAGCCCTTTACGAGCACAGCGTCTTTACACAGGGAGTGATCTGGCAGATCGACTCGTTCGATCAGTGGGGCGTCGAGCTTGGCAAGGTGCTGGCGCAGCGCATCATTCCCGAGCTTGAAGACACCGCAGAGCCCAAGCTCGCGCACGACAGTTCGACCAACACCTTGATCCGGCGCTATCGCCGGCTCCGCAAGGAGTCGTTATGAACTTGGGCTATGACAAGCTGCTTTACCTGTTGCCGTTTGATCATCGGGGGTCTTACGTCACCGGAATGTTTCATTTCGAGCCACCGCTGACAATGGCCCAGCACGACACGGTGGTGCGCAGCAAGCGGCTGATCTATGACGGATTCCGGCAGGCGCTCGCTGGCAAGGTGCCCACCGCTGCCGCCGGCATTCTGGTGGATGAGGAATTCGGTGCCGACATTCTTCGCGACGCCACGGCGAATGGCTACGTCACGGCAATCTCGGTGGAGAAGAGTGGCTCGGACGAATTCGAATTCGAATATGGCGACGACTTTGCGGCGCATCTTGAAGCGTTCAAACCGACCTTTGCAAAGGTGCTGGTGCGTTACAACCCCGAAGGCGACGAGGCGCTCAATCAACGCCAGATGGCGCGGCTCAAACGGCTGTCAGACCACTGCCGCGCTTGTGGCCAGCGCTTCATGTTCGAGCTGCTGGTACCGGCGACCCAGGCGCAGATGGAGCGCCTGGGGACCGACAAGAACGCCTACGACGAGCAGCTTCGTCCGGCCTTGATGCGCCAGACCATTCGTGCGTTGCAGGATGCAGGTGTCGAGCCGGATGTCTGGAAGATAGAGGGCCTTGACCGGCGCGAGGATTGCGAACAGCTGGTCGAGATGGCGCGGCGCGACGGCCGAGGCGCTGTCGGGTGCATCGTACTGGGACGCGGTGCTGATGAAAAAAAGGTGATGAGCTGGCTCAAGACCGCCGCAGCGGTGTCCGGGTTCATTGGCTTTGCGGTCGGGCGCACCACTTTCTGGGATGCCGTGGCAGGCTTCGAATCGAAAACAATGACGCGACAGGAAGCGGTGTCCCACATCGCCAAGCGCTACGGTGAATGGGTGGAAGTCTATGAGAATGCACGTCAAGCCCTTGTCAGTGCTTCATAGCTTGCTACAGAACCAATAGTGATCAGGGATAAATCATGAATATCAGTCCTTTGGCTGGCAAGCCGGCACCTGCTGCGCTGCTGGTGAATGTGTCCAAGCTGGTCGCTGCGTATTACAGCGGCGTCCCCGATCCGTCCGTACCAGGCCAGCGTGTGGCATTCGGCACTTCCGGGCACCGGGGCTCTTCCTTCGCGACCAGCTTCAACGAATGGCATGTCCTGGCGATCAGCCAGGCCATCTGTGAGTACCGCGCCGCCCAGGGCATCAACGGTCCGCTGTATATCGGCATCGATACCCACGCGCTGTCCCAACCTGCGTTCGAAAGCGCGCTGGAAGTGCTGGCCGCCAATGGGGTCGAGACGATGGTCGCGGCGGGTGGCGAGTACACGCCGACGCCCGGCATTTCTCACGCGATCCTGTGCTACAACCGCGGCCGCACGACGGGCATGGCCGATGGCATTGTCATCACGCCATCGCACAATCCCCCGGACAACGGCGGCTTCAAATACAACCCGCCCAATGGCGGTCCAGCCGGCACGGGCGTCACGGACTGGATCCAGAAGCGCGCCAATGCGCTGCTGGAAGGGGGCCTGAAGGAAGTGAAGCGCATGCCGCTGGCGCAGGCGCGCAAGGCTGCGACCACACATGCACACGATTACCTCAATACCTATGTGGCCGACCTCGCCAGCATCGTTGATTTCGATGCGATTCGCGGCGCTGGTATCCATTTGGGCGTTGATCCGCTGGGCGGGGCCGGCGTGCACTACTGGGCGCCGATTGCCGAGCGCTATAAGCTGGATCTGACCGTGGTGAGCGAGGAGGTCGATCCGCAATTCGCCTTTATGACGGTAGACTGGGACGGACAGATCCGCATGGACCCGTCGTCGTCTTACGCGATGCAGCGACTGATCGGGCTAAAGGACAAATACGACGTCGCGTTCGCTTGCGACACTGACCACGACCGTCACGGGATCGTCACGCGCAGCGACGGTTTGATGGAGCCCAACCACTACCTGTCGGTCCTGATCGATGACCTGTTCCAGTCCCGACCGCAATGGAACAAGCAGGCCGCGATAGGCAAAACGGTGGTCAGCACGTCGATGATCGACCGGGTGGCCCAACGTCTTGGGCGCAAGCTTTTTGAAGTTCCAGTGGGCTTCAAGTGGTTCGTCGATGGCTTGTTCGACGGTTCGCTTGGATTCGGCGGCGAAGAAAGCGCAGGCGCCGCGTTTCTGCGCAAGGACGGCACCGTGTGGACGACCGACAAGGACGGCCTCGTGCCCGCGCTGCTGTCGGCGGAGATCACTGCGCGCCGGGGCCGCGATCCTGGTGAGCTGTATCGCGACCTTGCGCGCGAGCTGGGCGACGTAGTCGCCGATCGTGTCGAAGCGCCCGCGACCCCCGAGCAAAAGGCGGCGCTGGCAATGCTGTCGCCCAAGCAGGTGGACAGCACCGAGCTGGCCGGCGAGAAGATTGATGGCGTCTTTGATCATGCGCCGGGCAACCAGGCGCCGATCGGCGGTATCAAGGTGGTTGCCGCCAGCGGCTGGTTTGCGGCGCGGCCCTCGGGGACCGAAGATATCTACAAAATATACGCGGAGAGCTTCAAGGGCAAGGATCACCTGAGCTTGATCCTGCAACAGGCGCAAAAAATGGTGGACGACGCCCTGACGCGTCATTAACGCGCTACAGACGCCGCGACATCAAGGATTGAAGATGACAGACCAACTCGACCAGCAGTGCGTCAATACGCTGCGCTTTCTTTCCGTGGACATGGTGCAAAAGGCAGACAGCGGCCACCCGGGGCTGCCTTTGGGTGTCGCGCCAATGGCCTACGTGCTGTGGACGCGTTACCTCAAGCACAACCCGCGCAATCCACACTGGGTCGACCGTGATCGTTTTGTGCTGTCGGCCGGGCACGGATCAGCGTTGCTCTACAGCCTGCTGTTCGCGACCGGCTACGACCTTTCTCTCGATGACATCAAGCAGTTCCGACAGTGGGGCAGCAAGGCGCCCGGGCATCCCGAGCGCGGACATACACCGGGCGTGGAAGTCACAACGGGTCCGCTCGGTCAGGGCATGGCCAATGCGGTAGGTATGGCGATGGCCGAGGCGCAGCTGGCCGCGCGTTACAACGACGATGGGCATACGCCAGTCGATCATCGAACCTGGGCCATCGTCAGTGATGGCGACTTGATGGAAGGCGTGGCCTCAGAGGCCGCTTCGCTGGCCGGGCATCTGCGCCTTGGCAAGCTGACCTGCCTGTACGACGACAACTACGTGACTTTGTCCGCCGGGACCGACATCACGTTTTCGGAAGACCGTGCGGCCCGCTTTGAGGCTTATGGCTGGCACACGGTCAAGGTGGCCGATGGCAATGACCTGGCCGCAATCGATGAGGCACTGCAGGCTGCTTGCGCGGAGAAGACGCGACCGTCACTCATCCTGGTGCGAACTCACCTCGGCTACGGCTCGCCCGAGCAGGACAGTTTCAAGGCACACGGCTCGCCGCTGGGCGCGGACAATGTACGCAAGACCAAGGAGAAGCTCGGCTGGCCGACGGAGCTGGACTTCCTGGTGCCGGATGAGGCGTTGGCGCACTTTCGCAGCGCGCTGGAGCGCGGCGCACGCGACGAAGCAGCATGGAAGGAACGCATGAGTGCCTATGCCAAGGCGCTTCCAGAGCCGGCCCACGAACTGGAGTGCCGAGTCAGCGGTGACTTGCCCCCGGACTGGGACGCTGACATGGCGGTGTTCCCTCCCGATGCCAAAGGCATGGCCACGCGCGTGGCCAGCGGCCTGGTCATGAACGCGATCGCGCCGCGACTGCCGGCACTCTCAGGTGGTTCGGCTGATCTGGACCCATCCACAAAAACCGCATTGAAAGGCTTGGGCGACTTCAACCCGTCGCCATCGCCAGACGAAGATGAACAAGGCTCGAACGGAGGTGGCTGGAGCTATCAGGGTCGCAATCTCCATTTTGGTGTGCGCGAACACGCGATGGGCGCCATTGCCAATGGACTGGCGGCACACGGGGGCTTTGTGCCGTATGCGTCGACGTTCATGATTTTCTCCGACTACATGCGCCCGTCGATCCGGCTGGCGGCGTTGATGAACTTGCACGTCACCTATGTGTTTACCCACGATAGCATCGCACTGGGGGAGGACGGCCCCACCCACCAGCCAGTGGAGCAACTCGCCAGCCTGCGCGCCGTTCCCAACCTCACCGTGATTCGCCCCTGTGACGCGAATGAAACTGCAGTCGCGTGGCGCGTGGCGCTGGCGTCGCGTGATCGCCCCGTCGCGCTGGTGCTGACCCGACAGGATCTTCCCACGCTGGACCGGCAACGTTACGCAGCGGCCGACGGGCTGCGCAGCGGCGCGTACGTATTGCTTGACGCGCCCAACGGCAAACCGGAGTTGATTCTCATCGCCACAGGCTCAGAAGTGAGTCTGATTCTGCAGGCGGGCGAACGGCTGCAAGGCGAGGGCATCGCGGTGCGCTGTGTGTCCATGCCCAGTTGGGAATTGTTCGATGCGCTTCCGCGTGCTGCGCGCGACGCCGTGCTGCCTCCCTCGGTGCCTGCGCGTCTGGCCGTTGAAATGGGGGTGGCGCAGGGATGGCGCCGCTATGTGGGCGACGGCGGTGATGTTCTCTCCGTGGAGCGATTCGGCGCCTCCGCACCGGCTGCAGTCTTGCTGCGCGAATACGGATTTACCGTCGACAACGTCTGTATGCGCGCCAAGGCATTGATGGAGCAACATAGAGGGGAAAAACCATGACCGCTAAATTCAAGGTCGGTGATCATGTGCAGTGGAATTCGGAAGCTGGTCACGTGAGTGGCAAGATTATCAAGGTGCACACGAAAGACACGGACTACAAGGGCTACACGCACCACGCCAGCGCCGACGATCCGCAGTACGAGATCAAGAGTGACAAGACTGAGCACATTGCAATGCACAAGGGCACGGCGCTGCACAAGATCTGAGCGTGGCGCAGTATGTCCTCCGCACCGAGCGATCCCGAGACTGAACTGACGATCTGGACGATTGGGCATTCCACACGCCCGGTGGAAGAATTTCTCGGCCTGCTCGCCTGCAACCGTATAGAAACCATCGCTGACGTGCGCCGCTTTCCAGGGTCGCGCAAGTATCCGCAATACGGTCAGGAGGCGCTGACTGCGGTCCTCGCGCAGCACGCGATCGACTACCACTGGCTGCAGGCCCTCGGCGGGCGTCGGCCTGTCTCGCCTGATTCACCCAACGTTGCCTGGCGCAATGCCTCGTTTCGGGGCTACGCCGATTACATGGCCGGTGCCGGATTTGCGCAAGGCCTTGATCAACTTCTGGAACTGGCGAGTCGATCGCGCACGGCGTTGATGTGCGCCGAAGCTGTGTGGTGGCGCTGTCACCGCTCGATGATCGCCGATGCCTTGTGCGCTCGCGGAGTCAAGGTGCTACACATCATGGCTAGCGATCATGTCAAGCCGCACCCCATGACCTCTCCTGCGCGTATTGTCGATGGCTACTTGACCTATTTGCCGCCGGACAGTGCTGCCGCTGCGCAATGAAGTTGAAAACCGGCGTGCAGGGCTAACCCGCGGCTGGGCGCAAGAGCATCGCCTCGATCAGGACATCGACGCCAGTTGGCGGCTCAATGGCCCGAGCGGGGATGTCTGCACCGGCGCGCCATCGCGTCACCGCATCACGCTTGCCTTCACCGGTCACCATGAACAGCACTGCTCGCGCACGGCTAAGTCGCCTGGCACTCAGTGACACACGCTGCGGCGGAGGCTTTGGCGCGTCAACAACAGCCAGCGTGTCGGGTGCGGTGACATCGGTGCCCCAGTCGTGATTCGGAAAAAGACTGGCGGTGTGGCCGTCCTCGCCGAGCCCAAGCAGGACCAGATCGAACTCACCGACATCGCGCAGGGTGTTCGCGTACGCTTGTGCCCCCGCTTGAGCGCCAAGTTCGGCGGGCAGGACATGCAACTGGGATTTCGGAATCTGAACATGGTCGAGCCAGGCATCGGCTGCCATCCGGCTGTTGCGTTCGGGATCAATGGCGGGAACGCAGCGCTCATCGCCGAAATACACCTGCCAGCGTGACCAGTCAGTCTCGGCGTCGCGCAGCATCCGGTACACGCCTTGCGGTGTGTTGCCGCCGGCAAGCACAATCAGGAAGCGGCCATCTCGCTGGATGGCTTCGGCCGCCGTCGCCAGGATGCGTGCGCTAGCTGACTCCCGAAGCGCTGCGACGTCCACAGCAGCGTCCCATCGGACAACAGTATCGTGGGGCTCTGCGGGACTCATTAGGCGTTCCTGGCCAGCCAGCGGCGCAGTCGCGACCGGATTCGCGGAGTCAGGCGGGTGCGGGTGTAGGCTTCGGCCGCTTGGCGTATCGCGTCTGCTTGTGTGGGGTAGGCGTGGACAACCTGGGCCAGCGCGCGCAGGCCGATCCCGGCCATCATGGCCAGGGTGATCTCGTTGATCATGCTGCCCGCATCGCGGGCGACCAGCGTAGCGCCGAGAATTCGATCCGTTCCCTCCCTGACATGGATCTTCACGAAGCCTGCGTCTTCGCTGTCGATCACGGCGCGATCGATCTCGTGCATGGGGATGGTGAAGGTCTTGATCGGGATGTTGCGCCGGTTGGCCTCGCGCACATACAGGCCGACATTGGCGATTTCAGGGTCGGTGAAGGTGCACCATGGGATGACCAACGAGCTAAGACGCTCACGTCCGCGGAACAGCGCGTTCTGTACGACGATGCGCGCCGCCGCCCTGGCGGTCTGCGTGTACTGGTGTTTCAGGCATACATCTCCCGCCGCGTAGATGCGCGGGTTGGCGGTGCACATGAAATCATCGATACGGATGCCGTCCGCAGCATCGTAGTTCACGCCGGCCGCCTCGAGGTTCAACCCCTGGACATTCGGCAAATGGCCGATGCCTGTGAGAATCCCATCGACGGCGATCGTGTTTTTGTAATCGTCGCTCACCAGATCCACGAGCTTTTGACCGTTTTCCACGCGCACAGCAACGGCGTTGGTATTGAGCCGCACCTCGATACCGTCGCGCGCAAATGCATCCGACAGAATCTGCGCCGCATCGCGTTCCTCACCACCGAGAAACAGCGGCAGGTCCTGCACGATGGTGGTCTTTGCGCCTAACCTGCAGAAAGCCTGCGCCAGTTCGCAGCCGAGAGAGCCCCCGCCAATCACCAGCAGGCGGCGCGGCAGCTCTGTGAGGTCGAACACGTTCTCGTTGGTCAGGTAACCGGCCTGTGCAAGGCCGGGAATCACCGGGACATCCGGGCGTGCGCCCGTCGCGATCAGCGCTTTCTTGAAGCGCAGCGTTTCCCCGTTGATCGTCAAAGAGTCGGCTCCGACAAAACGCACATCACCGAAGAATACGTCAACGCCGATCGAGGCCAGGCGGCGTGCCGAATCGGATTCGCTGAGATGGGCACGAATACGCCGCACGCGCCGCATTGCAACGCCGAAGTCGACCTGAATATCCGCTGGTGCCTTTGCGCCATAGAGGTTTGCGTTTCGCATATCGGCATACAGCCGCGAGGTACGGATGATGCTTTTCGACGGCACGCAACCGGTGTTCAGGCAATCGCCGCCGATCAACCCGCGCTCTAACAGGGCGACCCTGGCACCGAGCGCAGCGGCCATTTCGGCGGCAGCCAGGCCCGCGGGGCCGGCACCTACAATCACCAGTTGATAGCAGTCTTCGGGCTTCGGATTGGGCCATGACGCAGGATGAACGTTGGCAAGACGCCGGTCCTCATACGCGTCCCGTGGAGCCGTGATGGAGAGGTTGTTGGGCTGCTGCATCAGCGTGCTCCATGCAGGGCTGAGGGCTGGAGCCAGCCGCCGCGAAATCCCGCACTGTGCAAGCCGTCCCTGATGTAATGGCAATCGCGCATCAGGCGCCAGATCATGCCGCTACGATGGTTTTCTATCATCATCAGCACAATACCCTGGTCAAGTCCGTAGTGCCCGCTGGAAACCCAGGGTTGGCCATTGGCGTCAGCCAGCGTCGGGTTGAAGCCGCTGGCGAAACGACCTTCTGTCAGGGTCTGTGGATAACGCTCCATCATGTTGCGGACGGCATCCAGCACGATCTCCGGTGCGAACGGCAGCGATGCCAGCACCGCTGGCGTGGACAAGGTGCCGTCGTCCGGTCCGTACGGCACACCGCGAGCGGCGTAACCGAACAAGCGCCGCATTTTGTTGGATATTCCTGGCTGCTCATCAGTCGGCCCGTCGCACGCGGAAAGACCCCAGCAGTTCTCGTCGTAGCCGGCGAACTCGTGTGGATTGCGCTGCGCATACTCGCGCTGGATATAAGCAGCGCGCCGGCTGTTTTCGAAATAGTCCGAATGCTTCCCGCGCATGAAACTGTCCCGAATGCCCCGAAAGTCAATCCATGCGTGGGAGAAATGGTGTATGAACAGTGGCCCCGCGTAGAGGTAATCGTGGTCGTACAGGTTTTCCCACTGGTAAGTGGCGGTCCAGGCCTTGTAGCAAGCGCCCGTGATGGGATGCGTGGGCGAACCCATGGCGAGCACGTACAGCAAGATGGCTTCGCTGTAGCCCTCCCATCCGTAATGCAGAAATCCGCACTCGGGCTTCCAGCCTTGCCGGATCGTCTCGCCATCGTCCTGGGCCCAATGCCAGTCGATACGTCGGTACAGAAAGTCGACCAGGTCTCGCAGTTCGATTTCGTCGGGTGAGTCGGCCGTGAAATACATGCTGGCGGTCAGCGCACCGGCGATCAAGAGCGCCGTGTCGATCATCGACAGCTCCGAGCGCCACACACGGACCCCCGTTTGAACGTCGAGAAAATGATAATAAAAACCCTTGAATCCGGTCGCGGTCGGGCTGCCGCTCTGGTCACTGTCGCGGAAGAAACGCAGCACGCGGACACTGCGCCGCACTGCGTCGGCTCGAGTCATCCAGCCACGCTCCACCGCCACCGGGTACGACGACAGCGCAAAGCCGACCACTGCAATGCTGACGGGTGAGTTCTCGCGCGAGTTGTCGGCTACCATTCCGCTCTGCGGTTTGGCCCCCTCCACAAAGTAAGTGAAGGCCGCTCGCTGCAGCGAGTCAAGCAATGCTTCGTCGGATGGCATGGGTAGTTTAGTCACGAATGAATCCTACTCCGACCGCCTCGATCACTTACAAGTTCCTGCGACTTTGCATCGCGTCAAGCGTATCCTGATACGTCTGCATCTCCAATCAGCACTGATCTCAACCCGGAGAGCAACCACTTCATGCAGCACGATCACCAGACACCCATCGCCGATGCACCGCTGCCCGTGCAGTTGTTGTCGAACGCCCGCTATGCGGTGGTATTGAACCCCGCGGGCTCGGGCTACAGTACCTGGCGCGAATTTGCTGTCACACGCTGGCGCGATGATCCCGTGGCGGATAACTGGGGTAGTTATCTTCTGCTGCGCGATGAGACCAGCGGCGCAGTCTGGTCTGCTGGTATGCAGCCGTTCGGGCATCAAGCGGACGACTACAAGGTCTCGTTGTCGGATGCCGAAGTTTCCATTGCACAGCGTGTCGGCTCGCTGACGAGCACGCTTGATGTGGCGGTCGCCGCTGATCGGGATATCGAGTTGCGTCGGATCACTGTAACGAATCACGGACAAACTCCGCGGCGAATCTCGTTGACATCCTATGCAGAACTGGTGCTCGGACCGGCTGGCGCCGACGCGGCCCACCCGGCGTTCTCCAAGATGTTTGTCCAGACGCACTGGGTCGAACAAGGGGAAATTCTTCTTGCAACGCGACGCCGTCGTGCCCCGGACGAGCCGATGGTGTGGGCTGCGCACCTGGCGGTCGTTGCGGAAGGCGGCGAGGATGTCTGCGAGTTCGAGACCGATCGCATGCGCTTTCTGGGTCGGGGCCGCACGCTGCGCCACGCGCTGGCGATGCAGCCTGGGGCGGTCCTGTCAAACACCTGCGGCTGTGTGCTCGACCCGATCTTCAGCCTGCGTCGTCATGTGAACGTGACACCGGGTTCCAGCGTGCAGGTGACGTTCTGGACCGCACTGGCTGATTCACGCGAAGGCGCACTGGCGCTGGTGCAGCCACTGCTTGAAAGTGGCGCTTGCGAACGGGTTCTGGCGTCGGCCAGGACGCGTGCCTTCGCCGAGCAGGCGCGTTTGGGCGTTGACGCTGCCCAGGCCACGCGCTTTGGCGAGTTCGCCGGCGCATTGGTCCATGCCAACAAAGGCTGGCGTGCGCCTTCCGCGATGCTGGAACGCGGCAGCGGTGGATCGCCTGTGCTGTGGAGTTGCGGCATTTCCGGTGACCGCGCGATCGTGCTCGCGAGGGCCGGGAGTGACTCGGGTCTGGCGGGCGTGGATGAATTGTTGCTGGCACAGCAGTACTGGCAGTCAAAGCGGCTGGGGGTTGATGTGGTGTTGCTGGACACTGCTGTCGGCGCCGATGACCCATTGCACGGCAAGCTGCACGAGCGAGTGAAGGCGCAGGAAGTCCGGTTAAAGGCCGACTCACAGGCCATTGCGGCAGCCGTGTTCGCTTTGCGCGACACCACCATTTCCGACTCAGTACGCGCCGGCTTGAATACCGTGGCGCGCATCGTGTTCGATGCCGAGCCCGGACTCCTGGCACCTGTAGCCAATAGTGTGGACGGCAATCGCGCCGTGCGGCCCGTAGCGGCTGATACTGCACGCGACGAATCAAGGACAACCGATGAGCCCGAGGTGCGGGCCACCGCCGACGTGCATGCGGCGCGCGAGTTCGACAATGGTACAGGGGGCTTTATCGACTCCGGTCGCGCCTACGCCGTCACGGTCGCCGGCAATCGCTGCACGCCGGTGCCGTGGGTCAACGTCATCGCGAACCCGTCCTTTGGGTTCGTGGTGTCCAGTGAGGGCGGTGGCTATGCGTGGTCACTGAACAGCCAGCAAAATCCGCTGACGCCCTGGCCCAACGACCCTGTCAGCGATACCCCGCATGAGGTGCTGTATCTGCGCGACCACGACAGCGGTGACTTGTGGAGCGCGACGCCATTGCCGATCCGCCTGCCGGATGTGAACTGCAACGTAGTCCACGGCAAAGGCTATAGCCGCTTCATGCATGAGGCGCACGGTATCGAGGTGACATTGTTGCAGTTTGTGCCGCCCGCAGATCCGGTCAAGTTGTCCCGTCTGACGCTGTGCAACCGTTCCCCGCGCCTGCGGCATCTTTCGGTGACCGGTTATGTGGAATGGGCCCTGGGCGCCAATGGTACGGTGCCTGCGCCGTTTGTGACAACGTCTGTCGACGGCGCGACCGGTGCGCTGCTGGCGCGCAATGCGTGGCGCGCAGAGTTTGCCGAACGCGTGGCGTTTATCGATCTTGGCGGGCGGCAGGCGTCATGCACGGGTGACCGGCTGGAGTTTCTTGGCCGGTATGGCGCGGTGGACCATCCCGCCGCGCTCGGTGGCCACTCTCCATTGTCGGGGCGTGTCGGCTCGGGCCTGGATCCTTGCGGTGCGCTACAAACCGTTGTCGATCTGGCGCCCAACGAGCGCATCGATATTCTGTTCATGCTGGGTGACGCTGCCTCGAGTGACGAGGCGCGCGCGCTGGTTGGCAAATATCGCAGCATCGATCTGGACGACGTGTTGGCGCAGGTGCAAGCCCAATGGGATGCGGTGCTCGACACTGTGCAGGTGCACACTCCGGATCGTGCCATGGACATCCTCGTGAACGATTGGCTGTTGTACCAGGTGCTGGCTTGTCGGGTATGGGCTCGCACGGCGTACTACCAGGCCAGCGGTGCCTACGGTTTTCGCGATCAGCTGCAAGATGTGATGGCACTGTGCGTCAGTCGGCCCGACGTTGCGCGCGAACATTTGCTGCGCGCCGCGGCGCGGCAGTTCGTGCAGGGGGACGTCCAGCATTGGTGGCTGCCACCATCAGGGCAGGGCATTCGTACTCGCATCAGCGATGATCGCGTCTGGCTTGCGTATGTCGTGGCCCACTACGTCGAGACGACTCTCGATGCCGCCGTGCTGGACCAAAGTCTGTCCTTTCTCGAGGGTGCGCAAATCAAGGCCGGGGATGCCGATGCGTTTTACCAGCCCGGTACGTCGAGCGGGCGGGCCAGTCTATACGAGCATGGCGCACGGGCAATCGACTCCAGCCTGGCTCTCGGTCCCCATGGTCTGCCCTTGATGGGTACTGGTGACTGGAACGATGGCATGAACAACGTGGGCGCGCAGGGGCGAGGTGAGAGCGTCTGGATGGCCTGGTTTTTGCTGGCCACGATCAGCGCCTTCGCGCCGTTCGCGGACGAGCGCGGTGATGGTGCGCGTGCCACGTCCTGGCGCGAGCATGCGACAGCCCTCAAAAAGGTGCTTGAGGGCCCGGTGGGCTGGGATGGTGAGTGGTATCGGCGCGGCTATTACGACGATGGCACGGTACTCGGATCGCATGAGAGCGAGGAATGCCGGATCGACACGATCGCGCAGTCGTGGAGCTTGATGTCGGGAGAGGCCGATCCCGCCCATGCCGCACAAGCGATGGCCTCTGTCGACAAATACCTTGTGCGACACGACGACAAGATTGCGCTGCTGTTCACCCCGCCGTTCGAGCACACGCCCCTCAACCCAGGCTACATCAAGGGCTATCCCCCCGGGATTCGGGAGAACGGTGGGCAATACACGCATGGTGCGACATGGTCCATTTTTGCCTGTGCCAAGCTCGGGCAAGGCGATCGCGCGGGCGAGCTGTTCGATATCCTCAATCCGATCCGGCACAGCGCATCTGCCGAAGCGCTGGCGCGTTATCAGGTCGAACCCTATGTCGCGTGCGCTGACGTGTATTCGGTAGACCCATACGTCGGGCGCGGTGGCTGGACCTGGTACACCGGCACGGCCGGCTGGCTTTATCGGGGCGCGCTGGAGGCCATACTGGGATTTCATTTGCACGGGGACCAGCTGCTGCTGCGCCCGTGCATTCCCAAGTCCTGGCCAGGTTACCAGATTGTCTATCGCCGGCGCGACGCGCACGGCACCGTTACGCCCTACGAGATCACCGTGGAAAACCCGGCTGGCGTCAGTTGCGGCGTTGCATCCCTGGCTGTCGATGGCGCGGTCCAGCCTTTCCAGGGCGGTGACACGGCCTGTCTGCAGTTGGTCGGCGATGGGCGAGTTCACCTTGTTCGCCTGGTCCTCGGCTAGAACCTCGTAAGCGCCCGTTCGGGCGGACTTTGTCAGCGCTCTCCTACGCCACGGCTCCCGTAGCACTGACGGGCAAGCGGGCGGCCAACCTATGGCGCGCGCCTTGGCCGCAATCGACACTTAACTCATCGGAGCCAATAAGCATCCCGACGTTGCACCAGGAACGGGGCCCGCGTTGAAGGTTGTGCTGATTTGGCAAAGAAACGTTTGGTTCGGCAATGCCTGACAAACCGTCACTCTCAACTTTGTCAATTGAAGGAGAAACCATGAAGAAGCACACCATCACCATCGCCATCAACTCATTGGCACTTGCGGCGGGGCTCGTATTCAGTGCCGGTGCGATGGCACAAACCATGTCAAAAAACGACTACAAGGCCGGCCAGAACAAGATTTCAGCCGATTACAAGGCTGCCAAGACACACTGCGCCGCATCTTCGGGGAATGCCAAGGACATCTGCATGGCGCAAGCCAAGGGCGCGGAAGAGACCGCCAAGGCCGACCTGGAGGCCAGCTACAAGCCCAGTGCCAAGACCCGTTATGAGGCACGCGAGGCCAAGGCCGATGGCGACTATGCGGTTGCCAAGCAACGCTGCGACGACTCGGCCGGCAATGCCAAGGATGTTTGCATGAAAGAGGCCGAGGCGGCACACGTCAACGCGAAGGCTGACGCGAAGGCGCAGATGAAAACCACTGACGCGAAGCAAACGGCCAACGAGAAATCCGC
>JBDTCK010000129.1:0-6504 GCA_039923645.1 Rhodoferax sp.
CCTGGATGATTCCGCAGTGGGGCTGGCGCAGCGTGCTGCTGCTGGGCGGCGTGACGCCCCTGTTGCTGACCTTGCTGCTGCTGTTGCTGCTGCCGGAGTCGGTGCGCTACCTGGTGGCCAAGGGCCGGCCGGTCGCGCAGATCCGCACAGTGCTGGCGCGCATTTCGGCCAGCGCGGCCGACGCCGGGTCGTTCGTCATGAGCGAAGCCAAGGCAGTGGCGCAGGGCAAGAGCGGCCTGGGGGTCGTATTCTCGCGCAGCTATGCGGTGGGCTCGTTCATGCTGTGGCTGGCTTATTTCATGGGGCTGGTGATCTTCTATGCGCTCATCAACTGGATGCCCATCCTGTTCAAGGACGCCGGCTTGGCGCCCCGCACGGCCACACTCATCTCGGCCCTGTTTCCGCTGGGCGGCGTGGGCGCCATCTTCTTCGGCTGGCTGATGGACCGCTTCAACGCCAACCGCATCATTGCCGTGGGTTTTGCGCTGACGGCAGTGGCGGTCTACGCGATGGGGCAGACGGCCGGCAGCGTCGGCGCGCTGGTGCTGGTGGTGCTCGTCGCAGGCACCCTCATGAACACTGCCCAGTCGTCCCTGCCAGCACTGGCTGCCGGTTTTTACCCAACCCAGGGGCGCGCCACGGGCGTGGCATGGATGCTGGGCATCGGCCGCTTTGGCGGCATCGCCGGATCCTTTCTTGTGGCCGAACTCGCGCGGCGCCATATGAGCCTGTCCGGGATCTTCACGGTGCTGGCCGTCCCCGGCGTGATCGCAGCGCTGGCCCTGCTGGTCAAGCAGTTCGCCCATCCCGAGAAAAAATCTGCCAACGCCACCCTGACGCACGAAGCGCTGGGCCACTGAAGCACGGTCAAACCCAGGGCTCGCACGGAAACCGGCAGAACGCCAAGTTGTTCAACCAATTGAACGACCCATCAACACAGCAAGGAAAGGAATTCCTGGTGTCGGTGGTGAGTAGAGATTGAGTCGCTGTGGGCCCCGCGCCATCAATGAGGTCTGGCAATCTGGTTCCTGAAGGTTCGAGGGGACATACCTGCCGCCTGCGCAAAGACGCGACTGAAATGGGCCGGCTCGGCAAAGCCCAGCTCGTACGCAATGGTTGAAACGCGCAGGTTGGTATAGGCCAACTTGCGCCGCGCCTCCCGCAGCAGCCTGGCGGTGACCAGTTGCGAAGGGGCCTCGCCCGTCGCCGCACGGACGATGCGGCCCAGGTGCGTTGGCGAAATCGACAACACCCGCGCGTAATCGGCCACGCCCCAGTGTTCCAGAAAATGGTCTTCTACCAGTGCCTCGAAACGTTCGAGGAAATTCGTCTTCTCCAACGCGGTGTTGGCCGGGTCCGATTGTGCGACGGTACGCGCAACCAGCCCCAGCAAAGTGGCACACAGGCCACGAAGAATCAGGGCTCGGGCGCTGTTCAGGCTGTTGAATTCATCCCAGATTTGCTGCACCAAGGCGCTCAAACCAAGCTCGGCCGGACTGACCAAGGGCCGTCCCAGCTTGTATGGCACGTCACCGACACCCACCAGAATAAAGTCGAGTATCTCGTCGGCCAACGTCACCACAAAACCTTGCGAATCAGGCCTGAAAGAGAACGCGTGGACAGTTCCCGGTGGCACGTTGATCAGCGTCATCGGCCCGACTGGATAGGCGCCGCCGTCCAGATGAACCACACCGGCGCCAGCCTGGAGCAGCATCAACTGGTGCAGCCTGTCATGTCGGTGCGGGGCGAGTTCCCAATCGTGAAGCGACGAACGCGCAGCAATCGTCTCGCAGTGCACGACGTCCGGCAACAGCGTGGACTCCCCAAACAGCCCGTGGGACAGAACGATGCCGTTATGTAGCTTCATGTTCGAATCGTACAAGTATCGGACGCATTCTGGCATTGATGCCGTGTCATTCTGGAAATATCCTTGCATCACCAAATCATCCATTGGGCCTACCCATAAAGGAGACTTACATGAAAACCAGCGTATGCATCATCGGCGGCGGTCCTTCGGGACTGCTGCTGTCCCAGCTTCTGCATCTCAAGGGCATTGACACGGTTGTTCTGGAACGACAAAGCCGCGAGTATGTTCTCGGGCGTATCCGCGCCGGCGTGCTCGAGCATGGTTTTGCGGAGTTGATGCGCGAGGCACAATGCGGTGAACGTATGGACCGTGAAGGCGAAATCCACGAAGGCTTCTTCATTGCGCACGACGGCCAGCAGACCCGCGTTGATCTGCACAAGTACAGCGGCGGCAGTTCAGTGGTGGTCTACGGCCAGACCGAGTTGACCCGAGACTTGTACGAGGCGAGGGATCGCATGAAGGGCGTCGTTATCCACAACGTCGAGGACGTTCAACCCCATGATCTCAAGTCAAACAGCCCCTACGTGACCTACCGCAATGGCGACGACATCGTGCGCATTGACTGTGACTTCGTCATTGGTGCCGATGGCTTTCATGGCGTCAGCCGCAAATCCATTCCGCGTGATGTGCTCAAGGAATATGAAAGGATCTATCCCTTCGGCTGGCTCGGTGTACTGTCGCGCACCAAACCTGTCTCACCCGAGTTGATCTATGCCAAGCACGAGCGGGGTTTTGCGCTGTGCTCGCTGCGCTCGCAGGTGCTCAGCCGCTACTACATCCAGGTGCCATTGAGTGATACGGTCGAAGACTGGTCAGACGACAAGTTCTGGGCCGAACTCAAGCGCCGCCTGCCGACGGACGTGGCCCAGCGCCTCATCACCGGGCCGTCCATCGAAAAATCGATTGCGCCGCTGCGCTCTTTTGTGGCCGAGCCGATGCGCTATGGCAACCTCTTCCTCGCGGGAGACGCTGCACACATCGTGCCACCCACCGGTGCACGTGGGCTCAACAGCGCCGCATCGGACATCTACTATCTCTACCACGCGCTGATGGCGCACTATAAGAATGGGGATGACTCAGGTCTGGACGGCTATTCCACCAAGGCGTTAGCCCGTGTCTGGAAAGCCCAACGCTTTTCCTGGTGGATGACGACGATGCTGCACACGTTTCCGGACAGCATCTCTTATGACCAAAAGCTTCAGCAAACCGAGCTGGACTATCTTTTCTCTTCGGAGAAGGCGATGGGGTCATTGGCTGAAAACTACGTTGGCCTGCCTTTCTGAGACTCCAGGATTTGCAGGGGCACTCTCAATGCCGGCATGATCCTATGAATGTGGCAACAATGATTTTGAAGTTTTGAGCGACCGTTTTGATCGCGAGCTACGCGTGTTGCGCCGCGGACTGACGCATCACTTATCGTGGTGCTGAATTGATCAGCGGATGCGCGGCGGCGCCAGCAACTGCTCAGGCGTGGTGAAGTAGGCAGCGCTGACGCCCCGGTGCTCACGCGCTTGGGCCAACTCATGGCGCGCCACCGTGCGCAGGTGCACCTCGTCCGGCCCGTCCATCAGGTGCAGCGCGCGACCCCAGGTCCAGAAGTAGGCCAACGGTGTGTCGGGCGACAGGCCCATGGCGCCGAACACCTGCATGGCGCGGTCCACCACACGGGTTTGCAGCCGTGCCGCCACCACCTTGATGGCGGCCACGTTGGCGCGGCTTTGCGCGCTCAAAGCGGCACTTGCACCCCGGTCCAGCATCCACGCGGCACGCAGCACCAGCAGGCGCGCCTGGTCGATTTCCAGCCGGGACTCTGCGATCCACTCCTGCACGTTGGAAAAATCGGCCAGGTACTTACCGAAGGCCCGGCGCTCGAGCGTGCGCTCACAGGCCAGCGCCAGCGCCAGCTCGCACTGGCCGATAGTGCGCATGCAGTGGTGGATGCGGCCGGGTCCGAGCCGCGCCTGCGCCATTGCGAAACCTTCGCCTTCGGCGCCCAGCAGGGCGTGCGCGGGCACGCGTACGCCTTGCAGCACGATCTCGCAATGCCCTTCGGGCGCATGGTGTTGCATGACCGCGATGTTGCGCACCACGCGCAGGCCGGGTGTGTCCATCGGCACCAGCACCAGGCTGTGGTGGCCATGCTTTGACGCGTCGTCGCTGCCGCTCGCGCACATCACGATCAGCAGCTTGCAGTGCGGGTGCGCGGCCCCGGTGATGAACCACTTGCGGCCGTTGAGCACCAGCGCATCGCCGTCGCGGCGCAGCGTGGTTTGCAGGTTGGTCGGGTCGGAAGATGCCACGTCGGGCTCGGACATGGCGAAGGCCGAGCGCAGCGTGCCGTCCAGCAGTGGGCGCAGCCACTGCACGCGCTGCGCCGGCGTGGCGAAGCGGTGCAGCAACTCAATATTGCCGGTGTCGGGTGCGCTGCAGTTGAAAACTTCCGAGGCCCACGGCAGGCGACCCATGATCTCGGCCAGCGGCGCATAGTCGAGGTTGGACAGGCGGGTGCCGGGCTCGTCTTCGCGCAGTCCCGGCAGAAACAGGTTCCACAGCCCCTGCTCGCGCGCGAGCGCCTTCAGGTCTTCCAGAAATGGCGGCGGGTATATGCCCTCGGAAACTGACTGGTGCCAGGCGGCGTTATAGGGCAGCACATAGCGCGCCATGAAGTCTTCCAGGCGCTGGCACCAGTCCTTGGCACGCGAGGAAGATTCGAAGTCCATGCGGGCATTTTGCACGCGTGCACGTGTGCCGTCAGAACACAGGCGACACGGCGATACTGGCGTTCACAACCCGGGCGCGTCGGCCAGGCGATCCAGGCACGCAGTCCCTCCGCGTCCAGGGCGATGGTGCGACCCCATTCGCGCCAGTCGCGCAAGCCCTGTGCAGTACCTCCGGTCTTATCGGATCGGTGGTGTGCGATGAACTTCCAGGCTGTCGACCTTGTCAATCCCCAGCATTTTCAGTCTGATCATCTCGATAGCGTGGGCCGGCTCCAGTCCTTTGGGACAAACCTCGGAGCAGTTCATGATGGTCCGGCAGCGAAACAGGCGATAGGCATCGTTCAAATCATCGAGCCGCTCCTGTGTGGCCTGGTCGCGGCTGTCGACGATGAACCGGTAGGCCTGGATCAACCCGGCCGGCCCGACGAATTTGTCCGGATTCCACCAGAACGACGGACACTGACTGCTGCAGCACGCGCACAGGATGCACTCATAAGAACCGTTCAGCTTGTCGCGTTCAGCGGGCGACTGCAGACGCTCCTTTTCAGGAGGCGGGTCCGTATTGATCAGGTACGGGGATATCGAGTGGTACTGCTTGAAGAACGTTGTCATATCGACCACCAGATCGCGAATAATCGGAAAGCTCGGCAAGGGGCGCAGTACCACCGGCTCCTTGAGATCGCGTACCCGCGTGATGCAGGCGAGGCCGTTGCGGCCGTTGATATTCATTGCGTCAGAGCCACAGACGCCTTCGCGGCAGGACTTTCGCAACGTCAGCGTGTTGTCTTGCGCCTTCAGGCGGATCAGCACATCCAGCAGCATGTGGTCGGTGTGGACGAGTTCGATCTCGTAGTCCTGCATGTAGGGCTTGTCGTCCTGCGTCGGGTCATAGCGTGAAATGGAAAATCTCATGGGTCCCTCCAGTCGTCATGTTTGGCGCGGGGAGCTGCATCAACTCAGCGAACAAAAAGTATCCACACGACCCAGGCGGCAAGGCCCACTAGCGCACTGGCCACGACAATGAGCAGAGACCGGCGCAAGCCGGCAGGCCGGGCATAGTCGAACAGCACATCACGCAGCCCTACCCACATATGCGACAGCAGCGCGGCAAAGAACACGAGGCCGGCGATGCTGACAATGGGCTGGTGGATCCAGCCTGTCCACTGCGCATAGGAATGCATTGGATAAAACAGCAGGAAGCCGGACACCGACAAGATGAAGGCCAGCATGTAAAGCGCCGTCACACGCTGAACTAACCATGCAGCTAATCCGCTGGCGGTAGATTTCACAGCCATAGCCAGCCTAGCAACAGCGCAATCACCACACCGCCCAGATTCACTGTCCAGGCGCTGCGACGTGCCGTATGGAAAGTCGAACCCACACTGATATCTGTCAGTAAATGACGTACGCCAGCCAATATGTGGTGCGCCAGCGCCCAGACGAACAAAAACGCTGCGGCCTTGAACGCCAAGGAATGGACCCAGCCAATGACCTCGATGAAGCCCTGTTCGTCACGCAGCGAAGTATCGAGCAGGTAAACAGCCATCGGCAGGCCGGCAGCCAGCAGCACCCCACTCACCCGATGTCCGATGGAAGTCAGCGCGCCCACCGGCATCTGGATCTGCAACAGGTTGAAGAAAACAGGGCGGCCCGGTGGGCGGGATGAATGAACCATACTCGGTGCGTCTATGAAATTGCCTGGGTGTGGCGTCCCGAAAACACTCAGGTGTCGCAGCGACAGTCTGCTTCCAATGCGATGGCGCGGCGCAGCTCGGCAAAGCCCATTTCCACCGACGCATCAAACAAAGGATCCGGCTCCCCCGCAGGGGTCATATGTTCAATCATGTGCCAGTCCTCGTCGTCAAGCTCGCGCACTGCGGCCGGAAACAGTGCCAGCTCCTCGACCGCCATGTTGTG
>JBDTCK010000130.1:0-16652 GCA_039923645.1 Rhodoferax sp.
AATCCAACTGCGCGCCCAAAAGCCGTAAGCCACGGCAATGAACCCGCAGACAAGCGCCAAAATTAGCGCTGAGTTGCCTGACATAGTTTCTCCTACTCGTTGTTGTCGCCGGAAGGGGGCAGCACGCGAGCGGTGCCCCCGCTGCGTTGCTTCCTCGATGCCCCAGTCCAGCAAAACCCGCGCCGGAGACGATTGGCCAACCCCGGAAATATAAGGCCAAACGGGTGTCGCAACCGTGACAGCGTGGCTAAAGCAATGCACCTGTCATTAGAATCAGGGTTAATCCCGAGCAATTTCTGATTGATTCCTGATCAATTTCCAACCCGAGAGACCACCATGGCCACAGACAGAGTAACCCCCGGAAAAAACGTCCCTGACGCCTTCAACGTGATCATCGAGATCCCGATGAACGCCGACCCGGTCAAATACGAGGTGGACAAGGAGTCGGACGCCATCTTCGTCGACCGCTTCATGAGCACCTCGATGCATTACCCCACCAACTATGGTTACGTGCCGCAAACCATCAGCGGTGACGGCGACCCGGTGGATGTGCTGGTGATCACGCCCGTGCCCCTGATCTCGGGCGTGGTGGTAACGTGCCGCCCGATCGGCATCCTGAAAATGCAGGACGAGGCCGGCGATGACGGCAAGGTGCTGGCGGTACCGATCGACCGGATCCTGTCGATCTACTCGCAATGGCAAAAGCCCGAGGACCTGAATCCGGCGCGCCTCAATACCATCGCCCACTTCTTCGAGCACTACAAGGACCTGGAGGTCGGCAAGTGGGTCAAGGTCCTCGGCTGGGAAGGCGTGGACTCGGCCAAGAAGGAAATCATGGACGGCATCGCCAACTACCGGAAGGCTAAGGGCAACGCCTGAATTCTTGAGGAAGAGCAGGCTGTAGCCCATATGAGATGGGCGGATCGCGCTATTAAAAGTAGGTCGCCTGCGGTGTTTTATGTGCAGGCGCCGCCGTTTTTGGCGTGAACGGATCAGCGCTGCGGATCGGGAAAAATCAACCCATGCAGGCCGCGCTTGCGCTCGAACGGTCTCCATTGACCTTCGGCCTGCGATAGCCGGTCTGCCACGGCCCACCAGGCGCTGGGGTTCAGGCCCAGGCCGACGTGACTGGCGATGACTTCCACGTTCTCAGTGCTCGGGTTGGCGCGACTGGGCGCCTGGATGCTGCCCTGCCAGGCCACAATGCCGTCGCTGCGTGAATACACCGACGTGGTGGGCACCGGTGGCGCGGCAGGCAGATCGTAATGTTGCGAGTCCTGATCGATGGCGTGCCCGCTCGTCAACTCGTAAATACGCCAGGCGTGGGTGCTTTTTGAAGGACCGGCGAAAGGAGTTCCCAGCGTGATCACACTGCGCACCATGTGGGGCAGCAGCTTGGCAAGTTCGCGTGCGTAAACGCCGCCCAGACTCCAGCCGATCAGGCTGACCTTTTTGCCGGTGCTGTTGAAGGTTTCCTGCACTTGCTCGCGTGCCGTGCCCAATACACCGGCTCTCGGGCCGAAGTTGAAGCCTTGTTTCCAGCCGTGCGCGGCATAGCCCAGGCTCCCCAGATAGCGGCGCAGCGGCACGGTGGAGCCGTCGTTGGCGCTCAGGCCCGGAAATACAATTACCGAGTGGCCGTCGCCGCCCGGTGCGCGCTGCAGCGCGGGCCACGCCGGCAAAACGGCACCGAACTCCCAGAAGGCGCGGAATTCCATGGCCAAAAGCCACGCGTTGGGCGGGGCGAGGTCGGGTTTGGGGGTCTGCTTGCGCTCCCGTCCCATGGTGCTTGCGTTCATCTTGCAAAGTGAGGCAGGTTGTGCCTGGGTGTTGTCATACGAACAACGGTAGCAGTTTTAATCGGCGCAGAACATGGCTGGATGACGATTTTAGAGCGGGTGATCTTCGCATTCGTCTCCTTGGTGACGCATCGTTTCGGGGTTTCTACCAAGGTGCGGGCTTAAGATATGCCGCCTCGCTGCCTGGTTGAATGGCGCGCAGTCTGACGCCCCGCCCCCGAGTCATCCTTACCTACAACCAGCGTAGTCACGCAGGAGACAACCCCATGCCATCGAGCACCACCGCAAGCGCCCCCGTGCGTGGCGCGGACCACGAAGGTCACCAGACTCGCGGCTATGGCTGGAAGGCCTTGATCGGGTCTGCCACGGGCTACGCCATGGACGGTTTCGACCTGCTTATTCTGGGTTTCATGCTGCCGGCCATTTCCGCCGAACTGAAGCTGACGCCGGGGCAGGCGGGTTCGCTCGTGACATGGACGCTGATCGGCGCAGTCGCGGGGGGCATCGTGTTCGGCGCGTTGAGCGATCGCTTCGGCCGGGTTCGGGTGTTGACCTGGACCATTCTGCTGTTCGCCGCGTTCACCGGCCTGTGCGCATTCGCCACCGGCTATCGGGAATTGTTGCTCTACCGCACCGTCGCCGGGCTGGGTCTGGGTGGCGAGTTCGGCATCGGCATGGCACTGGCCGCGGAGGCTTGGCCCGCAAGGCACCGCGCCCGCGTCTCCTCCTATGTGGCGCTGGGCTGGCAGGTCGGCGTGCTGGCGGCCGCACTGCTGACGCCGTTGCTGCTGCCGCTGATCGGTTGGCGCGGGATGTTTCTGGTGGGCGTGGTGCCGGCGCTGGCGGCGTGGCTGATTCGCTGCAAGCTGAATGAGCCGGAGGCGTTTACCCGCAGTGCGGGAAAGAGGAAATCGGGCCTGCAGGCGTTCCGGATGCTCGTGAAGGACCGGGCCACCTGCAAAATCAGTGCCGGCATTCTGGTGCTGTGTTCCGTTCAGAACTTTGGCTATTACGGCATCATGATCTGGATGCCCAGCTTTCTGTCCAGGCAGCTGGGCTTCAACCTGACCAGGTCGGCGTTGTGGACCGCCGTCACCATCCTGGGCATGATGGCCGGCATCTGGGTATTTGGGCAACTGGCCGATCGCATCGGCCGCAAGCCCAGCTTCCTGCTGTTCCAGGCGGGCGCCGTGATCATGGTGTTGACCTATTCGCAGCTGACCACTCCCAATGCAATGCTGTGGGCGGGCGCACTGATGGGCATGTTCGTGAACGGCATGCTCGGCGGCTACGGCGCCTTGATGTCGGAGGCCTATCCGACTGCCGCCCGGGCCACCGCGCAGAACGTGCTGTTCAATCTCGGTCGTGGCGTGGGCGGTTTCGGCCCGGTGGTCGTCGGGGTGCTTGCAGCAGCCTATTCGTTTCAGTTTGCGATTGCGCTGCTGGCCGCGATCTACGTCATCGATATGCTGGCCACTGCCTGGCTGATCCCGGAACTCAAGGGCGTCGAGCTTGGTTAGCCAGTCATGCCGGGTTGACTCTGCGTTGTGGCGCCGAGGTGCCTGAAGGGATTGCGGCGTTCGAGTTCTTGCATGTAGTGATCAATGCCTTCGCCCTCGCGCTCCAGAAAACGCTCCACTGCATCGGCGAAGGCCGGATGCGCGAGCCAGTGGGCGCTGGTGGTCCTGACCGGCAGCAGGGCGCGCGCCATCTTGTGCTCGCCCTGGGCACCGCCTTCAAAGCGTTGAAAGCCGTGCTCGATGCACCACTGCAGCGGCTGGTAGTAACAGGCTTCGAAGTGCAGACAGTCCACGCGCTCGAGCGCGCCCCAGTAGCGCCCGTACGCGACACGCGTGGCTGCCGGATCGGGGATGTTGCCCCTATTATTCAAGCCGGATCGACCCGTAACCATTGCGTGGTCTTCACTGATAGCTATTAAACTAGTAGCAATTGGTTTGCCGTGGCGCTGCGCGACGAACAGCAGCCAGTTCTGCGGCATGGTGTCAGCCATGCGCCGGAAGAAGTCGCGGGTCAGATAGGGCGCGTTGCCGTGCTCTAAGTAGGTGCGCTCGTAGCAGCGGTAAAAAAAATCCCAGTCGTGCGCGCTAATGCCTTGTCCCAGTGACCAGCGAAAGCTGACGCCTGCCTCGGCGACCTTGCGGCGTTCGTGGCGGATTTTCTTGCGCTTGTCCTGACTCAGACTGGCGAGGAAGTCGTCGAAGCTGCCAAAGGGTTTGGCAGGGGGAGCTTCGCCGCCGGGCCGTCCCGAGGCGAAATCTGCCCCCTCAGGCGGCAGCACAGTACTCGCCGTGACAAGCGTGGGGGCCGCCGAACGCCGCGAAGGGCCGCCACGAGCAAGTTCAGCCCCCTCGGGGGGCAGCGCAGTACGCGCAGCGACAAGCGTGGGGGCCATATTTTTCCAGTGGAACTGGACGGTGTGGCGCAGCATGAGTCCGGCTTTTTCGCAGGCGGCGGCGTCTGGTTCGCTGATGAACAGCAAATGCAGCGACGACAAATTTTGTTCGCCGCACCAGTGCACCAAGCCCTTTACCAGGGCGTGGCGCGCCGGCGCATCGCACGCCAGCAACCGGGCACCGGGCACCGGCGTGAAGGGCGGCGCTACGACGGCTTTGGGGTAATAGGCCAGGCCATGTTGGTCGTAGGCGTTGGCCCAGGCCCAGTCGAATACATATTCGCCGTAGGAATGGTCCTTGAGGTACAGCGCGCAACCTGCCACCAGGGCTTCGCCCTGCCACAGCGTGAAAAAGCGCGGCGTCCAGCCGGTTTGCGGTGTGGTGCTGCCGCTTTCGTACAGGGCGGCCAGGTACTCGTATCGCATGAAGGGATTGGCCTCGGGCTGCTGTGAGAGCAGGGCATTCCAATGCGAGGCGTTCACCTCCAGCGGTGAGGAAAACACCCGAATGACATAATCGTTTGAATCGCTTTTCACTATCCGTATGACTCTCAAAATCTGTGTGGCCCAGCTCAATTTTGTTGTGGGCGATCTGGCCGGTAACGCGAAAAAAATCATCGATGCCGCGCGCTCGGCCTATGCCGGCGGCGCCCTGCTGTTGCTGACCCCTGAGCTGTCGATTTGCGGCTATGCGGCGGAAGACTTGTTCCTGCGTCCTGCCTTCATCGCTGCCTGCGATGATGCCGTGAAAACGGTGGCCCGCGAACTGGCCGGGTTAAAAGGTCTGGTGGTGGTGGTTGGACACCCCACGGGCGGTGACGTGCGCAGCAAGTCGGTGGCGGTGCCGCGGCGCCACAACGCGGCCAGTGTGCTCAGCGAAGGGCGCGTACTCGAAACCTACGCCAAGCGCGAGCTGCCCAACTACCAGGTGTTCGACGAGCGCCGCTACTTTACGCCGGGCCAGAGCGTGTGTGTGTTCCAGGTGGGCGAGGGGGTGGATCGGCTCAGCGTGGGCCTGCTGATTTGCGAGGATGCGTGGTTCGAGGAGCCGGCGCGCCTGGCGAAAGAAGCTGGGGCCGAGTTGTTGGCGGTGATCAACGCTTCGCCGTTCCATGTCGGCAAGGGCGCGGAGCGGGAGGGGATGATGCGCCGGCGTGCGCTGGCCTGTAATCTGCCGGTGGTCTGTGCGCACCTGGTGGGCGGACAGGACGAAGTCGTGTTCGAGGGCCATTCATTTGCACTGGACGCCGATGGATCGGTCGCCGGCCGCGCCCCTGGATTTCAGGAAAATCTGCTCGAAATCAAGGTGGAGCGTTCGCAGTCAGCAATTAAATTGATAGCAAAAGTGGCACCGGAGCGCGCGCCGGAAGCCGAGCTGTGGGACGCGCTGGTGCTTGGCGTGCGCGATTACATCGGCAAGAACGGCTTTCCGGGTGCGATCCTCGGGCTGTCGGGTGGCATCGACTCGGCGCTGGTGCTGGCCATCGCGGTCGATGCGATAGGCAAGGACAAGGTGCGAACCGTCATGATGCCTTCGCCCTACACGGCCGACATCAGCTGGATCGACGCGCGCGAGATGGCCACTCGCATGGGCGTGCGCTACGACGAGATTTCCATTGTTCCCGAATTCGAGGCTTTCAAGGCCAGCCTGGCGGGGGAGTTCAAGGGCCGGCAGGAAGACACCACCGAGGAAAACATCCAGGCCCGCATCCGCGGTACGCTGCTCATGGCGCTGTCCAACAAGTTCGGTGCCATCGTGCTGACCACCGGCAACAAGAGCGAACTGGCCACCGGCTACTGCACCTTGTATGGCGACATGGCGGGCGGCTTTGCCGCCATCAAGGACCTGGCCAAGACCACCGTGTTCCGGCTGGCGCACTGGCGCAACGCGCACGACCCTTACGGCACCGGCGCCAATCCCATTCCAGAGCGCATCATCACGCGTCCCCCCAGCGCCGAGTTGCGCCCGGACCAGACCGACCAGGATTCGCTGCCGCCGTATGAGGTGCTGGACGCGATCCTCGAGCGCTACATGGAGAATGACGAGGGCATCGAGCAGATCATCTCCGCCGGCTTCGCGCGCGCGGACGTGGAGCGTGTCACGCGCCTGATCAAGATCAATGAATACAAGCGGCGCCAGGCCCCGGTGGGCATCCGCGTGACGCATCGCAGTTTTGGCAAGGATTGGCGGTATCCTATTACCAGCAAGTTCCGCGCGTAAAATTTTCCTCTGCGCCCCGCGTCCATCCAACCTCAGTTGATCACCATGAAACAAATCACCGCCGTCGTCAAACCTTTCAAGCTCGAAGAAGTGCGCGAGGCGCTGGCTGAATGCGGCGTGACCGGGCTGACCGTGACCGAAGTCAAGGGGTTTGGCCGACAAAAGGGCCACACCGAGCTGTACCGCGGCGCTGAATACGTGGTCGATTTCCTGCCCAAGGTAAAGATCGAGGTGGTCGTCAAGACCGACGATGTGGAGCGCTGTGTCGAAGCCATCGTGAAGGCGGCGCGCACGGGCAAGATCGGCGATGGCAAGATCTTCATCACCAACGTCGAGCAGGTGGTGCGCATCCGCACCGGCGAACAGGACGAAGCCGCGGTCTAGATGGCGCCCAGCCGGGGCGCGGGGCTCAGGCCAGCGCTCTGGACCAGTTCGCGCAGCAGGGCAGCCGGGTCAGCGCTCTCGCACATCAGCTTCATTTGCCACTCGCCCATGAACTGCTGTGTGACGCTGGTGCCCAGAAATTCAAGCAGTTTGTCGTAATAACCGGCAATATTGAGCAGGCCGACCGGCTTGTCGTGGTAGCCGAGCTGGCGCCAGGTCCAGGCCTCGAAAAACTCCTCGAATGTGCCAATACCGCCGGGCAAGGCCAGAAAGGCGTCGGCGCGTTCCGCCATCATGCGTTTGCGCTCGTGCATGGTGTCGACGATGTGCAGTTCGGTGCAGTCGTGATCGGCCCATTCTTTTTCCACCAGCGCCTTGGGGATGATGCCAACGATCCGTCCTCCCGCTTGCAGGGTGGCATGCGCCACGATGCCCATCAGGCCACTCTTGCCGCCTCCGTACACGAGTTGGCCGCCATGGTCGCCAATCCAGCTGCCCACCGCGGTCGCCGCGGCCGCAAACTCTGGGCTGGCGCCCGGGCGGGAACCGCAGTACACGCAAATTGAGAAGGTCGGACTCATGCGGCAAACCTCTGGAACAGCGCCGCGGCCCAGATCCCCGCGCACAGCAAAAGACTCAGCAGCACGGCGGCGCTGCCCATGTCTTTCGCACGCCTGGACAGGTCATGCCACTCCAGGCCGACGCGGTCGACGGCCAATTCGATCCCGGTATTGAGCAGTTCCACAATCAGCACGATCAGCACAGAACCGGCCAGCAGCGCGGTCTCGACCCAGTTGCGACCGAGCCAGGCCGCGGCAGGAATCAATACCGCTGCGGCGATGGCTTCCTGGCGGAAAGCAGACTCGTGCCAGGCGGCCCGCAGGCCTTGCACGGAGTAGCCGCCCGCGTGCCAGATGCGGGTCAGGCCGCTGCGCGATTTCTGGGGGTTGGCGTTGGAGCGAGTTTCAGCGCCCGGTTCTAATTGTTGCGACATGCGGGAATTGTCGCTGAGGTCGACGGCACAGCGTAACCCGCCAGAATCAGCGGATGGCCGGCTACCGGCTAAGCGGCATGGATGGGACCAGCCGTGTTCCTGCCCATGCGTCATGCCAAAACTGCCGCTGCGGATGAAAGCGGCTGAGCAGCGCCCAGATGGCCACCCAGGCGATGGTGATTACCGCAGATTCACCGCCCGAGAGTTTGAAGGGTGCCTGAGCCGCCAACACGGGAAGGAACCACAACCAGCTCAGGACGTAGCGCAACAGTGCGCGCGCCTGCGTCAGCGGCTGGCCGAATCGGTCCGCAACGCGGATGTTCCAGGTTTTCATGGCCAGGGTCTGGCCTTTGGCCCAGAACCAGGTGAAGTAAATGCCGAACACAACAAACAGGAACGCTTGCAGCGCGTGGCGATTGTCCATCGCGTTGCGCGTCTGGCTCAGGGTGCTGAACAGGTAGCCGGCGATGAACACCACGCCGAACATGAGCATGCCCTCATACAGCCAGCAGGCCATACGTCGCGACAAAGGCGGGGCTTTCAGCTCTAACGCCATCATGTTAATAGCTATACGCCTAGGTCTTATAAGGGCTGAGATGTCGTTTGACCTGGATTCCGTGACGATCGACCGGGGAGACTAGCGAGCAACAGGAACGGCGGGAGCAAGCGCGGGTGCGGGAGCAGCGACAGCAGCGGGTATAGCCGCAGGCGACATGGCCTCCTGTGGAGTTCCAGGCAGCAGGGTATTGAGATTGACCTGGCGCTGCGCCGCAGCGGACTTTCCCGGGCTTTTCGGGGTTGAATCCGGATTGGGTCTTATGGGATGCGGTGCCGTCATCTTTCGATGCGGTTTTGGCCTCACAGCAAGCGCCGCACCCCTGATCTTGGGCGGTGCCGTCGCCTCCAGTTTTTGCCGCTCTTCAGGACTCAGTGCTTGATAAGCCTGCCACTTGTTCCGTTTCTCTTCGCTTGACAGTTGTTCGGTTTCGGCAAAATTGAGCCGAGCCTGTATGCGTTGCTGCGTGCTCAGCGCGGCCCATTCGGTCATGCGACTGAACAGCTTGGCCTGTTCGTCAAGTGGCATGGATGGGAAATTCTTCGAAAGAGCCAGCCATTTTCGCCTTTGACCAAGGCTCATGGTGTCCCATTCGCTGGCCAGTGGCTGGAGCGCCTCCTGCTGGGCCGCGGTCAGTTCATTCCAGGGGCCTCGTGGCGCTTTGCGGACCTTGCTTTTACCAGTCGTTTTGTTTGCGCGCGTCGGCGCTTTTGCCACGGTGGCGGCGTGCGACGCGGCCGCGGCCGGCAGCTGTGCCACGGCCACGGCCGGAACGGCCGCAGGGACCGGGGCTGCGGTAGAGATGTATCTCCAGTCGGCCGGCACGAAACGCAGGATTCCGAGCACAAGGAGAAAAGCGGCGGCAAAAATAGCCGCGCCCGTCGCGAGCGGGTTAAGCTTCCGTACGGGCGCTTGCTGCATCGTTTGCATCGGGGCTCAGGGGGTTAGATCCTTGCTGGAATTGAGGAATTGCAAAAACCCAGGGTCGGTGTAGGCCGCAGGTGGCAAGTCGTCGGTCAGCAATGCGGCGTCCACTTCGGCCACCTCAACCGCATGCTTTTTGGTCTGCTCCGTGTTGATGGTGACAAGGCCCACGACCAGGACAACGATTGGCAGGGCGGAGGCGATGCGGCCCCACCAGCCCAGTCGCTCGTCGCCAAATGTCAGCGCGGCCGCTGCACCCGAGGCCACCACCGTGGCAGCGGTCTGGGTACGGGAGGCCTTGCGACGCGCCAGCGCCTGCACACGTGAAGCGCGCAATCGCTCGGAAATGTCGTGCGGAAGCTCGGTCAGGCCTTGCGAAAGGCGTGCGGTGACCTTCAACCCGAAACGGTCCTGAAGAATCTCGGCTTGATACTGAAGTGAGTCGGTCATAGTTGGATTCCCTTTGCCTTGAGCGCCTTGCTCAGGGCTTGGACTGCACGTGAGCAATGCGTTTTAACACTGCCTTCCGAGCAACCCATGGCCGCTGCGGTTTCTGCAACGTCCATCTCCTCCCAGTAACGCATCAGGAAGGCTTGTCGTTGACGTAGTGGCAGTTCTTGTATCTCGGTTTCGATCTCGCCAAAAACCTGGGAGCGTCCCATCGCGTCTTCGGCGCTTTCCGTGCGTTGGGAGTCCTCTGCGATCTTCAAAGTTTCGAGCAGGTCGAAACTTCCATCGTCTCCCGCAATTTCGAAGTCGCTCATGTTCGAAAACAGGGCGTTGCGCGTCTTTTGACGCCGAAACCAGTCGAGCGTGCAGTTGGACAGTATGCGCTGGAACAGCATCGGCAGCTCGTCTGCGGGCTTGTCGCCGTAGTGCTCTGCCAGCTTCATCATGCTGTCTTGCACGATGTCGAGGGCCGACTCTTCGTTGCGAACGTGATACACCGAGCGTTTGAAGGCTCGTTTTTCAACGCTTTTCAGGAAGTCAGAAAGTTCTTGTTCTGTGGCCAAGAGGGATCAAGCTTGTGCGGCTGTACGATGAATCTGCCTCGCATGGAGCGTTTTTTGCGCTGTTTTGGCATGCTTGCGGGGCGGATTATGGCATTGCCCCGTAGTTTTTTTGCTGGAGCCGGCCAGTTTCCGAATGTTGCGGTGCAATAATGCACACTGCAAATCAAAAAGCAAACGGGTCACAGCCCGGCGTCGCAAGCAGCTCGCCTATGGCTATGGCCTTAAGTCCCGACTCGGCTTCACGAGAGTCCGCGCTAGGGGCACCCAAGGTTTTTCGTTAGAGAAAATCGCAAAGGTTAATCATGGAAATCTCCAAAGCTGAAATCGCATCGGCCGCTGCGGCGACGGCGGCTGCCCACAAGGTGTCTTCCGCGACTTCGAGCGGCCCACATGAACTGATGGGCGCGGAAATTCTGGTGAAAGCGCTGCAGGCTGAACACGTCAAGCACGTCTGGGGCTATCCTGGCGGCGCAGTCCTGTACATCTACGACGCGTTTTACAAGCAGGACACGATCCAGCATGTGCTGGTGCGGCACGAGCAGGCAGCCGTTCATGCCGCCGACGGTTATGCGCGCGCTACCGGCGACGTCGGCGTGGCGCTCGTCACATCCGGCCCCGGTGTGACCAATGCGATCACCGGCATAGCCACCGCATACATGGACAGCATTCCCCTGGTGATCATCACCGGTCAGGTACCAACCCATGCCATCGGCATGGATGCCTTCCAGGAATGCGACACCGTCGGCATCACGCGTCCCGTGGTGAAACACAATTTCCTGGTCAAGGACGTGCGAGATCTGGCTCGGGTCATGAAGCAGGCCTTCCACATCGCGCGCACCGGCCGCCCTGGCCCGGTGGTCGTGGATATTCCCAAAGACGTATCGTTGAAGAAGACCTCGTATGCGGGTTACCCCGAGACGGTCGAGATGCGCTCTTACAACCCTGTGCGCAAGGGGCACGGCGGCCAGATCCGCAAGGCGCTGCAGTTGTTGCTGGCGGCCAAGCGGCCCTATATCTATACCGGCGGGGGCGTCGTGATCGGGAACGCGTCCCACGAGTTGCGCACCCTGGTCGACCTGCTGGGCTACCCGGTGACCAATACCTTGATGGGCCTTGGGGCCTATCCGGCCAGTGATCGCAAGTTCCTCGGCATGCTGGGCATGCATGGCACGGTTGAGGCGAATAATGCGATGCAGAACTGCGACGTGCTGCTCGCGGTGGGGGCGCGTTTCGATGACCGGGTGATTGGCAATGTCAAGCATTTCGCGCAGAACGAACGCAAGATCATCCACGTCGACATCGATCCATCGAGCATCTCCAAGCGCGTGAAAGTCGATATTCCGATCGTCGGAGACGTGAAGGAAGTGCTGGCGGAGTTGATCGGCATGATCAAGGAGTCCAGCGTCAAACCGGACCCGAAGGCTCTGGCCAGCTGGTGGACGACCATCGAGGGCTGGCGCAGCCGCGACTGTCTCAAGTACAGCCGCGGCACGGGAGATGTGATCAAACCCCAGTACGTGGTCGAGACCCTGTGGAACATGACAAAGGACGCCGACGCCTACATCACTTCCGACGTGGGCCAGCATCAGATGTGGGCGGCGCAGTATTACCACTTCGACGAGCCACGCCGCTGGATCAACTCGGGGGGTCTCGGAACCATGGGCGTGGGTATCCCTTATGCCATGGGCATCAAGCTGGCCAAGCCGGACAGCGAGGTGTTTTGCATTACCGGTGAGGGCTCGGTGCAGATGTGCATCCAGGAGCTATCCACCTGCCTGCAATACAACACGCCCATCAAGATCGTGTCACTGAACAACCGTTATCTGGGCATGGTGCGCCAGTGGCAAGAAGTCGAATATGCAGGACGCTACAGCAGCAGCTACATGGACGCATTGCCGAACTTCGTGAAGCTGGCGGAGGCCTATGGGCACGTGGGCATGCTGATTGAATCTCCGCAGGATGTGGAGCCTGCGCTGCGTGAGGCACGCAAGCTGAAGGATCGCACTGTGTTCATGGATTTCCGCACGGATCCGACCGAGAACGTGTTCCCGATGGTGCAATCGGGGAAGGGCATCACCGAAATGCTTTTGGGTTCCGAAGACTTGTGAGACCTTGCGGGACAGAGCGCCGCAGCCTTGGCGGCAGGCTCTGGCCTCACCAAATTCAGCTTTCCCATCGACGAATCTATTGCCTGCCGAGCCTGCACATTACCGTGTGCGGGGGAGGGCAGCGAAAAGAGGAATCTTCATATGAAACACATCATTGCAGTTCTGCTTGAAAACGAACCCGGCGCGCTCTCGCGCGTGGTAGGCCTGTTTTCGGCCCGGGGTTACAACATCGAGTCGTTGACTGTGGCGCCGACCGAAGACGCCACGTTGTCGCGCATGACCATCCAGACGTCGGGGTCCGACGATGTGATCGAGCAGATCACCAAGCACCTGAACCGGCTGATCGAAGTCGTCAAGGTCGTGGACCTGACCGAAGGGTCCTACACCGAGCGCGAACTCATGATGGTCAAGGTGCGCGCCGTCGGCAAGGAGCGCGAAGAGATGAAGCGCATGGCCGACATTTTCCGCGGGCGCATCATCGACGTGACCGAGAAGAGCTACACCATTGAGCTCACCGGGGATCAGTCCAAGAACGATGCCTTTCTGGAGGCGCTTGAGCATGGCGCCATTCTGGAGACGGTTCGCACCGGGTCGAGCGGGATTGGCCGGGGTGAGAGAATCCTGCGGGTTTGAAGGATTGTGGATTTAGTGGTTGATTAAAATTTACTGAAGGAGAAGAGATGAAGGTTTTTTACGACAAGGACTGCGACCTGAGCCTGATCAAGGGCAAGACGGTTGCCATCATCGGCTACGGGAGCCAGGGCCATGCCCATGCCCAGAACCTGAACGACAGCGGAGTGAAGGTCGTCGTCGGGCTGCGCAAGGGCGGCGCATCCTGGTCCAAGGCGGAAAAGGCCGGTCTCAAGGTCGAAGCGGTGGGCGATGCAGTCAAGTCCGCTGACGTTGTGATGATCCTGTTGCCCGACGAGCAGATCGGCACGGTCTACACGAACGACATCGAACCCAACATCAAGCAGGGTGCCTCGCTGGTGTTCGCGCACGGCTTCAACGTGCACTATGGCGCTGTGGTTCCCCGCGCCGACCTGGACGTGTGGATGGTGGCGCCCAAGGCGCCGGGCCACACCGTGCGCAGCACCTATACGCAAGGCGGCGGGGTGCCGCAACTGATCGCGGTGCACCAGAACAAATCCGGCAAGGCGAGGGATCTGGCCCTGTCCTATGCGATGGCCAATGGCGGCGGCAAGGCGGGCATCATCGAGACCAATTTCCGCGAAGAAACCGAAACCGACTTGTTCGGCGAGCAGGCCGTTCTGTGCGGCGGCACGGTGGAACTCGTCAAGGCCGGTTTTGAGACACTGGTTGAAGCCGGCTACGCACCCGAGATGGCCTACTTTGAATGCCTGCACGAACTCAAGCTGATCGTGGACCTGATTTATGAGGGCGGGATCGCCAACATGAACTACTCCATCTCCAACAACGCCGAGTATGGCGAGTATGTGAGCGGGCCGCGCGTCGTGAACGAAGAGACCAAGAAGACGATGAAGAAGATTCTCACGGACATCCAGACGGGTGAGTACGCGAAGAACTTCATTCTGGAAAACAAGGCAGGCGCACCAACATTGCTGAGCCGTCGCCGCCTGATGGCGGAGCATCAGATCGAGGTCGTGGGCGAATCTCTGCGCGCCATGATGCCGTGGATCAAGAAAAACAAGCTGGTCGATCAGACTCGCAACTGAAAGTTTGGTTGTGCCGCGCAAAGGCCACCTTCGGGTGGCCTTTGTTCTGGTATCCGCGGCGCCCGGCGACTGTCTTACACTTGCCTGCAGATGAGGCTTCACCGCGCAGCGGGCGACCCGACGTGTGGCAAACTCCGGAAAACTATTTATTTGATAGCTATCATCGTAATATCCACAAGGGCTACGGGCTTTATTTATGCATGATGGTTCAGATTCCGATAACTCGCCCGTTGAAGTCGTGCTGATGCGCAAGCGTCGCAAGGGCATCTACATCCTGCCCAATCTGTTCACGCTGGCCGCGCTGTTCGGCGGCTTCTATGCGGTCGTGATGGCCATGAACGGACGCTTCAACATGGCGGCCATCGGCGTGTTCTTCGCCATGGTGCTCGATAGTCTGGATGGCCGGGTGGCCCGCATGACGAATACGCAAAGCGCGTTCGGCGAGCAAATGGATTCGTTATCGGACATGGTGTCTTTTGGTGCCGCGCCTGCGCTGATTGCGTACGAGTGGGGCCTGAAGGGGCTGGGCCGCTGGGGCTGGGTTGCGGCGTTTGTCTATTGCGCCTGTGCAGCCTTGCGCCTGGCGCGCTTCAACGTCAATACAAGCGTGGTCGACAAGCGCTACTTCCAGGGGCTGCCGTCGCCGGCGGCGGCAGCGCTGGTTACCGGATTCATCTGGATCATGACCGACCTTGGTATCCCGGGACCTTCCGTGGCTTGGCCGATGTTCGCACTGGCGCTCTATGCGGGGCTGACGATGGTGACGAATGTCCCGTTCTACAGCTTCAAGGACATCCACATGAAAAAGAGCGTGCCGTTCGGTGTCATCGTGCTGATTGCGCTGGGCATTGCAATCATCAATATTCATCCGCCCACCGTCCTGTTCAGCCTGTTTGTGATTTATGGCCTGAGCGGCTACGTGGTGTACGGCTGGCGCAAGGCCAAGGGCATCCCGACTAGCGTCATCAGCACGTCGACAGACGAGCCTGACGAGCGTGGTCTGCACAAGTAGTGAAGTGGCACAATGGCGCGCACTTGGAACATGCTTGAGACTTGTGCTACAGTTTGCCGCATGAAACGAATTTCGCTGGCGCTACTGCTATCTTCCTACGGGCGGAGACGGTAGCGCACGCGCACACCTTCACAACGGCCCGTATGCACCAGCAACGGGCCGTTTTGTTTTGGGTTGCTGGTTTTTGAGTAAAGAGATCGAACCATGTTGAAACAACCCGCCAGCAAGTACGCACCTTTCAAACCGCTTAACCTGCGCGACCGGACATGGCCCGATGCCGTGCTCACAAAAGCGCCCATCTGGCTTAGCACTGATCTGCGCGATGGCAACCAGGCTCTGATCGAGCCAATGGACATTGCGCGCAAGTTGTGCATGTTCCATATGCTGGTGAAGATCGGTTTCAAGGAAATTGAGGTGGGCTTTCCTTCGGCCTCCCAGACCGAATTCGATTTCGTGCGGCAATTGATAGACGGCAAAGTGATTCCTGACGACGTGACCATTCAGGCGCTGACGCCAGCGCGCGAACCGTTGATTCGCCGCACCTTCGAGTCGTTGCGAGGGGCCAAGCGGGCCATCGTGCATCTGTACAACGCCACAGCGCCCGTCATGCGTCGCGTGGTACTGGGAATGGACGAGGACGGGATTGTCGAGCTGGCGGTGGCCAATGCCCGGTTGTTCAAGGAGATTGCATCAGAGCAGCCCGCAACGCACTGGACGTTTCAGTACTCGCCCGAGATGTTCTCGGGCACCGAGCTCGAATTTTCCAAACGCGTGGTGGATGCTGTCACCGAGGTCTGGATGCCCACGCCGCAACACAAATGCATCGTCAATTTGCCGTCCACTGTTGAGCATTCCACGCCCAATATTTTTGCCGACATGATGGAATGGATGCACCGGCATCTGGCGCGGCGTGATGCGATCGTTCTGTCGGTACACCCTCATAACGATCGCGGCACCGGCACCGCGTCTGGCGAGTTTGCGCTGATGGCTGGTGCGAACCGAATTGAAGGCTGCCTTTTCGGCAATGGCGAGCGCACTGGCAACATTGATCTGGTCAACGTGGCCCTGAACCTTTACACACAGGGGGTGTCGCCGGGGCTCGATTTCTCGGAAATCGATGAAATCCGCCGCACGGTCGAGTACTGCAACCAGTTGCCGGTGCACCCACGCCATCCGTATGGGGGTGACCTGGTTTACACCTCGTTTTCTGGCTCGCATCAGGACGCCATCAAAAAGGCTTTTGCGGCGCGCGAGGAGGGTCAGATATGGGACATGCCGTATCTGCCCATCGACCCGAAAGACCTCGGCCGTAGCTACGAGGCCGTGATTCGCGTCAACAGCCAGTCTGGCAAGGGCGGCATTGCGTATTTGCTTGAAAGCGAGTTCGGCCTGGAGTTGCCGCGGCGTCTTCAAATCGAGTTCAGCCACGCGGTGCAGGCGGTCATGGACGCTGCGGGCAAGGAGCTCACGGCGCATGACCTGTGGCAGATGTTCGAGCGCGAGTATGGGGTCAAAACCATTGTCGCGCCAC
>JBDTCK010000131.1:0-18066 GCA_039923645.1 Rhodoferax sp.
GAGATCGGCGCACGCATCGGTGTGCCGATTGCCGAGCGGCCCGAGGACCGGCACGCCGTGACGATGAAGCTGGGCGCGTTCAAGACCTCGATGCTGCAGGACGTGGAAGCGGGCCGCGCGGTGGAGCTCGACGCGCTCGTCACTGTGGTGCGGGAGCTGGGGCAACTTACCCGTGTCACCACGCCGTACACCGATGCGCTGCTCGGGTTGGCGCGGCTGCGGGCGCGGGGATTGGGGTTGTATTGACGACTCTGGTGCAAATTTCTGGTGCGGCCGAGCCGGGGATACGATGCACCGCGCAGGTCTGGCAGAAAGCAGTGCGTTCCAGATCGCAGCCGCGTGTCCTTCCACCAAGAGCTGTGCTGCGGCAACTCCCTGACTGCGCGATGCGAGGCGACGTAGCCGCCCAGCGTGATGCTCATCGGAGCTCGGCCCCGAGTCTTCAGTGCCTTGCGAAAGAATGCCTTGGCTGCCTTCACATCGCGGTTGGCCATCACCTCCATGAGATCGCGGAGACTGAGCTTGAAACGCAGGTACCAGCGAACGCACAGGACGATGACCTCACGCTCAAAGCGCCAGCCCCCTGTCTTTGACAGGAACGCCTGATCATCGATGTGACTGCGCTTCGGAGCTGTTGCTCTCTTGCCGCTGCTGCTCCCTATGTGCCAACAGGTCGACGAAGGCGCGAACCTTCGCTGGACGAAAGCGCGCAGCCGGAAAAACCACATGTATACCGCCGGAAGGCAGACGCCATTGCGGCAGGACTTGGATTAGTCGACCGGTGGCGAGTTCGTCTGCAATCGCGTAGTCCGGGAGCACAGAGAGCCCTGCCCCCTCGCACACCGCTTCGCGCACCGCCAGCGTGGCATCGAGAAAAATGGAGGCTTGCACATTGACGGCTTGGCGCTCGGTCTCATTCCGCGAGAAATTCCACCGGAGGTGGTCAGGCAGGGCGGTGTTGGCGACGAAGGGTAGATCGGCGATCTCGTCTGGACGGGTAAGCCGCGCCACCTGCGACGTCATGGACGTGGGTGCGACGAGCAATTGCCGGAAGTTGCCGATCTTGCGCGCCTGCTGACTGGTCTCAGCCAGCCAGCCAACCCGGATCGCCAGTTCGATATTGTCGGACATGATGTCCAGCATCTGGTCGCGCAGGATCGCATCGACCTTGCACGCCGGGTACTGCTTGGCAAAAGCGGCGATAGCTGGCACCACGACACCGACACCGTAGTCGATGGGCGCTGTGAGCCGCAGCATGCCAGCCGGCTCCGCCGACGTCTCGGCGAGGTCTTCGAAGGCATGCTCGGCCTCGCGCAGGATCACGGCACAACGCAAGTAGAACGCCTGTCCCGCTTCGGTGGCCTGGACCTTGCGCGTGGTGCGAACCAGCAGGGAGGTCCGGAACTCGTGCTCCAACCGGGCGACCTGTTGGCTGACCACCGCCTTGGTAATACCCAAGCGTTCTGCTGCAGCGGTGAAGGAGCCCGTCTCCACCACTGACACGAAATAGGTCAGGCGCCTCAAGCTCCCCAATCCACCCCAACCCGCTTGACGTTCATTGTATGTTTTAGACATACATTTTGTTTAACATATATGTATTTACGAGTCAATAGATGGTGGCTACCATTCCGGCAAGTAAACAAAGTGCCCCTATGAGCAAGACTCTCCACTATCTGTTCGATCCGCTGTGTGGCTGGTGCTACGGCGCGACGCCGGCCGTTTCGGGTCTGCTTGAAGTACCGGGCGTCAGCGTCAAGCTACTTCCGACCGGGCTGTTTTCGGGCGAGGGCGCACGAGCGATGGACGATGCCTTCGCGAACTTTGCCTGGTCCAACGACCAGCGCATCGAACGGCTGACGGGGCAAATCTTCACCCAACGCTATCGCGACCGCGTTCTCGGTGATCGCCATCAGCTTTTCGACAGCGGTCCAGCCACTGTTGCGCTGACCGCTGTGTCGCTGATCGACCCGGTCAGAGAACTGGAAGCCCTCAAGGCCATCCAGCGTGCACGCTACGTGGATGGCAGCGACGTGACGTCGTTGGCCGCGCTGGCCAGTCTTCTGGAAGGGCTCGGTTTCGAGCAGGCCGCTGTGAGGATTGCGCATCCCGATGCAGACCTGCAGAGTGCCAACAGAGTCCGTATCGACCGAGCGCAGGCATTGATGCGGGAATTCAGCGTGGGCGGCGTGCCCACACTGATCGCCGAAGTTGGCGCGAAGCGCTGGATGGTGGAGCCCGGCACTGCCTATTCCGACCCACATTCACTAGCCAGCCAGTTGGCGACAACCTGAGCCCCCTCAAACCCCTTGTAACTATGTAGAAAGCAACTCCTCATGACAACACGCAGAGAACTGATTAAAACCGTAACCGCCGCGGGTGTCGCGACGGCAATCCTAGGAGTGAAGACCGCTATGGCTGCAAATACCCACCTGACCTGGAAACATTTCCCCGCTGGCGAACACGGATTCTTCCGTGCCCCTGTGCTTATTTCCGGCGCGCGCGACGCCGTGCTGATCGATGGGGGCTTTACCCTGCCGGACGGCAAGGCGCTCGCCGAGGCGATCAAGAGTAATGGCAAGAACCTGACCACCATCTATATTAGTCAGAGCGATCCTGACTACTATTTCAGCCTGGGGCCGATCAAGGCAGCGTTTCCCGGGGTCAAGGTGATGGCCGCGTCGGCCACGATCGCGGCCATCAAGGGCAACGTCGACAAGAAACTCGCGACCTGGGGTCCGCAACTCAAGGAGAACGGCCCGCAGACCCTGGCGGACATCGTGATGCCGGAAGCCTTCGACGGCCGGAGCTTTACCCTGGAAGACCAAACCATTGAGATCGTCGATGCCGACGGTCTTGCCAATCGCCGATCTATCTGGGTGCCTTCGCTCAACGCGATCTTCGGCGGCGTGCTGTTGTTCTCGGGTGTCCACGTCTGGACCGCAGACACGCAAGGTGCCGAGGCCCGCGCCGCATGGATCAAGAACCTCGACGCCATGGCAGCGCGCAAGCCCGCCACGGTGGTCCCTGGCCACATGGCGATCACCGCTGCGGCGGACGCTTCGGCCATCAGCTACACACGCAACTACCTCGTGGCGTTTGAAGAAGAGCTGGCCAAGGCCGCGGACAGCGCGGCTCTCATCGCCGCGATGACCAAGCGGTATCCGAATGCCGGCATGGGCATTGCGCTGCAAATCGGGGCCAAAGTCGCCAAAGGCGAGATGAAGTGGGGTTGAATCCAAGACGGCCAATCTTGAAATCATTCGGGCAACCTACGAAGGCACGTCCGAGGCGAACGGCAAAAATTTGCTCGCTGCCCTGGCACCCAATGCCACATGGACCGAGGCGGCCGGATTCCCTTACGCCGGCACCTACACCGGCCCCGAGGAAATTATCGCCAACGTCTTCAAGAGACTGGCGACCGAGTGGGTGGGCTACAAGGCGGAGGTTCACACCTACCTGGCCGAGTAGGTCGACAGCGCGATGGTGCAGCAGGCCATGACGACTGCGCAATAGTTCGTTTGACAACAACCGCTCGTTGGGCTCCGGTCACAGGCCACAGCCTACAGGAGGTGCGATTTGCACCAGAGCCGTATTGACTGCAGAGTTTCCGCCAGCTGCTTCAGTCCACCGTCACGGGCACCCGCAGCGCCAGCGCGCACATCAGTTCATAGCCGACCGTGCCACCCGCTTTCGCCACCTCGTCGATCGGCAGTACGGCACCACCCGAAGCGCGCCCCCACAGTGTGACCTCGCTGCCAAAACCTGCCTCAATGCCCGCTTGTTGTACGGGCGTCAGGTCTACCGTGATCATGTCCATGCTGACGCGCCCGACCATGCGGGTGCGCACACCGTTCACCAACACCGGCGTGCCGGTACTGCAATGGCGCGGGTAGCCGTCGGCATAGCCGCAAGCGACGATGCCGATGCGCAGCGGCAGGTCGGCCACGAAGCTGGAGCCATAGCCGACGGTCGCTCCCACCGCCAGGTCCTGCGTCCCTATGATTTTTGCAGTCAGCGTCATACCGGGCTGTAAATCCCAGTGCGCCGCATCGTGCTCGGGAAAGTCGGGTGCGCTGCCATAAACCGCAATGCCGGGGCGTACCCAGTCGGAGCGCAACCGCGCGTTGTCCGCGTAGCGCAGCGTGGCGGCGCTGTTGCTTAGCGTGCGCTCGCCGGGCAAATCTTGCGTGGCGGCATCGAACGCCTCCAGCTGCTGCGCAATGCCCTTGGCGCCATCGGCGTCGCTGAAGTGCGTCATCAGCGAGATCTCTTCGACCTGCGGCAAGGCGTTGAGGCGCGTCCAGGCGGCACGGTAGCGCTGCGCGGTAAAGCCGAGGCGGTTCATGCCGGAGTTCATCTTCAGGAATACGCGGTGCGGCACCTGCGTCTTGTGCGTGGCCAGCATGGCGATCTGCTCGTCGCAGTGCACGGTGTGCCACAGACCCAGGCGCGAGCACAGCTCCAGGTCGCGCGACTCGAACACGCCCTCGAGCAGCAGGATGGGGCCACGCCAGCCCAGGGCGCGTACGCGCTCGGCCTCGCTCAGATCGAGCAGCGCAAAGCCGTCGGCACCGCGCAGACCCTCATACACGCGCTCGATGCCGTGGCCGTAGGCGTTGGCTTTGACCACCGCCCAGACGCGGGCGTCGGGTGCGGCCTGGCGCGCGCGCGCCAGGTTGTGGCGCAGGGATTCGGCATGAATGGTGGCATGGATCGGACGGGGCATGGCGGCGGTGGTAAGCGGGATCAGCCATCATTTTGGCACTGGGGGGCATGCTATAACCCATTGTAATTTGGAGACCCTATAAATCATCGTGCATCAGATCCAGTGATGCCCCGACCAGCAGTATGAAGCGCGGCTTTTACACCATCATGTCGGCCCAGTTTTTCAGCTCGCTGGCCGACAACGCGCTGTTTGTGGCTGCCGTCGAACTGATCCGCAGCGGCGGCGGGGCCGAATGGCAACGCGCTGCACTGGTGCCGATGTTTGCTCTGTTCTACGTGATCCTGGCACCGTTCGTCGGCGCTTATGCCGACGCGCAGCCCAAGGGTAAGGTCATGTTCATCAGCAACGCCATCAAGATGGTGGGCTGCCTGCTGATGCTGGTGGGCACGCACCCATTGATGGCTTATGCCGTGGTGGGGCTGGGCGCAGCCGCTTACTCACCGGCCAAGTACGGCATCCTGACCGAGCTGCTGCCGGCCTCGCAACTGGTCAAGGCGAATGGCTGGATCGAGGGGCTGACGATTGCCTCCATCATCCTGGGCGTGCTGCTCGGCGGCCAGCTGGTGGGACACCAGGTGTCGAGCATGTTGCTGTCGTTCGATTTTCCGTACATCAACACCGGTATCCACACGCCGCCGCAGGCCGCGATCGTGGTGCTGATCCTTGTCTACGCGGTGGCAGCGTGGTTCAACTTGTGCATTCCGCTGACGGGCGTTGAAATGCGTCCCATGTCGCGCACCTGGCTGGATCTGGTGCCCGACTTCCTGAGCTGCAACTCGCGTCTGTGGCGCGACAAGCTGGGCCAGATTTCGCTGGCCACCACCACGCTGTTCTGGGGCGTCAGCGGCAACCTCAAATACATCGTGCTGGCCTGGAGCGCGCTGGCACTGGGTTACAGCACGACGCAGGCATCCTCGCTGGTCGGCGTCGTGGCGATCGGCACGGCGGTCGGGGCTGTCGTGGCCTCGATGCGCATGCGACTCGACACCGCCACCCGCGTGATCCCGCTGGGCATCGCGATGGGGGTGCTGGTGATCCTGATGAACTTCATCCACAACGTCTGGGTGGCGGCGCCATTCCTGATCCTGCTGGGCGGTCTGGGCGGCTTTCTGGTGGTGCCCATGAATGCGCTGTTGCAGCACCGCGGCCACAACCTGATGGGGTCGGGGCGTTCCATCGCGGTCCAGAACTTCAACGAACAGGCCTGCATCCTGATTCTTGGCGCCTTCTACAGCCTGTCGACCGGACTGGGCCTGTCGACTTCCGGTGCCATCACCACCTTTGGCGTGGTGGTCGCAGTCATGATGTGGATGATCCGGCGCTGGTACCAGAACAACTGCGTCAAATACCGCGACGAGATCGAGCATCTGCTCACGATTGCGCGCAGCGACGACCTGCACGAATGAGCGCCGGCGGCTCCAAAGGCGCGCTGCTGGCCGCTGCCGCACTGATGCTCAACGCCTTTGTATGGGGCGTGTCGTGGTGGCCGTTTCGCCAGCTGCAAGCGCACGGCGTGCATCCGCTGTGGGCCACCGCCATCATTTACATCGTCTCGCTCGGCTGCCTGCTGGCGGTCGCGCCGCGCGCCTGGCGCGGCCTCGTGCAGCACCCCCAGCTGCTGCTGCTGATGGCGGCCTCGGGACTCACCAACGTCGGGTTCAACTGGGCCGTCACGGTAGGCGACGTCGTGCGCGTGGTACTGCTGTTCTACCTGATGCCCTTGTGGGCCACGTTGCTGGCGTGGCCGCTGCTCGGCGAGCGGCCCACCACCACGTCGCTGTCGCGCATGCTGCTGGCGCTGGTGGGCGTGGTGATCGTGCTCAAGACGGACAACTCGGCGTGGCCGGTGCCCGAGAGCGGGGCCGACTGGCTCGCCCTGATGGGCGGATGTTCCTTTGCCCTCACCAACATCCTGCTGCGCAAGCTGAACCACACGCCGACCGCGTCGCGCGTGCTGGCCATGTTCGGCGGCGGGGCCCTGATGGCCACCTCGGCAGCCTGCCTTGGTCTGGCCAGCGGTGTGGTGCCACTGCCACCGGCGCCAGCCGCCGCGTGGCTGGTATTTGCGGTGGCGCTGAGCCTGGCGTTTCTTGTCGGTAATCTGGCACTGCAGTACGGCGCCGCACGGCTGAGTGCGCATGGCACCGCACTGATCATGCTGTCGGAAGTGGTGTTTGCCAGTGCTTCGTCGATGGCACTGGGAGCGGGCGCACTGACGGGGCGTACCTTGCTCGGCGGCAGCATGATTTTGCTGGCGGCGCTGTGGTCGGCGTTGTCGAACAACGCATTGCCTGCGGCCGCAGCCGGGAAGCGCCGGGGAGCGAATTAGTGCTGTCCAGCGTGTCCCGGCACAATAAACTTGAACACCTGAATGGCGTAACCACTGACATGCTGCAACTGTCCGGGCAAGTGCCGGTCAGCGCATGAATAGGACGGCACCAGACGGACCTATTCTTTCAGAAGTTGCGCCACGAATTCGCGCAGCCATTTGTTGGCGGCATCGTGGTGGTAGCGTTCATGCCAGTGCTGCCGGATCTCGATGCGCGGGAATTTTATCGGCGACTCCAGCACTCTCAAGTTTCTTCGTCCTTGCAGTGCGGCGGCCATTCGCGACGGAATGGTGGCGATGGCATCAGTCTGCTCGACGATGGTTGGCAAAACCAGGAAATCGGGCACGCTCACCGCAATCTGTCGGTGCAATCGTTGCTTCCAAAGTATCTGTTCCAAAGCAGTATCGTGCCCCGTTCCAGTTGACGCAACAACCGCATGGGGTGTTGCGACGTATTGGTCCAGACTGAGTGAAGAGCGGATCGTCGGGTGGTCGCGCCGGACGATACAGACAAACTTGTCGCTGTACAGGCGCTGCTGGTAGAAGCCCGACTTGAGGTTGGGAAAAATGCCGATAGCAAGGTCAACATCACCATCGGCCATGGTGTCCTGCAGTCCTTTTTCGGGCGCGCGCCTGACCTTAACCCCGACGCGTGGTGCGCGGTTTTGCAACCCCAGCAGGAGTTTGGGCAGGAAAACCAGTTCGCCGACCTCCGAGAGGTAGAAGGTGACGGACTGGTTGCTGGACGTCGGGTCGAAACCGGCATCGACGCTCAGCGCCGACTCCAGCAATTCGCAGGCGCGAGCGATCGGTCCAGCGAGCCTTTGCGCATAGGGCGTGGGCTGCATGCCCGCTGTCGTACGCACGAACAGCGGGTCATTGAACTTTTTTCGCAATCGCGCCAGGGCATTGCTCATGGCTGGTTGAGACAGTCCCACGCGATCAGCTGCCAGCGTGACATTGTGTTCCCGCGCCAACGCGTCGAAAGCCACCAGCAGGTTGAGGTCAATCGAGGTCAGGTTCATTACAAAATTCGATCGATGCAACGACAGATGCTGAGGTCATGAGACCCAGTATGACGGGTTAACAAACATTCACTCGGTGAATGTGAAGCATATGACTTTTGACGTCGACAAATATTAACCCCCGATCTACATTGCATCTCAGAACAACCGCCAGGACGACAAAAGGCACCATGAACACCGGTGAACTGCACGACACGGCCACGGCAAGCATGGGCCCAGCCAGTTTGGCTTCGTCGTCGTCGCAGGTTGCACCGCACGCGTTAGCACGCTCCCGGATCGGCATGGTGACCAGCCCGCATGAGCTCGCTTCACAGGCAGGGCTGGATGTTCTCAAGTCGGGTGGCAACGCCGTCGAAGCGGCCATTGCCATTGGCGCGTGCCTGTCGGTCACCTATCCCCACTTCACCGGATTGGGGGGTGACGGGTTCATGCTGGTCGCGGATGCCCATGGAAAGGTCTCCACCATCTCCGGAATCGGCCAGGCGCCCCGGCGATTGCCCGCCTTTGATGCTTCGGTGAAAGCCATCCCGAATCGCGGGGCCGCCTCAATGCTGACGACGGCCGGGAATGTTGATGCGATGGGAAAAGCTTTCGAGCTAAGTTGCAGGGAACTGGGCGGCAGGCAGTCCTGGGCATCACTACTGAAACCCGCTGCGACACTGGCACGAGATGGCTTCCCCTGGACAGCATCCGGACATTTTTGGCTCAATTTCCGCGCGGGAGAAATGCACAAGCTCCCCGGTGTTGCCGGTGCTTTTCTTGTTGACGGCGAGGTGCCGGCTGTGGGTGAGACTTTCCGGCAACCGCATCTGGCGCGCACATTGGAAACCCTGGCCGAACGCGGCCATCGTGACTTTTATGAAGGCCACCTTGCCGCACGCCTGGCCAACGGGTTGCGCCAAGCTGGCTCGCCGCTGACGGCGGCCGATCTTGCCGCTACCGCGGCCCGCGTTGAACCACCACTCGCACAAGCCTATCGCGGAGGCACGCTGCTGGCGCACCAGCCACCAACCCAAGGGGTAACCACGCTGCAGATCATGGGCATTCTGGAGCGTTTCGATCTGGCGGCTATTCCCGAGGGCAGTGCCGACTACTACCACGTGCTGGTTGAGGCGGTGAAATGCGCGTTCAACGACCGCAACCGTTACCTTGCCGACCCGGACTTCAGCCCGGTGCCCTGCGAAAAACTGCTATTGGGCGTGGCCTTGGACCGCGTCGCGGGGCAAGTGGACATGGCACGCGCGCAGCCGTGGCCGCATCGCTTCCAACCTGGCGACACGGCATATATCGGTACCACGGATGCTGCAGGCAATTCGGTATCGATGCTGCAGACACTCTATTACGACTGGGGCAGCGGCATCATGGCGGGCGATACCGGTGTGCTGTGGCACAACCGTGGCGCGGCATTCTCGCTGGACCCCACACATCCCAACCGACTTGAGGCGGGCAAGCGCCCCTTCCACACGCTCAACCCGGGCATCTACATGAAGGATGGCCAGTCACGCATCCTGTACGGCACACAAGGTGCCGACGGTCAGCCGCAAACTCTGGCGGCGATTTTGACGCGGCTGATTGACTACAACATGGATCCGCTAACAGCATTGGCACGGCCACGCTTCTTGCTTGGCCGAACGTTTTCGGACAGCAGGGATTCACTCAAGCTCGAATCAGATGCCGGAAGTGAGGTGTTCGCCGAATTGGCGCGACGAGGGCACGAAATGAGCACCTTGCCTGCGCAAAGCCCATTGGCGGGGCATCCGGGCGCCATCGTGATCCATCCTGGGCCTCCCCGGTCCATCACGGGTGCACACGATCCGCGCAGCGATGGCCGCGCACTGGGACTGTAGGTGCGGGAATGAACTGGCCGCGGCGTTGGTTTTACGCAGGTAGTTGAAAAGGGTTAACCAAGAAGGAGACAGGCATGAAATTTGATCTTTTGGTAAGACAGGTATGTATCGACGACGATGGACCGTTGATGGACATCGCAATCAGGGATGGACGGATCGCAGCGATCGAAGCCGGTATTGAAGGTGAGGCAATCAACGAAATCGATGCGGGAGGGCGCGCGGTTATTCCGGGGCTGGTCGAGCCGCACTTGCATCTGGACAAGGCCTTGCTGCACCGCCGGCTGCCGCCCCGACAAGGCACACTGGAAGAAGCGATCCGCTTGACGGGCATCCTCAAAGGCAAGCAGGAAAGAGAGGATGTGATGACGCGGTCACGCACCGTGCTCGACATGGCCGTTAAAAACGGCACAACCGCGATCCGTGCCCATCCGGATGTTGACCTGATACAGGGTCTCATTGGCGTAGAAACTCTGCTTGAGTTGCGCGACGAATACCGCGATCTGCTCGATCTGCAGATCGTTGCATTTCCGCAAGAGGGAATACTCAAATCGCAGGGAACGCGCGAGCTGATGGTGGAGGCGATGGATATGGGCGCCGATGTGATTGGCGGTTGCCCTTACTGTGAACTGAACCGCAAGGACACCGAAACCCATATCGACACAGTTTTCCAGCTGGCCGAGCGCTATAACGCGCCGATCGACATGCACGTCGACTTCTCGGATGACACCTCTGACCAGCGCTTCGTCACCACTGAATATATCGCACGCAAGACGATCGAACGCGGCTGGCAGGGGCGGGTTTCCCTTGGCCACGTCACCAACCTGAGTTCGCTGCTACCCTCCGAGCTCGAGCCGATTGTCGCGTTATTGCACGAGGCCGACATCACCGTTGTCACGCTACCAGCCACCGACCTTTACCTTAGCGGCCGCAGCGATGAGCGCAACCAACGGCGCGGGTTGACGCCGGTCCGCGCTCTGCACCAGGGTGGCGTCAATGTCGCCTATTCGTCTAACAACATCCGCAACGCGTTCACCCCTTTCGGCAAAGCCGACATGCTGCAGATCGGCAACATGCTGGCTCACGTGGTCCAGTTCGGCACGCTCGATCACCAAGCGGCAATCCTCGACATGGGTACCCGCAACGCGGCGCGCTCCATCGGCCTTGGTCACGACTACGGGATTGCGGTCGGTTGCCGGGCTGACTTCGTGATTCTCGACACCTTCAAGGTTGCCGATGCACTGCTTGACATACCGCCTCGATCGTGGGTCATCAAGAACGGCAAGATCACGGTCGTCACGCACCATCACTGTGAAATCCATCGTCATCCGAGCAATACAACCAAGGAAGTAACGTCATGAGAAAACCTCCCGCCGAAGTCGTCGCTTCGCTGCTCGCAGTGACCACAATATTCGTTTCCATGCCGCCGCTGAACCTGCCACCGTGGGCTATCTTCATCGGCTGGGCGGGTACGTTTGCTGCGGGCGGCCCGCGACCGGACGTGCTGAAGAAGATCTGGCCGGTGATGCCGATCGGATCAATCACGGCATTCCTCATCGTATTGGGCTTCGACTGGGCGTCACATCGATTTACCGGTACACAGTTCATCATTGCGCAGTGCGTGATCCTGTTCTGCCTGAATGCCGCACAGATGCTGCTGGCACGCATGCCGCGCCTCGGGCTCGGCTTCGTCCCAGGCATGTTCTTCGGCTTTGCGTCCTATTTCGCGACCTTCTACGGCGGGTTCGGCCCGACACCGCACGATCCGGTCGCGGCACTGTGGGCGGTTATTCTGATGAACGCGCTGGGGCCGCTTTACGCATGGCTCACCGTCAAGCTCTCGGCACCGCATGGCCACGCCGATGCGCCCGCCGAGATTCCAGTGACAACTCGAATTAGTCGGCACTGAACAATTGGTTTCTTCAGCTAACTATGACGTGATGGGGCGTGTCGTGAGTTGCTGGCAACGCCAGCAACGCAAGCCGGTCGATGCTTATTCGGGCGCAAAAAACGCTGATGGAACAAGATGATCACCTGCGCTAGTGCCCCGGCCAGCGTGGGTCCATCGTACGGATTGCCTGGTATGCGCCTGCGCACTGCCACCAAACCTAAACCCACTGGCAACCCTAATATGTCGCCGCGCGGCTGAGTCGCGCGGCACCGCACTGGTCATGCTGTCCGAAGTGGTGTTTGCCAGTGCTTCGTCGGTGGCACTGGGAGCGGGCGCACTGACAGGCCGTACGTTGCTCGGCGGCAGCCTGATTTTGCTGGGGGCGCTGGGTCGGCGCTGTCTTCCGACAAGCGCGCGCCAACGACTCGCCCGCGCGCGGGCTAGGCGCGCAGCTTCGGCAAGTCGCTACGCTGCGGCACGGCAAACCGCGCCAGGACGTCGGCCAGCACCGCCTCGCCGAACGGCCTGACCAGGCAGACATCGCAGCCGGCCAGTCGCGCGCGCAACCGGCGCCAGCCGCGGCTGGGACTGGACAGCACGAGCACGATCGCGGGCTGGCTGCCATCGGCGTTCTTTCGCCGGCGCACGGCGCGGCAGACCCCGAAGACGCTGGCACCGGCCACCGGCTCGTTGACGAACACCAGCCGATACGAATGGGTTGCAAGCTGATCCACGGCCTCGGTAAGGCTGCGCACCAGATTCGCACGATGGCCGTGCTGGCGCAAATAGCTCTCCAGCGTGCGCCTGGAAATATCACCCGCGTCCACCACCAGCACATCGGCACCGGCGGCCGCCTTGTCGAAGGAAGCCCAGGTGGCGTGGCCTGCCGCCTGCGGGTCGGCCTGATCGTGGGCCGGCAACGGCGCTGCATCTGGCGGCGCCGGATGGACAGCAGCTGGCGCTGGCGCGGGCGCCGGCGCGTCTGACACTACCGGACCCTGAGGGGAATTCACGTGCCGGGCTTCGCGCCACAGGGCGATGCTCGCGCGGTCGATGACTTCAGCCGGCGCTCCCATGGCATCGTCAAAGATCGAACGAAGCGCCAGCAGTTCGTCGCCCGACGCATAAGGCTGGGTCGCCTGAAATTCGCCCATATAGGGTTGCGTCGGCTGAAAACCATTCGGTTCTGGCACGGCAGGGGCGCGCGCCGCCTCGAGCGGCGCAAAGGGTTCGGTGGCAGCAAAGGCGGTACGCGGGTGAAACGGCGGCTGCGCTGGCGCCCGCGTCGTGTACGCAGCGGCGGGCTGCGTCGATGGCTCGAACGGTACGGTCTGGGCAAACCCCGCGGGTTGGCGCTCCGGCTGCGAGGGCACTGCTGCGAGCGCGCGTACCGCGTCGAGCACGGCCAGTAGTTGAATGGGCCGCGACTGCACGAGCCAGCCTGTGCCGACGTCGGAGTCACCGATCAGCAACACACGGGCCGCGGGCTGGGTGCGCCACAACTGGCGCACCGCGTCGGCATCGTCGGCGTTAGCGACGATGACATCGGCTTCGCGCGCATGCGCCACCATGACGTAACCGGGTCCGGAACGCGCCGCCAGCCGGAACAGCGCACTGAAGGCCGAGAGTTCATTGGGCGGGAAGCCGACCAGGGCAAGGGACTGGGGCATGCTCATAGCGGTGCTGGGACTCGATGAAGATAAGGTGCAACACGCGGCAACCGCAGCTGCCACCAACGTTGCGGTCGATGTTGGGGCAAGATGCTACAAATAGCAACCAACCCGCAGGAGCCGATATGCCAACTATTTACGATTTCGAGGCACAGCAGATGGATGGCAAGCGCGTTGCGCTCAAGGACTTTGCCGGCAAAGTCCTGTTGATCGTCAATACCGCCAGCGCCTGCGGCTTCACGCCGCAGTTTGCCGGGCTGGAGCAGCTGCACGAAAGCCATGGCTCGACGGGACTGGTGGTGCTGGGCTTTCCGTGCAACCAGTTCGGCGCGCAGGACCCGGGCAGTAACGAGGAGATCGCGAGTTTTTGCCAGCTCAACTACGGTGTGAGCTTTCCGATGATGGCCAAGATCGACGTGAACGGCGCCAAGGCAGACCCGCTCTACCAGTGGCTCACGGCCGAGGCGCCGGGCCTGCTCGGCCTCAAGGCCATCAAGTGGAACTTCACCAAATTCCTGATCGGCAAGGATGGCCAGGTCATCAAGCGCTACGCGCCGACCGACACGCCCAAGAGCCTGACAAAGGACATCGAGCGCGCGCTGGCCGCCTGAATTCAAGCGAAATCGACCTGTAGCCTTTGAAAGGTATAGGCCGATAGCTATTAATCCAGTAGCAACCGCGGCGACTCTCAGTCCACGAAAAAATTCACGGGCAGCCCCGGCACCTTGACCCGCAGGGAGAACACGCAGCCCGACTGCGGCATCAAGGTCAGCTCGGCGGCCGGACGAGCGTGGCAGGCCGTGGTGAGGTACAGGGTTTGCAGATCGGCGCCGCCAAAGCACGGCATCGTCGGGCATTGCACGGGCACCGGGATGTCGGCCAACAGCTCGCCGCCGGGGGCGAACTTGAGCAGGCGTTTGCCCTCGAACATCGCGCAGTAGTAATTACCCTGGGCGTCGACCGCCGCGCCGTCGGGCCGGCCGCCATAGCCCGGCATGCCGGTGTGCCAGCCGTCGGGCTTGCCCGCGAGCTGCTGGAATACACGCCGGCGCGTCATGGCATTGCTGGCCGCGTCCCAGTCCCAGGCGTAAATAACGTGACGCGTGGTGTCGGACCAGTACACAGTCCTGGCATCGGGCGACCACGCCAGCCCGTTGGCAATGATGGCGCCGCCGGCCATGCGCTCAGGTTTTGCGCGGCCGCCATGTGCATCGCGGCAGTCCAGCGAATACAGCTCGGCCACATCGCGATCGCGCGGCTCGTACATGGTGCCGGCCCAAAAGCGCCCCATCGGGTCGGCCTTGCCGTCGTTGAAGCGGGTGGTGGCCGGGTCGTGCGCGAAGTGCGCCAGCCGCTCGAGGTCGCCGCCCCAGGTGCGCGCACGGTAGATGCCGTCGCGCAGCGCAATCACCAGCCCGCCGCTGCGTGCCGGCGCAATGCAGCCGGGCTCCATCGGCATAGTCCAGCGCTCGAGCGTGCCCATGAACACGTTGGCGCGCAGGATCAGTCGCGCGGGTATGTCGACCCAGTAAAGCAGTTCCTCCTGCGGGTGCCAGAAAGGCGATTCGCCCAGCTGGCTGGGTTCGCTCACAAGGGTCTGCCAGGTCATGTCGCCCCTCTTGGCTTGTTGCAGTCGCGGGCTCGCTCACGCATTCGCCCGATAGCGCATTCATTGTGCCCGAGCCCATATCATGATCGACAGGAACGGTGGCATGGGTCTACACTGACGCGCAACGCCTTCACTTAATGCAGCCCGCCGCACTTGCATCCCGCAGACCCGACCAGGGCGAAGTGCTGCACAAACTGTACGACGCGGTCGGGCTGGACGCGGCCTGGAGCGACACGCTGCACATCCTGGCCGACTACTTCGAGGCCAGCATCGCTTTGCTGGTGGTGGCCGGTGAGGGTCAGCGCGATCAAAGCTTCTACGCGGCGTGGAACCACACTGACGAGGCCGCGCGCGCTTACTCAAACCACTGGTGGCAGCACGACGTAATTTTGCAGGCCGTACTCAAGAAGGACCTGTTCGTGCGCGGGATGATTTTGCGCGGCAGCGATCTGGTGCCGCCCGAAGAGCTGCACCGCAGCGACTTTTACCGACAGTACATGGGCGCCCTGCCGGCCGAGCATTTCATGGGGTGTGTCATGTCCGACGGGCGCGACGAGGCGCTGGCGCCGCCGATGCACCTGAGTTTTTTCAGGCCGCCCGACGCGCCGGACTTCAGCGACGAGAACCTGGCGCAGTTGGCCACGCTGTATCCGCACATCCATCGCGCCTTCGACCTGCATTGGCAACTGCGCAGCGCACATGAACAACTGGGCCTGTTCCATCAGGGGCTCGACGGCTTCGACTTTGGCGTGGTCTTCATCGACTCGGCCAATCGCGTGCGTCACACCAACGCGGCCGCGCTGCAGCTCGCCAACGATCCGGCCAGCGCCGCACTGCTCGGCGGCCTGCCCGGTGTGGTGCCCGGCACAGGCGCGCTGGCGCAATTGCTCAAGGCCTGCGCAATGGGCCAGGGCGGTGTGATTGCGCTCGGGCCGGACGGCAGCAACCAGTTGCTGGCGCTCGCGCTGCCGCTGGCTGGACCCACCGCCACAGCGGCCGGGCGCGCGCGCGCATCGGTGGTGCTGATGCTGATCGACCCGCGCAAGCGCCCCGATGCGGCGCTTGAATACGTGGTGCGCGCCTTCAAACTGAGCAAGGCCGAAGCGCGGCTGCTGCCGCTGCTGTTCGAGAACCGCACGCCGGCCGAGATCGCACAGCGGCTGGACGTCAAGATCGCCACCGTGCGAACCCAGCTGTCCGCCATCTTCGTGAAGACCGGCACCACGCGCCAGCAGGAACTCATGCGCCTGCTGGGTTCGGTGCCGCCGGTGCAACACTTTCGCGGCTGAGTCCCGTTGGCGGCTAGCGGCCGTACGCCGTTTCACCGTGCGAGGTGATGTCCAGACCTTCGCGCTCGGACTCTTCGCTGACCCGCAGCCCGATCACCATGTCGGCAATCTTGAAGGCGATGAAAGCCACCACGCCCGACCAGACGATGGTCGTCAGCACGCCCTGCAACTGGATCCAGAGCTGGCCAAGGATCGAATAGTCGGGACTGACCTTGTTCGCCACATAGTCCCAGATACCGGTGCCGCCCAGCGCGGGAGATGCCAGCACGCCCGTCATGAGCGCTCCCAGAATACCTCCCACGCCATGCACGCCGAACACGTCCAGCGCATCATCCGCGCCAATCAGGTGCTTGAGGCCGTTAACGCCCCACAGGCACGCCACGCCGGCCAGCAGTCCGAGCACCAGCGCGCCCATGACGCCGACAAAACCGGCGGCCGGGGTGATCGCCACCAGCCCCGCCACAGCGCCGGACGCGGCACCGAGCATGGAGGCCTTGCCCTTGTGCAGCGCCTCCGCGCCCATCCAGGACAGCGCGGCGGCGGCCGTGGCGACCAGCGTATTCACAAAGGCCAGCGCTGCCGAGCCGTTCGCCTCCAGCGCGGAGCCGGCGTTGAAGCCGAACCAGCCGACCCACAGGAGCGAGGCGCCGACCATGGTCAGGGTCAAGCTGTGCGGCGCCATCGACTCCTTGCCCAGACCCACGCGCTTGCCCAGCACCAGGGAGCCCACCAGACCCGCCATGGCGGCGTTGATGTGCACCACCGTGCCGCCCGCGAAATCGAGCGCGCCCTTGGCCCAGAGCCAGCCCGCGTTCGTCGTGACCTTGTCCAGGCCGGCCTGGTTCACGATGCCGTCCGGGCCGTCCCAGTACCAGACCATGTGCGCGATCGGCAGGTAGCTGAAGGTGAACCACAGCGCCGCGAACAGCAGCACCGCCGAGAACCTGGCGCGCTCGGCCAGTGAGCCGATCACCAGCGCCACCGTGATGGCCGCAAAGGTCGCCTGGAACGCCATGTAGATGAACTCGGGGATGGCCACCCCTTTGCTGAAGGTCGCGGCCATCGAGTCCGGCGTGACACCCTTCATGAAGATCTTGTCCAGGCTGCCAAAGAACGGGTTGCCGGCCGTAAAGGCGACGCTGTAGCCGTACAAGGTCCACAACACGATGATGAGCGAGAAGATCACGAACACCTGCATCAGGATGCTGAGCATGTTCTTGCTGCGCACCAGGCCGCCATAGAACAGGGCCAGGCCCGGAATGCTCATCATGATGACCAGCAGTGTGGCCACGATCATCCAGGCGGTATCGCCCTTGTTGACGGTATCGACGATGGGCGCCGCAGCAGACGACGCGGCGGCGGCGGGGGCCATTGCAGCCGCGGGTGTGGTTGCCGCAGATGCCGCGGGAGCTGTTGCCACGGCGGGCGACGCGGCCGGCATCGCCGCTTCGGCAGGCGCAGTCGGCGTTTGCGCCATGGCGAGGCCCCCCGCCAGCAGGCTCAGGCCGAGCGCGAAGGAAACAATTAGTTTTTTCATTTTCGTGACTTTCTGATTGACGGGATGTTCAAAGCGCGTCCTTGCCGGTCTCGCCGGTGCGGATGCGCACGACCTGCTCGAGGTCGTACACAAAGACCTTGCCGTCGCCGATCTTGCCGGTGCGCGCGGCCGTCTCGATGGACTCG
>JBDTCK010000132.1:0-13613 GCA_039923645.1 Rhodoferax sp.
TCACTTCGCTGGAAAGGAACTCCGAGATCGCCGAGAGCGAGAAGGCGCCGATGATCGGTCCGAGCACGGTGCCGGGCCCACCGAAGACGGCCATGATGATCATCTTGACGTTCAGGCTGATGTCGAAGGCACTTTCCGGGTCCAAAAACGTGATCCAGTAGGCGTGGATGCCACCCGCCAGCGCACTGAAGATTCCCGACAGAGCGAATGCCATGACCTTGTACAGAGTCGTGTTCACTCCCATGACGGCGGCGCCTTCCTCGTTCTCGCGGATGGCGATGAGGCCAAAGCCGAAACGGCTGCGCGTCAACCAGAAGATGGTCAGTGTGGCAATGACCAAAAGACCCAGTGACAGCTCATAGAACAGCCGGTCGTTGTTCAGCGGTGGCAGTACCAGACCGATGTTCTGGCCCGCTAGAGGAATGTTGGAAACAATGGCCGCCATGACCTGTGACAGCGCCAGCGTGGCAATAGCGAAGTAATGCCCCTTGAGTCGCAGCACGGGAATCCCCAGCAACACGGCAAAAACCACGGCCAGCACCACCCCGAACACCATGCCCACACCAAATGGCAGGTGCCATTGGACCATGGCAATGGCCACGCCGTAGGCGCCCAGTCCGTAAAACACGGAATTGCCGAACGAAGCGTACCCGGTGTACCCGCCGATGATGTTCCAGCCCTGCGCCAGCACCGCCAGCAGCAGCGCGTTGATACCGAACTGGATCAACACGTCCGATCCAAACCACGGCACGCCCGCCAGCACCGCCAGCACGACCACCAGCAAACCGATGTGCCATGCCTTCATGCGGTTTTCCCCAACAGCCCGGTAGGCCGCACGATCAGCACCAGCACCAGGATGCCGAAGCTGGCGACGTCGGCGAAGGTCGGGCCGATATACAAGGTAGTTAGCGATTCAATGATGCCAAGGAACAGGCCACCCACGAGAACGCCCAGCGGGTTGTCCAGCCCTCCAATGATGGCGATGGCAAACGACTTGGCGGTGAGCGTGGCGCCGATGTAGGGGTTAATCTGCGACACCGTGCCATACAGGCCGCCGGCCGCACCGGCGAGTGCGATGCCGATGGCGAAGGTCACAGCGTACAGGTGGCGCGGTTCGACGCCGTACAGGCGGGCCGCTACCAGGTTCTGCGCCGTGGCGCGAATGGCGCGTCCGAGTCTTGTGTGTAGCAAAAACAGCCACATGCCTACCGTCAGGACAATTGCCATGCAGAACGCGCCAAGTCGTGCCACCGGCAATACCACCGGTCCCCACTGCAGGCTGTTACCCGCATACGGTGGATTGATGGTACGGAAATCTGCTGAGAACGCCAGTTGCGCCAGATAAGTCAGCACGACTTCGAGTCCGAAGGTGATCAACAGAGTGTTAAACATCGGCGCCCGCACGATTAGGTTCAGCAAGCCTCGCTGCAGTGCGTACCCCAGCGCGAACATCACCACGGCGGTGATGGGCAGTCCCAGAAAGGGATCGATGTGGAGGTAGGTGTAAAGGTGCCACGAAACATAGGCACCCACCATGATGAAGGCGCCATGCGCCAGGTTGACGATATTCAGCACCCCCCAGACCAAGGCCAAGCCGAGCGCCATGATGGCGTACAGCCCGCCCAGGAGAATACCGTTGACGAGGATTTGTGCGAGCAGATCCACTGAAAGTCCCGTTCGGGCGACCGCTTAGCGCGCGTTCCAGGCGGGCATCGGATACTTGGGCTGCGTCACAAACCCCTTGGCGTTGAAGACTTCTGCCAGGTGTTCGCCCTGCACCTGAATCACCACCTGCGGCAAGTTGATCTGGCCATTCGCGGAAAATGCAATCGGACCGTACAGGCTGTCGAACTTGACCTTGGCCAGCGCGTCGCGCACCTTTTGCGGCTCGATGCTGCCGGCGTCTTCCATTGCCTGCACCAGTGCCTCCACGTCAGACACTCCGGATGCAGCGTGGTAATCCGGGTCGTAGCCGAATTTGGCCTTGTACTCTTTGGCAAATTGCTCGGCGTCGCCGAACCAGCGGTCTTTCAGCGCCGGTGTCGGCAGCCATGGAGTCATGCCGAACGCATAGTCGGCATCCTTGCCCAGGGCCTTGCGGAAATCTTCGCTTGGCACTCCGACAGTGAACGAATACATCTTGGGCGCCACGGCGAGGCTCTTGGCCTGTCGCACAAAATTCAGGACTTCAGTCTCGTGGCCGGCGACGAGCACGACGTCGACGTTCTTGCTCTTGACCTGCGAGAGCAACGAATTGAAGTCGCTGGTGTTGCTCGTGTAGCGCTCGTCCATCACGGTGTCGAATCCGGCCTTCTTCAGCATCGGGCGCGTGCCGACGGCAACGGACACGTCGAAGGCGTCATCGGCGTACAGCAACGCCACGGTTTTGGGCGGCGTCTTGAGCGCCTTCAGCATGTCGATGGTGCTGCCGAAGTAGTTGCTGGCAGGCGCCAGCGTGCCGAAGACGTATTTGAAGTTGCGCGCAAAAATCTGGTCGGAGGCGCCGCCGCCCTGCACCATCGGAACCTTGTATTTTTCCGACACGGCCGAGTCGGCCAGCGCGAAATTGCTGGCGAACGGGCCCAGTAGCAGGTTTACCTTGTCTTGCGACACCAGTTGCGTGTATTGGCGCACGCTCAGGTTCACGTCGGACTGGTTGTCGTACAGCTTTAGCGCCAGCTTGTGCGACTTGCCCGCAATCTTGACGCCGCCCGCTGCGTTGATCTTGTCGACGGCGATCTGGTAGGCATCGCGGTAATACCGGCCAGTGTTGGCAATCGGTCCAGTCAACTGGACTGATGCGCCCAGCACGACATCCTGGGCCAATGCCGCGCCTGCAGGAAGGGCAGCGGTAAAGGCGGTTAAAACGGTGGCGAGCAGGCGGGAATAATTGGGCGACATGGATATCCTTTCTCGTTAAACATTGTAAAAGCTGCGGCTTGCGGGGCTTTGCGGCGCGAGCTTACACTGGTGCCCCGGCCAGCGCAATCCGGTGCACTACCCACGCGATGAGCGATCACGACGGTGCATGCGCGAGCAGATTGGCAGTGCGACGTAGCGGACTCAAGGTAACGCATGGCAATTACCTTCCCGAGGCGCAGAACCAGATCCGGGCCGGACGTTCTCACACAAGTCGCGCGTCAACCCGGTGATCGCCGCACGCAAATCGGCCGCCCGGGCACGCCAGAAGGAACCGCCCAGCGTCTCATCACCGACATAGCTTGGCGCATGACTTGGCCGGCCGGTTGCCGCATCGACGTAATGCAGCAGCAGCGGTTGCGTCGGGGCACGGGCGGTGAAGGCCGCCTGGATCAGGTTCGCATGAAACGGCTGCAGCGCCATGCCATCGCCAGTCGTGCCTTCAGGAAAGACCGCTAGCACCTCGCCATTGCTCAAGGCTTCGGTCATGTCGCGCCCCGATGCGCGCCGCAGGTAGAGCAGTCGGCCGCCGCAGCCAGAGTACCGATGAGCCGCCAGCGTTGTATGTCGGACTTGGAGACAAAGCGGCAATGGCGCGCTGAATGCATCACCACGATGTCCAGCCACGAGATGTGGTTGGACACCAGGAGCACCAGGCTCGCCACAGGCGATTCCCCGTAGACTATTAGTTTGATAGCAAAATGTTCAAGCAATGCAGCGGCCGATGCCTGAACACGTATATCCCGTTGCAATTGCGACAAGCGAGGGAACAACAGGATGACGATCGCCAGCCCGCGCAAGGCATGTACCAGAACGAGCAGGAGTCGGCCAACCGCTCTGATCCGGTTCATGCCGTTCTAAACCGCGCGTTCAAACGCCACCTGCCCGCCGACGATGGTGCAGCGCACGCGCCCCGGCAGCGCGTAACCCGAAAACGGGGTGTGCTTGCCTTGGCTGTACAGTGCATCGGGCTGCACGATCCATTCGTCCTCGGGGTCGAAGATGCAGACATCGGCGACGCCGCCCGACACCAACTGGCCCGTGCTGGCCTGCAAGGTTCCCAGCGCCACGCCGAGCACCCGCGCCGGTTCGCTGGTCACGACCGCCAGCGCGCGCACGAGCCCCACGCCGCTCTCCTGACCCCACTTGAGCGCCAGACTCAGCAGCAACTCCAGACCGGTGGCGCCCGCCTCCGCCTCCGCAAAGGGCAGCGCCTTGGCATCCTCGTCGATCGGCGTGTGGTCGGATACCAGAGCATCGATGGTACCGTCGGCCAGGCCCTCGCGGATCGCATCACGATCGCGCTGCTGGCGCAGCGGCGGACTCAGTCGGGCCCGGCTGTCGAAGTAGCCGATGTCGATATCGGTCAGGTGCAGTGAATTGATGCTGACATCGCAACTCACACTCAAACCTACATCCTTGGCCTGACGCACCAGCGCCACGCCAGCAGCGCTACTGAGACGGCAGATATGGACGCGCGCGCCGGTCGCCTTCATCAGCTCGAAGATAGTGTGCAGTGCAATCGTCTCGGCCGCCACGGGCACTCCCGGTAAACCCATCCGGGTCGCCAACGGGCCGCTGGCCGCCACGCCGGTGCCCAGGTACAACTCCTGCGGGCGCAGCCAGACCGTATAGCCGAAGGTGCTGGCATATTGCAAGGCGCGCAGCAATACCTGCGTACTCGCTATCGGCACCTCGGCCTGGCTGAACCCTACGCAACCAGCCTCGGTCAGCTCGACCATCTCGGTCAGTATCTCGCCCTGCAAATTGCGCGTCAGGGCGCCAAGCGGAAAGACGCGGGCCTGATGTAACTTTTCGGCGCGCATTTTCAGCATCTCCACCAGACCCGGCTCGTCGAGCACCGGCTCGGTGTCGGGCGCGCACACCAGGCTGGTGATGCCACCCGCGGCAGCCGCGGCCATTTCAGACTCCAGCATGCCTTCGTGTTCGTGTCCGGGCTCGCGCAGCCGTACTGCCAGGTCCACCAGGCCCGGCGCCACGATGCAACCCATTGCATTCAGGGTTCGGTTGGGGGAAAAATTGGATGCTATATTTTTAATAGCTATGATGCGGCCAGCAGCAATCGCTACATCGCATATTTCATCGAAATTGGTGGCGGGGTCGATGACCCGGCCGTTCTTGATCAGTATCTTCATGCTGTGCCTGCGTTGCCGCTCATTGGGATGCGGTCGTGCTTCGCGCTGCGGTGCGAGCTTGCCTGGGGTGGCCTGGCGCCGCGCTCATGCCTCGTTGCCCGCGACGATGCTCATGACCGCCATGCGCACCGCGATACCAAAGGTAACCTGCGGCAAGATCACGCTTTGCTTGCCGTCCGCCACCGCCGAGTCAATCTCCACCCCGCGATTGATGGGCCCGGGATGCATCACGATGGCATCGGACCGGGCCAGCTGCAGCTTTGCCGCAGTCAGCCCATAACTCTTGGAAAACTCCTGGCTCGATGGCAGCAGCGCGCCGATCATGCGTTCATTTTGCAGGCGCAGCATGATGATGACGTCGCAGTCGCGGATGCCTTCTTCGAGCGTGTGGCACACGCGCACGCCCATGGGCGCCATGTCGGGGGGCACCAGCGTCTTGGGGCCGACCACGCGCACTTCAGGGCAGCCCAGCGTGGTCAGCGCATGAATGTCCGAACGCGCCACGCGCGAGTGCAGCACATCGCCCACGATGGCCACGGTGAGATTGGAAAAATCCTTCTTGAAGTGCCGGATGGTGTACATGTCCAGCAAGCCCTGTGTCGGGTGCGAATGGCGCCCGTCGCCCGCATTGACCACATGGACATGCGGGGCGGCGTGCTGGGCAATCAGGTACGGCGCGCCCGACTCGCTGTGGCGCACGACAAACAGGTCGGCCGCCATGGCGCTGAGGTTGGCGATGGTGTCCAGCAGCGATTCACCCTTGGACGCAGAGGAACGCGCAATGTCGAGGTTGATCACGTCGGCAGACAGCCTCTTGGCCGCGATCTCAAACGTGGTGCGGGTGCGCGTGGAATTCTCGAAAAAGAGGTTGAACACGCTCTTGCCGCGCAGCAACGGGACTTTTTTGACTTCGCGGTCGTTTACGCTCACGAAGTTCGCTGCCGTATCGAGGATATGCGTCAGGATGCTTTTCGGCAGACCCTCGATGGAGAGCAAATGGATCAGCTCGCCGTTCTTGTTGAGTTGCGGGTTGCGTTGGTTCGGCACGGTCAGGGCCCCTCCACATGAAAGCTGAACCCGCCGGCGTCGTCGCGCGCCAGCGCCAGCAACTGGGTGGCCGGCAGCGTTACACGCGCCGCCGCAAAGTCCGCCTGGATCGGCAGCTCGCGCCCGCCGCGGTCCACCAGCACCGCGAGCCGGACACTGGCGGGGCGGCCAAAATCGAACAGCTCGTTGAGCACTGCACGGATCGTGCGGCCGGTATAGAGCACGTCGTCGAGCACGATGATGTTGGCGCCGTTCACATCGAACGGCAACACCGTCTGCCCACCTGAAGACAGGCCGCGCTGTGCAAAGTCATCACGGTGCATGGTTGACGAAATCACGCCGGGCTCGTGGGGCCAGCCCAATTCTTTTTGCAGCCGCTGCGCCAGCCACGCTCCGCCCGAGGTGACGCCCACCAGCCGGGTTTGCGGGCCGCGTAACGGCCCAATTCCGCGCAATAGCTCCCGGTAGAGCGCCTCGGCATCGAGGAGCAGAGCCCCCACGACCGCCGCTGAGCGCAGTGGACTGCCCACGGAAGACTCGTGCGCGCCTTGAGGTGGCCCCGCGTCGCTCGGAGTGTTCATGAAATGCTCCTCAAAAATTGCTCCAGAATGATGCACGCTGCACCCGCATCCGCATCTTTCGCACCCGATGCCAGGGCTTCCGTGGTGCTATAGCGCTCATCGACCTCGAAAACCGGCAACCCGAAGCGACCCAGCAGCTGGCGCGCAAACTTGCGCGCCCGCGCCGTATTTTCATGAGACGCACCGTCCGGGTGAAAAGGGACTCCGACCACCAGCGCATCGGGTTGCCATGCGTCGATGCGCGCCTGCACAGATACAAAACGTGCGACTCCTTCGGCCTTGATTGTGGCCTGCGCCTGGGCGCTGCGCAGCAGCCGGTTCCCGACGGCCACGCCGGTTCTTTTGAGTCCAAAATCGAAAGCCAGAAACGTTTGCAGATGAGGAGGTACGTCGGGTCGATCCAACGTGTTCATGCATGCCCCGCCTGCGGCGACAGCATCCAGGCTTGCAGGCCGAGCAGCGCCAGTGCCCGATCGTAGCGTTGCTCCACCGGAGTATCGAAGATCACGGCGGCGTCTGCCTCAACCGTGAGCCAGCTGTTTTCTGCCAGCTCGGACTCGAGTTGCCCTTCACCCCACGCCGAGTACCCCAGCGAGACCAGCACGCGGCGTGGGCCGGCACCCGTCGACAAGGCCTCCAGCACGTCCTTCGAGGTTGTCATCTCCAGCCCCCCCGGAATCGACATGGTGGAGGCATAAGCGGTGTCGCTGGAGTTGGCGTCGCCCGTCAACATCGTTTCGTGCAGGACGAAACCCCGCTCGGTTTGCACCGGGCCGCCATGGAATACGGGCACCCGGGCCAGATCGTCGCGCAGCAGTGACAACTCGACCTTATCGAACAGATTCTTGAGATTGATGTCGCTGGGTTTGTTGATGATCAACCCCAGGGCGCCGCGTTCGCTGTGCTCACAAAGGTAGATAACACTTTTACCAAACGTCGCATCGCGCAACCCCGGCATGGCGATCAGGAAATGATGCGTCAGGTTGATGGGGGCGGAATCTGGCGGCATGGCGGCAATTTTACCCTTGCCGCGCATTGACCCCGTCGCATCGGTGGGCGCGTTGACCCGATAAAGCTCATGCCGGTCACGACGACGAGCCGCAGGTCATCGCGCGTGACACGGCGCTGCCTGCGACGACACTGCACCAACCCGACAGGACCAGGCCGATCGACCTGGCGGCGGTCGGATTGCGGCTGTGCATTGACCATCTCTACCCGCCGGTTGACCATGCGCCATCACGCGAGCGAGCGTTGCTTCGCTATCTGGTCGTCAGGCAGTAACTATCAAAATAGTAGCGTAAGGTGATTTACAGACAACAGGTTCGCCTCAATCAAGCCGAAACCTTCGCGCCGCAATAGCGCCGCACCAGACTCAGCAACTCTTCCTCTGAGTAGGGCTTGCCAAGGTAGTGATTGACGCCAAGTTCCCTGGCGTGCTCACGGTGTTTCTCCGCAATACGTGAGGTGATCATGACGATCGGCAAGTCGTGCATTTGCTGGTCGCCCCGGATATTGCGCGCCAGATCGAAGCCATCCATGCGCGGCATTTCGATGTCGGACAACACCATCGCCGGGCGCTCCTCCGCCAGTCGCTCGAGCGCCTGCAATCCGTCCACGGCAAGCGCCACCCGATAGCCTTCGCGCTGCAGCAGACGCTGGGTCACCCGGCGCACCGTGATGGAGTCATCGACCACCAGTATCAACGGGATCTGCGGCGGCAGAGCGAGCGCGACTGTACCCTGCGCCGCGCCCGGGCCCGCATGCTCCAGGACATCCGGTTGAGCCTGATCGGCACTGAGCAACCGTGCATGCTCGCCGTACACTGATGCCAGCGCTACCGGGTTGTAAATCAGCACCGCAGCCCCCGAGGCCAGCACGGTCATTCCGGCCAGCCCGGGCAGCCGCGACAGCTGCGGCCCAAGATTCTTGACGACGACCTCCTGGTTGCCCAGCACTTCGTCGACGTGCAGCGCCACGCGCTGCGCCGCGCTGCGCAGCACCAGCACCGGCAGGGTCCTACCCTGCGTTTCACTGCTTCGGCGGGAGGATTGCAACAGCGCGCCCGACCAGAAAAACGGGACCGACTCCCCCCCGAATTCAAACGTGCCAGCGTTATAAGCCTGCTGCAACTCCTTGGCGGTGGTGCGGCGCACAATTTCCACCAAGTTTGACGGTACACCGATCAACTGGCTTCCCGCGCGTAGCATGACCACCTGCGTCACTGCCGTGGTCAAAGGCAACACCAGTTTGAAGACGGCGCCTTTGCCCGTCTCGGTCGAAGTTTCGATGCGCCCACCCAGTGCATTGACTTCAGCGCGCACGACATCCATGCCGATGCCACGCCCGGCCAGCTCACTCACTTGGGTCGCGGTGGAAAAGCCCGGCATGAAAATGAAGGCGGCGACGTCGTCATCGGATAAAGCCTGGTTCGCCGTCATCAAACCCTGCGCCAGCGCTTTCGCGCGAATACCGGACACATCCAGCCCCGCGCCGTCGTCACGAAACTCCACCGAGACATCATTGCCTGCCTGGTGCAGGCCAATTGTGACGGTGCCCACCGGATCCTTGCCAAGACGCCTGCGCACATCGGGGTCTTCAATTCCGTGCGCCACGCAATTGCGCAGCAAGTGCTCAAACGCGGGAGTCATGCGGTCAAGTACACCACGATCCATTTCGATGGAGCCACCCGTAATGTCCAGTTTGACCTGACGACCGGTGTCCTTGGAAGCCTGCCGCACCACCCGGTACAGGCGGTCAGAAATACCCTCGAATTCCACCATGCGCGTGCGCAGCAAGTCACGCTGCAGTTCACGCGTCTGACGCGCCTGTGCATTTAAATCATCTTCGGTTGCCTCGACCGTGCGCTGCAGGCTGCGCTGCACGGTGGCGACGTCATTCACCGACTCCGCCATCATGCGGGTCAGCTCCTGCACCCGGGTAAAGCGGTCGAACTCCAGCGGATCAAAGGTCTGCTGCGAGTCCTTGGTCTGCGCCAGACGCGATTGCATCTGCGTTTCTGCCTGCAACTCGATGTCGCGCAGCTGCTGGCGCAACCGGTCCAGGTTGCCTGTGAGCTCGCCCAGAGAACCGCGCAACTGGCTGATCTCGGACTCCAGTCGCGTGCGCGTGATCATTACCTCCCCAGCCTGGTTCACCAGCCGGTCAAGCAATTGGGACCGCACCCGCACGGTCTGATTGGATGCCTGGCGCAGCGGCGCCAGCACATTGGTTGCGGGCGACGCAATCAGGCCACGCCTTTGCGAGGTTGTGACGACACCTGATTCGATAACAGGCAACACCGCCTGAGAAACCAGCGGCAGGACCTCCTCCAGGGTCGCGACCACTGGCGACAGGTGCGCCGACTCAGCGGCGGTCTGCCCCTCTCGCAGGCGGTCAAAAATTCCCTGCATCGCATCAAAGCGTCCCAGCAGCGGCTCAAGCTGCTGCGTTTGCAGGTCGTCCGTACCGAGGTGCTCGATTTCGGATTCCAGCAGGTGCGCCATCTCGCCCAGTCGCAATGCGCCCGCCAGCCGCGCGCTGCCCTTGAGCGTGTGCAAGGTGCGCAGGACTTCGCCACGCGCCCCGTGATTGGCGGGACGGGCTGACCACTGGCGCAAGGCCCCGCCCAGTTGGGGCAGCAGCTCCGCCGCTTCTTCCTCAAAGATCGGGAACAGATCGCGATCAATGGCATCGACAGCGTCGATATCGTCATGCCGCTCTTGCGTAATGGTTCGGGTCTCGGGGAGAACCTCCGGCGACGTCTCAAATCGTGGCGACACAGGTGCCATACGTGCCAGCTCAACCACGTTGGTGGGGGGCGCGACATCCTGCGGGGCGGACGCCTGCGCCGCGCCTCCAACGGCGGGCTCGGCGGGCGGCTCCGCGGCGAGAACACCTCTCAGAGCCAACAACACCCCTTCGCTGGAATCCTTGAGGAAGCCGGCAGCGAATTGATGCAGCAAGCGTCGAATGTCATCGCCAGCGTCATTGAAAACCTTGCCCTGCCAGGGCGTTCCGTAGGCCTGCAGCTGCACATGCAGCAACGCGTGTTCCAGGCTGCGCGCGAGGTCCGACAACGCGTGGAAACCCACGGCGGCAGAGCTGCCTGCCAGCGAGTGCGCCAGAGCGACGGTGGAATCCGGAAGTGGCTGGTTCAATTCCATGGACCACTCTGCCAACTCGGTGACCAGCCGGCGGGACCACTCGTCGGCCTCATTCAGATAAACATTGAACAGCGGGATACCGATACGCAATGGACCAATGACCTTGACTTGCTCGTCGCTGACCGCGCTGATCGAAGCTTCAGCCTCCGAATCGAACGGCGCCGCGGGCCCGTCCAATTCAGGTGCGGCAGAGTCCATCGCCAAAACCGGCTCATGCTTCGGCACCCCAGGTGCATGAACCTGCACATCAGGCACAGCGGCATCCGCGTGCTCCGTCGCAGCCGCCGTTGCAGGAGGTTGAGTTTCCCGATACGGTTCGCCAGAGAACAGGTGTTCCAGATCGAACGCAAATGGCTCACTCGCCAGTGGCGCCGGCGATGTCGCCTCTGAGACCGATACCAGGCCGGCGAAGTCGATATCGCCGAATTCCGTCAGAGGAGCGCGCGCCGACTCGGCCGGCAGATTTTCGACATCGTCTGGCGAGGACTGAGTGTTCTGGAAATCGGGTTGTTCATCGGGAGCTGCTACCGGCTGCTCGGCGGCCGTGGTCGCGGTGTCATCGAGCAGCACCAATGCGAGACGCTGGCCTTGCGTGCGCAGAGCATCGGCCGCGGTGACAAAAGTTGCGGCTCGCCAGGCCGTGTCGTGCCTGTTGGCGATCGCCTCCACCCACCGGTCAAATCCGGCCAGCACGTCATGCGACAAACTCTGCAGCGCATTGTCAACCGGCGTGTGGTCGGCCAGTCGGGTATTGAACAACTGCTCCATCGCCCAGGCGGCTTCGCCGAACTCATTCAGTCCGACCATCCGCGAACTTCCCTTGAGGGTATGGAAAGCGCGGCGCAGCGTTGTTTGCTGGTCCTGGTCATGGTTTTCAGATGCGAGCAACCCGACCGCGATTGAGCCGCTTTGCAATACCTCACGCGCCTCGTCCAGGAAAATGCCGCGCAGATCGTCCTCTTCAATATCAGGCGCAGCCACCGCAGGCGTATCGATCACGGGTGCCGGCCTCGCGGCCGCAGCAAGTTGCGCCATCGCATCCGCTGCAGCATTGCCGTCTTGCGCAGACATGGCAGCCGACGCATTGCGCGCCGATCTGGCCAGGCCCGGTTGCTCGGCCAGTGCAGCACGAGCGGCCAGCGTATCGAGTCGGGCCGTCAGGTCTGCATCCGCAAGTCCAGGACCTGCGTCGCTCACGACCGAACGCAACTCCTGCGACAGCAAGTCGCCGCTCGCGGGCAGCGTAGCCGGCTCTACAGTCACGGGTGACGCGGACCGCCCCATCAGCGGCTTGAGCTCACCCAGTGCGTCATCGTAAACAAACAGTTTCTTAGCCAGCGCCGGCTGGTAACTCAGCATGTCGATGAGGAACCCGAGCGCACCCAGGTTGTTGCCCAGCTTGTCAAACGTTCCTACCTCGTGCACGTGCCCCTCATCGACTCCGGCAATGAGCATCTGCTCGGTGCTGTCACGCATGCGCAGTACCGCATGCGAAGCCTGCTCCAGACCCAGAACCGAGAGCACGCCGCGCATTTGCGCAAACTGGCCGGGTACCTCCCGGAGCACTGATTTGTCTCGCGGATTGCGAAAGAACTGGTCGAGTGCCCGCTCAATTTCAGACAACGCTGTGCGCAGCTCCCCCACCACGGTTCCCATGGTCTGGTGATCGCTCACGCGGCGATACAACTCCTCCATCCATGGTTCCAACGGCTCTGGCTGTCCGCCGCTGCGCACGCGTTCGAGCCGGCCACTCAATCCGTTGGTCCTGGCGCCAAGCTCCTGCTCGCCGAGTTCCATATCTTCAAAGGCCGCCTCGAGATAAAGAATGGACGTAGCTACCTCCATCGCCAACTCTGTTGCAGGGGGCTTGGCTGAGCGAACCGTTGCGTCGACGGTATTCACCAAGGCCTGGGCCATCGGGGCAGTGACGGGGTGCAATTTGACCAGCGACTCGCTCACCAGGTTGAACTGGTCAGCCACAGTCCGGAGTTTGCTGACATCCCCGCCAGACAACGCTGACCAGCTTTCCTTGGCTGTCTCAATGCGCTTGCGTGCCTGAACGAGCACCGCGGGATCGTAGCGACCAAACTGGCGCACTTCATAGGCAACCGGCTCAAACCGCGCCAGCCCATAGGCAACGCGAACGGCCGACAATGCACGCGCTTCATCCAGCCGGGCAGGCACAGCCTGCGCACAGAAAAAAAGCAGGTCCTGCGCCAGCCGATCCGACACACCCTGTTCGCCACGCGCGAGCGTGGAATATTGCAGCAAAACGCGTGACGCGGCCCGTTTGACATAAATATCCACGGGAACCAGCTTCAGCGCCAGCGCTTCAAAAAAAGCCGCACAAATCTTCCAGAATGACCCCGGCTGGATCGCTTTTTGGCCCGCTGCAAGGCTCAAGCTGAGGTCGCTCAAGCTTTGTGCGGCTGTCGTGTCCCCGCTCCTCATGATCTTCAGTACCGCTTCATCGACTTCGCTGCGAGTTGCGGCATCGTAATTGCGCGGCTGCCGGTCCAGCGCCAGCACAGGATCCGTCCAGCGCCACTGCATCGGCCAGAGGTCCGCCGGGTGCACGCGGTCACCACCCGCGAGCAGCTGCACGTCGCGGTACTGGGGAAACAGGGCCACCGACGATACCGGTCTGCCACCCAAGACCGCTTGCAGATACTCCGTCAGCGCGAAACCGGCACGCTCGACCTTGGCAGCTGCCTCTTCGTTGCACAACTCCGGGTGTTGAAAAAATC
>JBDTCK010000133.1:0-8211 GCA_039923645.1 Rhodoferax sp.
GCGCGTTTGACGATGCGCTGAAATTGACCGGCCTGATCGTGACCAAGCTCGACGGTACGGCCAAGGGCGGCGTGCTGGCCGCGATTGCGCAGGAGCGCCCCGTGCCCGTGTATTTCATCGGCGTCGGTGAAAAAATCGAAGACCTGGAAACTTTCAACGCGCGCGAGTTCGCGCAGGCCTTGCTGTCTTGATCGATCGACCACTACATCCACGGGACGCCGTCGCGCGCCGGCAAACCCTTCTCATGCTGGGGCTGGGCATGGTGTCACCACTGCTTGCCCATGCCGATGCCGATGCGGCGTCGAGTACGGCGTGGCGCCAGGTCGAGACCAAAGCGCGGGGCCAGGCCGTGTACTTCAACGCCTGGGCCGGCAGCGAGCACATCAACCGCTACCTGCAATGGGCGGCGGGTGAACTGGAAAAAAGCTACGGCGTCAAGCTCGTTCACGTCAAGATTGCCGACACCTCCGAGGCCGTGAAGCGCGTGCGCAGCGAGAAGGCCGCAGGCAAGCTGCAGGGCGGCACGGTGGACCTGATCTGGATCAACGGCGAAAATTTTGTCGCGATGAAGCGTGAAGGTCTGCTGCTCGGCCCGTTTGCCAGGAGCCTGCCGAACTTTGCCTATGTAGATGTCGCCGGCAAGCCCACCACGCTCGTCGACTTCTCGGAGCCGGTACAGGGCATGGAAGCGCCCTGGGGCATGGCGCAGTTCACTTTTTTTGCCGACCGCAAGCGCGTGCCTGAGGCACCGCGCAGCAGCCACGCACTGCTGGCGTTTGCGCGCGCGCAGCCGGGTCGGGTGACCTATCCGCGTCTGCCCGATTTTGTCGGGACGACCTTTGTCAAGCAGGCGCTGCTGGACGCCAACACGGATCGCACGGCGCTGTACGAGCCGATTACGCCTGGCGCCCTGACACGCGCCGGCGCACCGCTGTGGTCGTACCTGGACGCCGTGCATCCGCACCTGTGGCGCGCGGGGCGACAGTTTCCTCAGAGCGCGCCGGCGGTGCTGCAGATGATGGCAGACGGCGAGTTGTTGCTGGGCCTCACCTTCAACCCCAACGAGGCAGCAAACGAAATAGCCGCGGGCCGTCTGGCCAAAAGCGTGTACAGCTATCAATACGATAGTGGCACGATTGGCAACACGCACTTCCTGGCGATCCCGTTCAACGCCACGGCCAAAGCCGGCGCGCAGGTCACCGCCAACTTCCTGCTCTCGCCCAAGGCGCAGGCACGCAAGGCGGACATCCAGTATTGGGGCGACCCGACCGTGCTGGCCATGAACAAACTGCCGACCGCTGAGCGCGCCCTGTTTACCGCGCACCCGATGCCTGGACAGGTCGACCAAGTCAGGCCCGCCCTGCCGGAGCCGCACGCGAGCTGGGTCGAGCCCCTGACGCGCGAATGGCTCAGGCGCTACGGGCAATGAACCGCAACTCCATCCACCCACAACTGAATCGCGCCACACCATGACCACCCTGCTGCCCCGCATCGAGCTTGAGAGCGCCCCGCAACCCACTGCCGCCGTCATCTGGCTGCACGGACTGGGCGCCGACGGCAACGACTTTGCGGCCATCGTGCCCGAGCTGGACCTGCAAGGGTGTCCGCCGATCCGCTTTGTCTTCCCGCACGCACCGGGCATGCCGGTCACGATCAACGGCGGCTACGTGATGCCCGCCTGGTACGACATCCTGGGCACCGACCTGGCCAAGCGCGAAGACGCGGCCGGCATCCAGCACTCGGCGCTTGCCATCGAGGCGCTGATCGCGCACGAGGTGCAGCGCGGCATCGCCCCCGGCGCCATCGTGCTGGCGGGCTTTTCGCAAGGCTGCGCGATGGCGCTGCAAGTCGGCCTGCGCCATCGCGCGCGGCTGGCCGGCATCATGGCGCTGTCGGGCTACCTGCCGCTCGCCAGCACCGTGGCGGCCGAGCGCAGTACGGCCAACGCCGCCACGCCCATCTTCATGGTGCATGGCCTGGCCGATCCGGTCGTGCCGATTGCGCGCGCCGAGGCGTCGCGCCAGGCCTTGCTGGCGCTGGGCTATGCGGTGCAGTGGCACACCTACCCGATGCCGCACAGCGTGCACCCGCAGGAGATTGCCGATATCAGCCGCTTTTTGCACAGCGTACTGGGAGTCGCCAGCTGATGGTGTTGGGGATCGACTTCGGCACCTCCAACTCGGCCGCCGCCATTGTCCAGGCCGATGGCCACTTGTGCGCGATTGCGCTGGACGCAGGCAGCGCCTCGATGCCGACCGCGTTGTTCTTCCCCAGTGAAGACGACCAGGGCGCCCCGGTGGAATACGGCAACGCGGCGTTGCAGGCTTATCTGCAGGGCACGCCGGGACGGTTGATGCGCTCCATCAAGAGCCTGCTGGGCAGCAGCCTGATGGACGAGCAGACCCTGGTGAACGGCCAGCCCACCAGCCTGTTCGACATCGTGGTGCTTTTTTTCAAGGAACTCAAAAGCCGCTCCGAGGAATTCCTGGGCCACCCGGTGCACGCGGCCATGCTGGGGCGCCCGGTGCACTTTGTGGATGACGACGACGCGCGCGATGCCCCGGCCCAGGCGACCCTGGAGCGCGCTGCGCGGAGCGCGGGATTCGACGCGGTGCAGTTCCAGCTCGAGCCGATCGCTGCCGCGTTCGAGTTCGAGCGCCGCGTCACCACGGAGACGACGGTGCTGGTGGTGGACATTGGCGGTGGCACCTCCGACTTCAGCGTCATCCGGGTGGGGCCACAGCGCATGTCGCTTGCGGACCGATCGCAGGACGTGCTGGCCAGCGCGGGCACGCACATCGGGGGCACCGACTTCGACCAGCTGCTGAGCCTGCGCCATGTCATGCCGCTGCTGGGCCTGGGCCACTTGGGCCCGGGCGGACGCGAGGTTCCCTCCTCCGTCTTCTTCAACCTGTCGACCTGGCACTTGATTCATGCGCTGTACGGCCGCAAGAGCCTGCACGCGGCGCGCGAACTCAAGAGCCTGTTTGCCGACCCCACATTGCACACGCGGCTCATGCGGGTGTTGAACCATCGCGAGGGTCACCGCATCCTGTCGCATGTGGAAGCGGCCAAGATTGCCTGCTCCAGCCTGAACGCGCCGACAGAAATCGACCTGGGCTGCGTTGAGCGGGCTCTGGCGGCACTGCTGACGCCGGTGGGCTTGAGTCAAGTGCTGCAACAAAAAGTGGCGCAGATCGTCCAGTGTGCACGGCAATGCGTGACGGCCAGCGGACTGCGCGCGGTGGACGCGGTGTACCTGACCGGCGGCTCGTCGGCGCTGACCCCGCTGGGCGCGTCGCTGCAAGCGACGTTCTCCAGCGCCTCCATCGTGCGCGGCGACCGGTTCGGCAGCGTGGCAGCAGGGCTGGCGACGAGCGGTTGGGCGTCCAGCAGGGAATCTAGTCAGCTATCAAATACGTAGCTTATCGTCATTATTTGGCAATGGTTTCAGCCGCATTTCATTCATAATTGCAACCATGCCAACCACCCTTTCAAAGTGATGGAACTGGCCGCAACGTCCGCGGCGCGCGAGCGGCTCGTGTCACTGCTGCTCGTCATGACCCTGGGCGTGCCCCTACTGTGGGCGGCGTGGGCTGCCGTGGTGGCCGGCCTCGATGGCGCAGCCTGGCACGCACTGGTGGCGGATTCGCAAACCGCGCGGGCCCTGGGCATGACGCTGTGGACGGGGCTGGTCGCCAGCGCGCTGGCGCTGGCACTGGCTGCCGCGCTGCTGTCCCGCACGTTCCCCTCTTCTGCGTGGGCACGTCTCGTGCGTTGGCTCTCGCCCATGCTGGCCATACCGCACGCGGCGTTTGCGATCGGGCTGGCATTCCTGATCTCGCCGAGTGGCTGGCTGCTGCGTGCGCTCTCGCCCTGGGCCACCGGCTTTGTGGCACCACCCCCCTGGCCGACCACACAGGACCCGTGGGGCTTGGGCCTGATCGTCGTGCTGGTGGCCAAGGAGGTGCCGTTTTTGCTGTGGACCGCAGCTACCCAGCTGCAACGCCCCGAGGTCGCGCGGCGCTGGACCCGCGAGCTGCAACTGGCGCGCAGCCTGGGCTACAGCGCGCAGACCGCGTGGTGGCGTGTGCTGTGGCCGCAGCTGTGGCCGCGCCTGACGTTGCCGCTGCTGGCCGTGCTCGCGTACAGCCTGACGGTAGTCGACATGGCGCTGGTGATCGGCCCGACCTCGCCGCCCACACTGTCGGTGTTGGCCTGGCAATGGCTGCTGGACGGCGATGTCCGCGTGAACGCCCAGGGCGCGGCAGCGGCCTGGCTGCTGGCCGCAGTGCTTGCCACACTGGCCGCGCTGCTGTGGCGGCTGCCCCGGCTGACGCTGTGGCGCCGGCGCTGGACCGGTGGCGCGCGCGGCACGTCCCCGCGCCAACCGCTGCGCAACGGGCCGCCGCGACCGCGCGCGTGGGGCCTGGCCGCGCTGGTGGCGCTGTATCTGGCCGTGATGCTCGCGCTGGCCATGGGCAGCGTCTCGGGGCTGTGGCCGTTTCCGGCGCTTTGGCCGCAGGCCATCACGTGGCGCGCCTGGGAGTCGGTCGGCGCCAGCAGCGCCACCGTGGGCACGACGCTCGGCCTGGCGCTGGCCAGTGCCACTGCGGCGCTCGTCTGGTCCGTCGGCTGGCTCGAATGTGCGCCGCCGCGCTGGGACGCAGCGCTGCGGCGCACCATCTACTTGCCGCTGGTGCTGCCGCCGGTGCTGTGGGTGCTGGGCCTGGAGCGTCTGTGCATCAACTGGGGCATCGATGCGCGCTGGTCCGGCCTGTGGCTGGCGCACACGCTGGCGGCCGTGCCCTATGTGCTGATTGCGCTGAGCCCTGCCTACCAGGGTTTCGACGTGCGCTACCGCCAGTTGACAGCCTCTCTCGGACACGGCCGCTTGGTGTTCCTCACGCGTGTCAAATGGCCGCTGTTGCGCGCCGCACTCGCTGCCGCGCTCGCTGTCGGCTTCGCCGTGAGCGTGGCGCAGTACCTGCCCACCGTGTTCATCGGCGCGGGCCGCTTCAGCACTGTGACCACCGAGGCCATCACGCTGGCCGCTGGCGCGCAGCGCTCATTGACGGCCGCCTATGCCTGGTTGCAGTGGCTGCTGCCGGTGCTGGGGTTTGGCCTGGCGGCCTGGGTGGGGCGCCCCAGACGCTATTAAATTAATAGTCACAGCTCAATATAAGGTATGGGTTGAAGGCAAGTTTCCTTAAATTTCGGTCGGCCTGCATGGAGCCGCCGTCCGCAGTCCATGGAAATGACTGTCTCCCTTGCGACCAACTCCTTCTGCTAGCTGCCCACGCTGGGCCGTACGCCAATTGACTTTTCGGGAGCAAATGAGCAGGATTCGACCGGGCACCGCGCGCCGACATTTACACCACAGGAGCACCACCATGGAGATTCGCAATCCGTCACCCGGTCTGTACAACGAAGACCTGGCCCCCGCCAGGGACCGCCGCTGGGGCGCGTTCAGCATCTTCAACGTCTGGACTTCGGACGTGCACAGCCTGTGGGGCTACTACCTCGCGGCCAGTCTGTTTTTGCTTTGCGGCACCTTCCTCAACTTCATTATCGCCATCGGGCTCGGCTCACTGATCATCTTCGCGCTGATGAGCCTGGTGGGATATGCGGGCGAGAAGACCGGCGTGCCCTACCCCGTGCTGGCACGCGCCTCGTTCGGCGTGTGGGGCGCCAACCTGCCGGCACTCGTGCGCGCCATCGTCGCGTGCTTCTGGTACGGCGCGCAGACCGCCGCGGCGTCAGGCGCCATCGTCGCGCTGCTCACGCGTTCCGACGCGATGATGCAGTTCCACCAGCACACGCACTGGCTCGGCCACTCGGGCCTCGAGGTGATCTGCTACGTCGTGGTGTGGGCGCTGCAGCTGTTGATCATCCAGAACGGCATGGAGACCGTGCGCAAATTCCAGGACTGGGCCGGCCCTGCGGTCTGGGTGGCCATGCTGATCCTGGCCGTCGGCCTGTGCATCAAGGCGGGCGGCTTTTCATTCGACCACGGCATTCCGCAAGCGGTGCTGCTGGAAAAAACCAAGGACGCCGGGATCACCGGCGAGCCCGGCTCGTTCTGGGCGCTGATGGCGGTGGGCGCGACCTGGGTCACTTACTTCGCAGCGCTGTATCTGAACTTCTGCGACTTCTCGCGCTACGCCAAAAACAAGGCCGCGATCACCAAGGGCAACCTGTGGGGGTTGCCCGTCAACCTGCTGCTGTTTTCGCTGGTCGCGGGCATCACCACCATCGCCGCCTTCACGGTCTACGGCGAAGTGCTGCTGCACCCCGAGCAGGTTTCGGCCAAGTTCGACAGCTGGTTCCTGGCCGCGCTGGCTGCCGTTACGTTTGCCGTGGCAACGCTGGGCATCAACGTGGTTGCCAACTTCGTCTCACCCGCGTTTGACTTTTCCAACGTGTTCCCGCGCCTGATCAGCTTCAAGAAGGGCGGCTACATTGCGGCACTCATTGCGCTGGTGCTCTACCCGTTCGCGCCGTGGGACGGCGATGCCTCACATTTCGTCAACGCGATCGGTGCGACGATGGGGCCGCTGCTGGGCATCATCCTGGTGGACTACTACCTGATCGCGAAGGGGAGCCTCAACGTCGAGGCGCTCTACCACGAGGACGGCGAATACCGCTACGAAGGCGGCTGGAACATCAATGCGCTGATCGCCACCGCCATCGGCGCGCTGTTTTCCAGCATCCTGCCGAACATGACCAATCTGCTGCCCTCGTGGTGGGGCACCTATGGCTGGTTCTTCGGCGTCGCGATCGGTGGCGTGGTCTATTACGTGATGGCCACCGTGCGACCCAGGACAGTGCCCACTGCGCCAATACGTGCTTGACGTTCCCGCCGGTGAGGCATCGGCGCCGCCGGCGCCCATCTTGAGCCACTTCAGGCCAGTTTGGTAAACCCGTCGGCGCTCCAGTCTTCGCTGCCCACGCCGTGGTGCACAAAGAACAGGCCGGCGGGGTCGTACTGTTTCTTGACGGCCAGCAAACGCGGATAGTTCGAGCCCCAGAAAGACTGCTGCCAGCGCGGCTCGAAATAATTACTCTCCGACACATAGGAGCCGGCATCGGGCACCAGCTTGCGCAGTTCGTCCATGGCACCGGCGAGGGACTGTGCATGCCGGCGCGCCAACGCAGCGTCGGGCTCGTGGCCCGCAACACCCGGATAAGCCGGCGGTGCGCTCGCCCCGCAGATGACCAGCGCAAAGGCATCGAGCACGGCCGGGTTCATCGCCGTGTCGCCAGCCGCAGCTACTACGTTGGCGGGAGCCCCTGCCAGGCCCTTGTTCAGGTGCAGGGATAAGCGCCAATGCCGGCTCGCGTTGAACAGCGCATCACCCAGCGCCTGCCGCCGGTCCGCCTGCAGCAGGGCCACCGGCAACCATGCGGACTGGTAGGCCTGTAAAACCTGGCCAGCATCGCTCTGGTCGCCGGGCCAGAACACGTTGTTCTTGGGCGCGTCCGGTCGGTCATCGGATTTGATGAAGCCGAGCACTCTCTTCATAAACGTGGGAGCCCAAAATTCCCGGGCCGAAGTCGACACGATCTTCAGCGGCGAAAATCCAATCTTGAAGTCTTGCGGTGCGGCGTCAAGCGCGTCGAAGAACGGTTGCCAGATCGCCTGCGCCTGGCTCCGGTCGAGTCCCTGGAACACCATAGAAACCTTGAGAACGTTGTCAGGAAAAAACCGTATCTGTTCTCCCCAATGCGGATTGAGCAAGCTTTGATGACAGAAATCGACCATCAGGCCAATCAATCGGCGAAACGCCAATGCCGAGGTAGCCTTGATGGTGAGGTTCACGGCACCGAACCTCTCCGGCAGCTTGTGCACGCGCAGCGTGAGTCGCGTGACGACGCCCAGACTGCCACCCCCACCGCCCTTGATGCCCCAGAACAGCTCCGGGTTGGTACAGGCGTTGGCGATGCGCACCGTGCCGTCCGCGGTGACAACCTCGGCCTCAATAAGGTTGCCTGCAGCGAGCCCCCAGGCCTTGGAAAAGCTGCCGAACCCTCCGCTCTGGACCAGCCCGGCAACACCGACCGTCATGCAGCCACCGCCCTGCACATAGCCGCCCGAGCGCGTGGTCACGGCGTCGTACACGTGAGCCCAGAGCGCACCGGCTCCCACGCTGACCGCGCGCTGCGGCGCTTCGTGCCCCTCGCATCCCGCGCCGACAAAGGCATCGTGCA